>NZ_JARUWY010000003.1:0-494209 GCF_030433815.1 Paenibacillus sp. PsM32 | reverse complement strand
GCACTGTAAAAGATCCCTATTCTCAGGCAATTGAAAGAGTAACATTTGCAGATGGCACGGTCTGGAACCAAACACAGTTAGAAGAACAGGTCATGACTCGTGGTACCAACAGTAGTGATATTTTGTATGGCCAAGATAAAATTGGCGATTACATGTATGGTCAAGCTGGAAATGACATTTTGTATGGGCAACAAGGTAATGATACTTTATATGGTGAAGCAGGTGTGGATACTTTATATGGCGGATTTGGGAATGATCGTTTAGAAGGAGGAGCAGACGCCGATATTCTTGATGGTGGGGTTGGAAATGATAGTCTGTTTGGTGGTACTGGCAATGATACGTATATCTTCTCTAAAGGATATGGTCAAGATACGATATTTGAATCAGACACTACTACTGGAAAAATGGATAAAATCAAGCTTTCTGTCAATCCAACTGATATTGAATTAATTCGCGAGTCTAATGATCTAGTTTTACGCTTTATTGATACAACTGATACTTTGCGAGTAGATAATTATTTTACTTTAGAGTCAGCTGGCCAATATAGTCATAAAATTGAACAAATCATTTTCTCAAATGGTACCGTATGGAATCAGACCAAAATAGAAGAAATTGTTAACTTAAATGATGTATTAATTGGTGGAGAAAGTAATGATGTACTAGACGGTAAGTCAGGAATAGACCAATTATTTGGTGGTAATGGTGATGATGTACTGACTGGTGGAGATGACAGGGATACCTTGTATGGAGAAGCAGGGGCTGATATTCTTGACGGTGGTGCAGGAAACGACGAATTGTACGGTAATCGAGGAAGCGATACTTATATTTTTGGAAAAGGGTATGGAAAAGACTTTATCTATGATGGTAACGCCTCCGATGATGATATAGATACTATAAAATTACTTGTTAAACCAAGCGAAGTTGACATTTTACAGAATAATGGAAATCTTATTTTTCAAATTAAAGGAACAACTGATCAGTTAACTGTAGGTTCTTATTTTTATCAAGATGAAAAGGGAAAATATCCAAACAAAGTAGAACAAGTACTTTTTTCAGATGGATCGATTTGGAATCAAACCAAACTGGAAGAACATGTGATTACTCGTGGTACGATAGAAACAGATGTACTATATGGGCGTAATGATCTCAACAACTGGTTAGAAGGTCTTGGAGGAAACGATCAGCTATACGGGAACATGGGTCGTGATGTACTTGATGGTGGGGAAGGAAACGACGAACTTTATGGGAGTTCAGGACAAGACACCTATATATTTGGTCGAGGATACGGCCAAGATTTATTATTTGAAAGTCAAACTTTAACCAATGAGATCAATATTGTACAGTTGCTAGTAAAACCAAATGAGATTGAAGTATTACAAAATAATAATAGTTTAGTGATACAGATCAAAGGAACTACAGATCGACTTACTATCAGCTCCTATTTTGATCAAAATGAAAAAGGACAATTTATTCATAAGATAGATCAATTAACTTTTTCAGATGGAACAGTTTGGAATCAATTAAAACTTGAAGAGCGAGTGATCACTCGAGGTACTACAACAGCAGATAATTTATATGGTCGTAGTGATCTTAATAATCTTATGGAAGGCTTAGCAGGTAACGATATATTATACGGTAGTATTAGTAATGATACTCTGGATGGCGGTATTGGAAACGATCAGTTGTATGGAAATCGTGGAAGTGATACGTATATCTTTGGTAGTGGATATGGCCAAGATTTAATATACGATGGAAATAGTACCCTGCAAGATCAAGACAGCATTCAACTATTGGTTAATCCAGAACAAATAGAGATTCTTCAGGATAATGGTAGTCTAGTACTTCATATTCTAGGAACAACAGATCAACTCACTATTGGTTCTTATTTTTCCAAAGATGAGCAAGGTGTATATGCTTATCAAATTGAGAAAGTCTTATTTGCAAATGGAGTCATTTGGGATCAAGCTAAATTAGAAGAACATGTTATTACACGAGGATCCACCGGTGATGAAACATTGTATGGAAGAGATGAACTCAATGATTTTATGTATGGTTTAGAAGGAAATGACCAGTTGTTCGGTAATGCTGGAAAAGATATTCTCGATGGTGGGCTAGGAAACGACCGATTATATGGAGGCCAAGGTGATGATACGTACTTATTTCAAGTAGGATCTGGACAAGATATAATCATTGAAAGTGATAGTACAAAAGGTAACCAAGATAGCATAAAGCTAGATATGAATTATGAAGATCTTCTTTTATCTAAACAAGTAGCAGATTTGAAGATCCAATTGCGAAATAGCAGTGATATGCTAACAGTCGAAAATTGGGATGTAAGTCAAGAAGCACAAGTCGAAAAATTAATAAGTAAGGATGGCTATGTACTTATGAATAGCCAAGTTTCAAAGTTGATTGATGCCATGGCAGCTTTTTCTACTGATACTGGTATAAGTTGGTCGCAAGCTATGGAAGAACATCGTCCAGAAGCATTAAGTATCTTAACACAATATTGGAGTCAAAATAAAAAATAAACATTTAATTCACAAAATTTTCATCTGCAAAAGAAGCATTAACGATGAGTTCACTCAATCATTAATGCTTCTTTGCTTATAAAAATGTACTTTAGATCAATAAAATGATTAAGATGCTATTACAAATAATCTAATAGTAGACACAAAAATAGCTTCTTCAGCTTGGAAATGAAAACCCTGAAATCATATTCGATTAAATTATTATATTTTAAGAACTAATCGAAAAGTAGAAGGTGAATAAAATTTAAAACATAAATCAAAAGATTGTGTAAGGAAGGAGTTATACTGCTATAACATCTTAATAAGGAAAATACTCTAAAATAAAGAGGCCTTTGAAACCTATACTACGTATAGATAGGGAGACATTTTTGTCAATTATAAAGCTGGAAGGATGGAAACATGGAAAAAAGTAAGCGTGAAAAAGCAGTTGAATTATTTAAAGAAAAACAAAAGAAGAGTGATCGTGAGTATTCTCATAAAACATACGAAAAATGGAAAAAAGAAATGTTAGAGAATTTTAGTTATGTTCCAATATTTAAACCAATGATGGACAGCTTCTTGTTACGAGATTTAAGTGGTGGCGCTATGAAATTATATATTTATCTTACATTTTACTCTGGGAATTACACTGGCGAGACATGGGTAGGCATAGAAAAAACATCAGAATATTTTAATGTTTCTAGTAGAACTATAAGTCGCTGGATATCTAAATTGCAGAATAAAAATCTTATTTATCGTAAACAATATGTTAAGGATGGTCCTACTCATACCTTCTTACTCATTTATGGGAGAGAGGTATTAGAAAGGAAAATTGAACGCAATACCAGTAAAGAACAAAGAGCTAATGAAATACAAAAAAATGACGGGCTTTCTTATAGTGAGAAGTTGGTCAGGGATAGCATAAAGGATGACAAACGAGACGAATCAAATTCAATCCCGATAGTGGATTTAGGTGTTCTGGATGATTAAAAGAAGGTGCCGTCTACTTGCTACAAAGCTTATACGCTCAGTGTATTCGATATTACAAGGAAGGTTGAAGGGATGGCTCCTATAGTGAGCCGTTCTTTTTTGTTTCATGCGAATGGAACTGCAGCGGAGCGGCCGGGATCCGGCCAACGGGTCGACTGCGCTGCCCAACGGATAGAGCGTTGAAAGATACGACGAGCGAATGTGAATAAATTAAATCCATTTACATATGATGTTTAAGCTTCAAAAATGCCTATTCAGCTTGAAAGTTAAAACCCTGAAATCGTGTTTCGGTAATTTATTCTACTTTGAACATGAACAGATAGTAAGACGAAAGCTTTGGAATATGTAGTAATTACGTCGTTCATGTTCGACCATGACTGCTGAAACTTATATTGCAATTTGAAGAAGCGGAGAGGAGGAGACAAGATGAAAAGAATTAAAAGCGTGATCCGTAAATGCTGGGGAAGTATCAAAGGCATGGGAGGTTGGTTTAGGAATTTCCTGAACACGAAGGAAGGCCGCTATACAGTGGCAGGAATCTTGCTTATGGTAGTGAAATTCGTATTGACTGGCGGGGCGTAATCAGCTGATTAAAAAGCAGGAAGACCAAGCTTAATTTGTGGAATCTTTAAGAGCTGCTGGATACGAGCCACCAGTTTAGTAAAGATGAAAGTAATTCAATAACTCAAAAAAAGCAATCATAACTTGAGTTTCTTATTAGATGATTGCTCTTTATTTCTTAGCGCCTAATAAATCAACAAACTGTATACTTAGGGATTACTTTTTGAGGAGAAGCCCTTAAATACTTCTTTTTTAATGCATTCTAGACCAAAATATTCTCTAAATTTTCAAGTGAATTATTATCTATAATTTTTAAAAACTTTAATGTTAAATTCAATTTATTAGAAAAATTGATCATTTTATAAAATTATGTATTTACATTTAAAAACTTTGATTATATAGTAAAAATATGCAAAGTATAAACAAGTTTTAAAATTCGAAACACGGAGGTCATAATTGTGACAAATGAAATTTCGCACAGCGCACAAACGAAAGACGTGATTGTTCAACTGCTTAGTTCTGATCCAGAAAAGGAATATAACTGGAAGGAGATAAGAGCGCATGTCGACAATACCCTTGAAATTCCCATTACCGACGGCGTGTTCGCTGGCAGCGTGCAGACCTTGAATCACTATGGAAAAATCAAAAGGGTAAGTCGAGGTATGTACGCGCTCAATATCGCCACTCCGACGAAGCAAGACTCTAATAATTTATTGATTCCGAATCTTCTTAAGATCTTGGAAGAAGCAGAGAGCAATATTAAGAAGGAAGTGGGCAAAGTGACGCTGTTAATGCTAGATGACTATAACAGCGATGCGATTAAGCTTATTCAAAAATTAGTGAAGGATCAAGAGAAGCTGCGCACAGAATTTGAAAAGAAAATCAACGAGTTGAACGGTCCGTCGAACAAGGCGTAAAACCCGTACACGGTTTCCCAAGGCCCAAACCGTTCGGGCAAATCTCTTCAAGGCGCACCGGTTTTCACTTTCCACAGCATGCCATCGAGCATCAGGCGATTACATTTCGACAGAGAAACGTGTATGTAAAAGCATACTTTTATTTATATTGAAAAACAGCTCATGAAGTATCTACAGGAGGTTGTCGCATCGACACGTAATACTCCTGATTTTGATGTAGTCGGTCATATCGGCTACTTGCGAAGATACAGTCCTTACCCATACTATTCCTTGGCTTATGCTCATCATGACTATACCGATTTAATCGATGAAGCACTGCGAATGCTCGTGAATCAAGGAAAAGGCCTCGATGTGAATACGTCCGGGTATCGAACAGTAATGGGTCGTAAAATTGGTTCTCCTATTCCGGGTTACGATATCATTAAGCGCTATGTCGATCTTGGAGGAGAAATATTGGTATTGGGCTCAGATGCTCATAATACCCAAACCATAGCAGATGGATTTGATGAAGACTGCGATTCGTTACGATCGATAGGAATTCATTATTTGACATACTATCAAAAGCGTATGCCATTACAGTATAAGATTTGATCAAAAAAACCCTACATATATGCTATGTAGGGCTTTTTTTTATGATTTTTTTCTAATCGTGTAGTAAGATCAAAGATAAGTTAGAAATGAAGCAACGACATTCCGTTTTTTAAATATTTACCCAGATCATTGTGTAGGTTTCCTATTTTTGAAACCATCATTTCTACACTTTGTTCTTTATCTAAGGCCATCACTGTATTAAATGTTTTTTTAATTGCAATATTAGGACCTTCGCCTATTTCTTCATGTGATTTTCCGATAATCATTATGGCATGAATCATTTTAGTTTGCTCAAAATCCAATCCATCAAAAGCCATTTTAATTTTTTGTTTTTGTTGATATAAATCACGGTCCCTACGTACTAGTTTGACTTCATTTGTATAATTGCTAGAACTTCCAGAAAAACTATCATCATGTATATTAGGGTACAACTTTATTAACAATGTTGAATAGTTTTCAACCTCCTGAATAACAGTGTCCATATGGTTTTTTAATGATATAGCCATATCTAAATGAGAATTCATGTAGAGCCTCCTGAATTTTGATTATCGTATTAGTAATCATTATTACTATAGTTTAGTAATTAGTATAGCTTATTAAGATGCTATTAAAAAATATATAAAAAATGTACAAGGGGAATTCAAATGGGCTATAAGACTGAAGTGACAAAATATGGAGCGATCGATATAGAATCAGGTGGATTAATCGATTGGTCTCATGAAGAGATTCTAAAGTTCTATGCTCGTCCTGCTTTGGACTATATTAGCAGGATTTTAGGTGCAAAGATAAAGGATATCAATGCACGATTGATTTTCTCGGAGTACTTTTATGAAGATTTAAAGAAGATTCATCAAGCTAAAATCGATTCTAACAATGCACCTAATGCTACATATATCCCTATAGAAGAACAATCAGAAAAATATCGCCAACAAAATCAACATATCATTCTTATTAACATGCAAAAACTTGGCTTTTATTCAGGTTCAGATGGTACAATTTTTATAAGATCAGTAGTTATTCATGAGTTAGTACATCTTTGCGATTTCAGTATTCAATTCCCTACGCTAAAAGAACGTATACTAGAGAATAGTGGTAATGTAACCTCAAAATTATATATGTGTATCTACGGCTACTTTCAATACTATTTGGAATTTAGAGCTAAATATCATCAAGAATATTACTTCTGCGGTAGGATTTATATTCATCCACTTCACGATGCTAGAATGCAAGAGTTGCTAAAATCGTGTGAAGAACAAATTGCTGTAGGGGAAAAATCGTCTGACGAACTAGATGAGATAGAACCAACAGCCGTTTTTGAAAATATTTCTATTCCAGACAACCTAGAAAGCTATATTTTGCAACGAATATGCTTGAACGAAAAGTTTGGGATTGAATACTCACTATCCCATGTTTTAGGGTCATTTTTAGCTTTTGAAAGACTTGCAGCACACCATAAATGGACCAATCTTGCACAGTTTATAGAAGAAAAAAGAAGAAACTTTAATGATCAACATCAGACAATAATGGATCAATATTTTTGTTCATATAAAGATTTGCTTAAAGAGAGCGATTTTTTTGATTTCTGTATGAGTTTTATTGAACATTATAAGTAAATACCAATCATAGTAGTAGATCATTAAAGAATAGCTAATTCCACATTAACTATACTGATAAGAGAGGTATAGAAATTATATTTTAAAATAGGATACAAAAATATACTAAATGACTACTCTAAAGGAACTACAAGTGAAAAAAAATCGATTAATATAGTATTAATCCAAATTAAAACCACTTAGCGAGTTATCGCCGGGTGGTTTTTTTAGTTTTAAGTAGGTCTGTTTAAGTATGACTTATTTCTACGTTTAGAGAGAAATGATGATCCATGAATTCGGCTTAAAATGTGAAATTATAGTTGGTAATGTCACGCATACATTTTGGAAAGGGTGATTACAACGTAAGAGGTGGAAACGAATATACCAAAAAGGGTAACGCGTTTTGAAATCAACAATACTAAAGCGAGTCGGTACAGGATTTGTGGCATTAACGATTGCTGTAGGAGGCAGTCAGAGTGTCCATAAATGTAACGTTTAAGCAAAGAACAGTATACAGAAGCTTCACAAATCAACGTGATTAGTATAGCAGCCGGATATCCATGCTTGGTAAGCTACAGAATTAGCTATTGCTCTTAATAATAGAGTAACAAAAGGATTGACTAGCGTTAAATATGCACCTAACCAGCAGATTCCAAGAGAACAAGCAGCTATTATCCTTTCAAATGTGTCGTATGGATTACCACTACTTGCAGATGTAAATCCTACATTAAGGATCAAAATCAGATCATTAAATGGGCGAAACCATATGTAGAAACAGTAGTCAAACAAGGCACTCTTTATGGATATCCTGATGGTTCGTTTAAGCCTAAAGCGCCTATTACTCGCGCAGAAGCAGCCGCTGTTATTTATCGTCTTATTCATATTCACTAAATACTGATCAAAGCCGTATCGAAGAATTATCTTCTATCGATACGGCTTTACCTGTCTACATTTCATATTTCATAGGAGCTGAATATTATGGGTGTACCGGAAATAAAAGCTAAACCATACTCTATAGAAAAAGTATTGCAAGAAAGAAAAGAATTAACGATAGATAGCCAGAATGACTTAATAAACTACATTAATCATCGTCTTGTTATAGAAAACTCTATGTCTCAAATTGAAATAGAGATTGAGAATGATCGATTAAGTCAGCTAGATCTTAGAGATTTAGATGATGTAGTACAACTATATCTTCAGGCAGGATGGGCAAATATTAGGACAGTTTGTCCAAAGAGTCATTCAGACGAAGAAGGATTCCGAACAGCACTAATTTTTATCCCTCACACTGAAGAATCATGAGCTCAATATATTAGACGGTTACAACAACAACTGCAAAATATTACAACGACCATCGAATCAATAAAAGATAACCCTTTTATTAACCAAATTCTTAGTGAGAAACGTAAAGAACTTCAAAAGACGATTAAGAATACCGTTGTACCTCCGATTCAAGTCGATGAGCTTGTTAAACATATTACGAACGATGATGAGGATCCTCAATTTGGGGTACGGGGAAAGGTGAAACAAGTAAATGTTGCTGTTTCTTTGATGGGAGACATCAGCTATGAGTTTTTGGTGCAATGGCAATATGAAGAAAGTTCTATGTGTGATCAAACAATGATCGTAAAAATCTAAAGTGATGATCACTGAACACTTGTTACAGTTGTACATGCAACAAGCAGAATCTACTGGACCTTGTTTAGCAGTCGTCATCGTTATTATCACTACCCACTTTAGTCAGCTATCAGCAGAAACCATGATTTCCATTTCCATGGTGGGAACGTTTTTATGTACTTTTCTGCTAATCGCGATGATCGCAAATGAAAAGAGAAGACCGTTTAGAAACCATAAATGGCCTTCTTTGCCTATGGAAAAGTCGCACAACTGAGTGGTGTATTACCACAAATGCTATGGAGGATCCTGAGATGAAAAAAGTTTTTCTAGGGGGAACCTGCAACAACAGTATATGGAGAGAAGACCTTATTCCGCTATTACAGAGGGATTATTTTAATCCAGTGGTTCCCTGGTGGAAACCGGAACATTTGAAAGAAGAACTAAAGCAGCGCGGTGAGTGTGATTTTGTTCTGTATGTTTTAACCGCTGAAATGGTGGGCTTTTATTCTATTGCTGAAGTTGTAGATGACTCTAATAAAAGACCCGAAAAAAACGATATTATACCATTTTGCATACAGTTTTACTAATTACTTAGGTATTACTGTTTGTGGTGAGATTTGTATTCCAAACCAGAATGATTAAAGCAAAATTTGTATTAAAAACCTGATATAATTAAAAATGATAATCATAAACACTTATGTAAAAAATGAGGATATAGTATGATGAATAAAGGGTATTCTAATTCATATTTGTTAATTCATTCTTCTCAACTTATACATTTTAATGGACACTATTAACTGAAAGTAATGAATTGTGAAGATAGTACTATATTTTTTAACAAGTAAATGAGAATAATTCATATTATGAACCAGATTTTATAATTTAAGAGCAAGAAAGGATTATCTATCTTGATGAATGAAGAATTAAGAAAAAATTCTTTATTCATCAATCCTAACCCAAAGCAAGATTACAGTTTTGCAAATATCAAAGGAAAGATTTTTCATATTCGCTGTTATATGATGAATCCTTCTAAAAAAGAAATCAGAAATTTTAAGTTGGATCTACTTCGAATTCATATCTATATTGAGAATCACGTAACGTTTATCATCTTATCTTGGATCACCTTTGGTATATGATTGCACATTAACTGTAATTGGTAGAGAGTTATAGACAATCAAGATGTTCCTACAGCTAGATAATCTTGTCCCAATGTATCTTATCGATGGAACTACAAATATACTGCATGTAACACGTATTGTTGGGCTAGATCCAGAAGCAGAGAAATTGATTAAATCAGCATGTAGCAAGCAAATCGAAGAGTATATGACAAATGAAGATGCGAATACCCTTCTTGACAGAGTGTATCAGTTGTATCCTAATCCTGCAGATCTACTTAAGCATTCTGTCATGTTTGAATACAAAGGGCAAAGATAAAATAAATACTTGTTGAATAGAGGGATAGTAATGATTACTTACAGACTTTTTGATAGTTTATCCGACTTTGAACAAAAAAATATTAGAGCAGATAATCAACAACTATCTTTTTCCAAAAATGCTTTGTATGCTGCAGCAGTTACAGTAGGATCACCATATAAATATCATAATTCTAACTATTTCCCGAAAGAAATTCTAAATTGGAAAACGAATATAATTCATACATTTATAGATAAAAGTTCTCTACATCTTCGATTTAAAAACGTATCATTTTTAGAGAGTAGTGAAAAAGGTGCTGTAGGCTTTTTCATCGGAATGATTTTTGCCCATCTCTATGCTCAGATTCAGCTTGAAATTAAATTTACTGAGCATCTATCTAACGAATCAATTACACCTAATCTCAGACCAGGAAATAGATCGCGTCCAGATTTGTGGGGTATAGCAAAAAGTGGACAATCTTATTTAATTGAAGCTAAAGGTTCATTTGATAGTAGCGATTTTTCAAAAATAGATTATATTAGAAAAGCTGAAACACAATTAAAAAATGTTACTTCGATTGATTTTAAATATTCAACAAATCAATCGAAAACATATAAAGGCTCTAACTTGAAAAAAATTATTGTATCTACATTTGCCAAACTCCCCGTACGTGTAACAAAAAAAAATCAGACACCAGGTATACCTAACCAAATTTATTTAGATGTTATTGATCCAGAGGGTGCCGAAAAAAAGAAGGTCACAGTTGATGGGGATGAGATGGTTTTTAAATATTATTATTTTCTAGTAAGCATGTTATCAGACCAAGAGACGGAAGAAAAATTTTTAAATGGTACAGCATTTATTTTATATACAATTCCATGTGAAGGTTTAAAAATTGGTCTAATGAAAGATATATATAATTTGTTAAATATATATGTAAAAGAGTATGAAGAAAATATTCAAAATAATTTAGCTAAGAGTGCTGATTTTTTTAGAGAATCAAACCTATATAGAAAAATTAATGGAGATGAACAAGATACTGGAATACTAAATTTATTAGAAGGTAAACGACATGAAATAGAAACTGATGCTGAAACGAAAACGCTATTTAGTGTTGGAATCGATGGTGTAGTGGTAATAACAGAGTAAATATAGCATTGTACGATTCAATAATAGAAGTACAATAGTTATAAAATTAGTTTTCAAAAATATGGTTAAGCATCCAAAAGGTGTGACGCCATCAGTTCTGACCAAAGCTACAACTAGAGGTGTACGTGTTAGGCTTCATAGATAATAAAAATTATATTGAGATAACAATAACCAATATACAAATTACTAAAGAAAGGGAAGAGAGGATTAAAGAACATGATGATTTACAAAATATAAATAAAACATGAACATAATATATTTATTGAAACAAAAAGGCTACTCTTTTTAAGAGTAGCCTTTTAGCTAATTATATATAGATTTTATAATCTAAATCTTTTCAATAGTTTCTTTTACTTTTTCTAAAATTTTATTAGCAAAAAGTAATAAAATTTGAAAATTATAACCGACTGCAAAACATAACAATGATGGGAGTGATAACTCAAATGATTGAGATACATCAATAAATATTATTAATAATATTATAGGAAATAGTATAGCTAATATCAATTTATCAGAAGATCGTGCTCTGTTTTGTGATAAATGTGCATATGCATAAGTTACAAATCCTATGGCTCCTGCAGTCAATGTTATCATTAAATTAGAAAGGCCTATACTAAATTGTAAGGATATTTTATCATCAATATACTTCGGATCGTTAAGATGTTCTATAGCTTGTACTATATATGCTTTACTTAAAATAGTTGCTATTCCTGCTGATACTACTGTGTAAGCTATTATTGCGTATTCTTTACTACTTCCATATTGATTATAATCATGAAGTTTTAATTCAATCTTAATTAATTCATGATTATAATGATTTAATTTAAGAGGTGTTAGATTATTTTTTAATTTCATTTTTATTATTTTTTTCTCGACTTTATATACCATTTTTAAGAATTTTAAATTATTTGATTCTATTGCTAAATTTCTAACCTTATTTAATCTCTTTTCAATATCTTGTTTTAAGATATTGTTGTCATTTGAGCTCTCATTATTATCTATCACAATTGAGTATTCCTTTCTAAGAATATTACAATAATTTCAAATAATTTTGTTTAGTTTTGATTTCACAAATTTCTCTCAAGTATCTTCCTACTTCTGTTTGAATAGAGCTTTCACTGTAGCCAATGATTCTCCCTGTATGATCAAGTTCATTGAGCATATATATTTCTACTTCTATTTCAGAAATTATACAATTTTGTAATTGTTCATCTGTTAGTATAGCTAATTCTCTTCTTTTTAGTTTCATCATTATCACCTTATCAATATGGAAAAGTTGGATTCTTCATCGAAACCAACTTTTCCATATAATTTAATTTATTTTAGGAAATTGCTCATAAAAATTATTAATACCATGTCTACTAAAAACTTCTTCTGCTCCTGTCATAATGCCTGTCACAATATCTATAGTAGGTTGAATAATTGCATTTCCAGATTTAGGAGTAAAGGCAGGATATACTTTTCCAATCCTTACACCTCCACCAAAATAGGTTACCAAACTTAAAAACTCTCCTTCAATCCAATAATTATCGATTTGATCTTGATATTGCGGCTTTGTAGCTTCTTCAAGAGGAATAGCATTTTGTAAATAAGGAACATTTTTAAGTGCACCGTTCATTACAATAGAAATCAAATGTGCACTTATGAATAATGGAGCAGGATTAAAGTTTTTTCCTTTAACAAATGTAAAATTATTTTCTTTAAATACTTTGTAAGCCTGCTGATTTCCATCTGATCGGCTAGTATTTAACGATATTAGATCATATGAAATCACACTTGAAAGAAAACCGCCTAAAGAATGCCCAATACTATAAACTTTAGCATTTGGATTTTCTTTGAGCACACTAGCTACAAAACCTTCAGTATAATAAGTCATCATGTTGCTATTAGATACAAAAAGCACAGCATCTGCTACCAGATCATTACTTTCTTTCATCTCTGTTCCTCTAAAAGCAAAAGCAATTGTATTTCCTCTTTTTAGAGCTACAGCAGCAAATCCACTATTATCTTGGTCATGATGTTGTGCTTTGATAATTTTCCATCCAGCTAACTCAAGGTAGGGATTAGGATTAATAAGAGAAGTAGAGTCATATGATGACATATTAAATCGATTATCTATGTCGATGTTATTTCGTAGTTCTTCCATATTTTTTCCTTGAGAGGATTCTAAATTTACATAGCTTAGATCTGCCATTAAAGTTGCATTACGGTCTGTCAGATTATAAATTAGAGGTTCAGCATCCATTCGATCATGTAAACTGTCTCCATCTGTGTCGTACTTCGTAGGATCAGATTTCATTGTGAAATAGATTAAGTCAGTATTTTGATCATCTAGCAGCCATTTCAGTTCTTCACCATCGAATAATCCATCTCCGTCAGTATCTGCATTTTTCGGATCAAGTCCATGTATCCATTCACCATTGCCGAGACGTACGCCATTAATTTCAAAATAATCAGGTAATCCATCCTGATCTGTATCTAAAGCCAAATCAATAGTTTCTTTTGCTACATTTTCATATGCTAAATCTATTACATCAGCCGAAGATGCAAAGAAATATTCTCCTCCCGTACCTGATCCATAAGCAATATGCGTTAAATTATCTTTATCTGCTTGTACACCTAACCCAATAGTATAAATAATGATATTCAGTTCTTTGGCTTCTTCTAAAACAGAATCGATTCGATTGTTATTTGAATTTCCCTGACCATCAGTTAGAAGAACGATAATTTTAGTATTTTCTGGTTTACTATTATTTTTGATCTCTCTAACAGCATGACTTAAAGCGTAATAAATATCAGTTCCACCAGCGCCGTGAACACTGTATACTGCCTGTTGCACTGATTGTTTATTAGAACTTAAAGCAATTCTACGAACTGGATAATCATCGAATTGGTAAATTGATGCTCTATCATTAGAACCTAATTTATCAACAAAATTACTTACTGCTTTTAATCTTAAATTGTCTGGATCATTATCAACCATACTCCCAGAAGTGTCGATACTAAATACAATATCTAAATTGCCATTAGTTGTTTCAGGTACTTTCATTTTTTCTTCCCAAGCTTTATCCCACTTTTGACCATTCAAAAGAATGTAAGTACTAAAATGTTTTACAATAGCAGTTACAGAATGAGTAGCCGGATTATACGTCTGATTAGGCACTTTTTCTAATAGCTGTTTCTCTTTATTATAATAAAAGATTGTAGGTTCAAAATCACTAGATTGTAAACTAGGGTCATATTCAAAAGTCATTTCTGCTGTATCAAACTTTACATCTGTAGTAAATTCGTAAGGTGCTCCTATATAACCAGGAATATTTTTATTGATAAAAGCATCTTCACCATAAACATTTGTAATTACAGTGGTATCAGCTTGTTTTGCTTTAGAAGAGATTTTAACCGATGGAGTTACATAAGGATCGCTCTCATAAGAAGCAATCTCTGTTTTATACAACACAGTCTCATCACCATCTTTAATTCCATTTCCATTAGTATCAGAATTTAAAGGATTCATCCCAAAATTTTCTTCTATAGAATCATCTAAACCATCATTGTCTGTATCAGCTTTTAAAGGATCGGTTTCTCTCTGAATTTCAAGACCATCATTCCATCCATCAAAATCTGAATCTTCATTGTTTGGATCAGTATTCAATTGCATTTCTCTAATATTATTCAAACCATCATGATCATTATCTTCTAATCCATCTTTCATCCCATTGCCGTTAGTATCAGCTTTTAATGGACTGGTTCCAATTCTGTTAACTTCTTGTCCATCTGTCAGCCCATCTCCATCACTATCAGGATTGTTCTTATCTGTGCCTAATAGTTCTTCCATGTAGTCAGGTAAACCATCTTTATCCGAATCTAATTGGAGATCTACAGTAGTGATAACTTTTGATGTTGTTTTACTACCGCCTCCACCAAAGTTAGTAAAAGCACTTGATGGACTACCGGTGGTTGTCTCATCTACAATTGGTTTTGGATTGACTGTAGAAGATTGATATGTAATCGCCTTATCCAATAATGTTACAGCTTCTGCGCGTGTTAACTGATTCTTAGGCATTAATGTTTTGTTTGGATATCCAGTAAGTACAGCATGGTTTAATACTCCTGCAAAACTGGTACTTGCCCATGTAGCTACAGTGTTAGAATCTGTATACTCTTTTAAAAGATCTAGCTTATCTTCTTTTAAATTCAATTTATTAGCCAAAATAACGGCTGCTTCTTGCCTTGTTAACGTTTTATTAGGTTGAAAAGTATTATTAGGATATCCTTTGATAAATCCTTCATGAACAGCCTGTAAAACATCTTGATAATACCAATTTTTCGAAGATACATCTTTAAATTGATTTTTTAGATTAGAAGTATCATAAATATTTCTATTATCGAAGCCTTTATGCAATAAACTTAAAAATTCTGCTCTGGTAACTGAACGATCTGGATGCACTTTGCCATCTTCATAACCTTTTAATATCCCTTTAGATATCCAATCCTCCATTAGAGCTGCTGCCCAATGCTCTTTCAATTCTGTTGATGATGCCTTTGCAAAACTTGGCTGCGACAAGATTAGCATCAATGCCAATAAGAAAATACTTAATTTCTTCATGTTTCTAGTCCCCTTGTTCTATTTGTAGTTTTCAAAAAACAAAAGTCCTATTTAATTCCCCAATTAATTAGGACAAAAGATATAATAACACTTTTAAAAAGAAATTATTGTCGTTTTTTGTCATATTGATTAAAATTATAGAATTATTATTTATTTTTACATGTATAATGTTGAAAACTCTTTGAATATTTCACTATATTTTGGTCAAGATAAATTACTATACAACTGAGTGTCCTGTACTATATATAATTTCTTGCTAATATTCTATTGAAATCAATAATAGTATCTAATGAAAGAAATAATTATTCATATAAATTCTAATAACATTATTGTAGTGGAAAGGGTATCTCCGCCATTAATGAATCAGAAAAATGTAAATTGGATTAGGAATTGGGACGGCTGCATATCCCTTTAGCTACTTAGATTTGATTAGCTTATGGGCAGGTGGATTAGCTGGGTTATCAGCAACAGGATTATTTGAAATGGTTTTGAAAGACCGTTCAGAGACAAAAAAAGTTTAATATACCCGTAGCAAATTTGCTACGGGTATAATTTTAAATTTAAAAGATTTTATTTTTGGTTAATTATCTGATTCAGTTTTACCCCAGCGCTTAATTGATGTTGTGACTAACTCATCATAATATAATCTTGTTTCTTCAAATTTTGTAATCAGATTTGAAAAATCAATTTGAAATTTACTAAGATGATTATTTATGAAGGATTCAAGTGCTATCATCATAAAAGATATTGAATTTTCAATTGAAAAACATGTCAGTTTTATAGATTCTTCGCCATTTTCAGGACCATAATCGGCTACAATTGTATCATCTTCTAGTTTATAGTAATGTACTTTCAATAACGTTGGATTTCCATGTTTAGCACGACATAATATTCCGTATACATCAAGCTGCTCTCTAGTAGCAGAATCATAGTCTGTGACCAATTTTTTGAAAACTTCTTCTGTATAAGCACCTAATTTTTTAGGCAAACCTGCGGGATTGGTATGTTTTATCCATTCGTTAGCTAAATCGTCATTATCACCTATATAATTTATCATTATAGAAGACTCAAATAATGAAGATGCAATAGTTGCAGCTTGAATAGAGTATCCTTTCGCTCCCAAAATCCACAAGGATCTTATGTCATTTGTAGATTTTATAAGTAAAGTCTGAACTACTTTTAAAGAACTACTTGTTTGTGATAATTTTATAGGAGGGTGTGCTTCTACAGCCATTCCAACAACCTCCATACACTTTATAAGTCCTTTGATATATGGTTCTAATTCTTTTTGGAGATATAATTCATTGCTATCTTCACCTTCACTAATGGTTTGCACATTTCTTCCTCATTTCTAAATTATTTTTTTGAATTATCATGTTAAAAGTAAATATAAAATTAAAAAATGTAAATATTTACTTTTATAGTGGGTTATTAACTTGGGTTTTGAAATTATAAGCTACTAATTAAATTAAGTTAAAAAAGCCTTATCTACTCTTAAGAGCGGATAGGGCTTTTTTTATAATATTGTAGATTCGCTCGAGAGAACAACTTCATTTTTTTCTTCTCAGAGAAAATTCCCATAAATCCACCAATAACCAGCAAAACGCCTGGCAAAAGATAAAATACGGAAATGCATATGAATCCAGCAATTCCACTAGCTAGCATAAGTCATCCAGTTAATTTAGGTTTTGTTTTTGACATTTCCGCACTAACTATACTAAATACTAAAGTTAATAATGCTAAAGTCCATATTTGAGAAGTTTCTGTACTAGAAAGGGCAACATCAATGCCCCGACAATTAAGGTGATTATTGCACAGATTATTCTGAAATCCTACCAAATAAACCCACTGCAAACATTGATAATACCTCTCTTATTACTGTAGATTAATTTTCAGAGAAGTCTCATATGCGACCTTATAGACCGTATAATCTGTATATTGTAATTGAAGCTTTTTATCATTCTTAGGTTGCTCAAATGCTAATGTTCCTTCTATACTTCCGCCAGATGCTAAATCGCCATACGATAAATAAGTATCTTGATCTACCATGGTAGATGCTATATCTGTAATTTGCCCTTTACTATTGGACATTTTGTAATTGGAAGGATCATAAGACACTTGTTTTGAACTGTTGTTTTTTAGTTCTATGTGTACAATAACAAACTCGTTGCCGGATCTAGGTTTATCATATTCACTACCTTTTGATTTTTCAACTTTAGTTACAGTAGTTTCAAAACCTTCTAAATCGACAGTATCACCAATCTTAAATTCTTTTTGTGCAGGATCTACCGCCTTTGGTTGTGCAGTAGGAGCGCAAGCAGATAACATTACTACTGCACAAAATGCCAAAATGCTCATTTTAATCTTCATTTTTCTAAATTCCCCTTTAGAATATAATTTTTACCAATTGTAGCATATAAGAACTAGGTCAATCATGCTATATTATTAATTAATTTGTGAAGAATTTCAACTTTATGAGCAAGTCATTTTACATATTGCTTTATTACTTTTTTCAATGTACTCTTATTAATAACCTCTTCAGGTAAAGGAGGTGTTTCACATAATGAAGAGCATACTTCGTATAGCTCTATGTACTTTGGTTTTCTTGATAGTGCTATTATTTTTTGGGAAAACTATTATTTAATAGGTTTTTAGTACTTTGGTTGAGTACCTTCTGTAATTTGGAAGGTGTTAAACCAAGAGACTAAAGGTAAATAAAATAAAAAGCATATTCTATATTACTTGGAAGAACCAAGGACTTTATTAGCTTATATAGCTAATAAAGTCTTTTTTATTTTTAAATTAAAGGAGTAGATGCTGATAGATCATAGCGTTTTTAGAGTACTGAGAACAGATGCAGAGTTATTTGCAGCAGTGATCAGCCAGGTAAGAGTAGATGTAATGAAAGAATTAGAAATAGAAGTAGATGTGATTATTGATTATGGGGGAGTGATCCAGAAGTATACGTTAGAGTATATAAAGATTCAAGATGTTTACTATTCTAGGGATATACATATATTTAGAACTTATAAAAAATATTAACAATTTTTCGATTTAAGCCGTTATTACTTATGTAAAAAACAAAGATACATAAGGAGATAATTATAATGGTTGAATTACAGACTTTACTTTTAAGCAAAGTATTACCTGGAGGAATATTAAGTCTCATAATTGGGATACTATTTTTTGTAGGACGTTCAAGGTTTTTAACAATGTTTACATCTACTAAAATCGAAAAATTAGTGTACAGCAAAGAAAAGAATTTTTTTATAAAAGCTACAAAGACTACATTTGTAGTTATTCTTATTTCTGCAACATTGTTTTATTGTTCAGTTCTACTGATGATTTTGAAATTGAAATACATGCTAATTATTATAACAATTGTTGTATTAGCAATTCTTTTGATAGGAGCAATTTTTTATGCAATTATCTATTTTAAGCAAGGATTGAAGAAATATTTTGAAGAAGCTGACAGAAAAATTGCTTCTTTATTTTTATTATTATATAACTTGTTCAGCTTCTCACTTATCCCACTTATTGCTGGATCATTATTTACTTTAAACGAAGAAGATGTTAAGCAAATTATAGATATAAATAAACTTATTGAACTTAGATTTCTTATTATCTTAATAATACTATTATTTATTTTTATTGGTGCTTTATGCTTGCGTCTTTTTGAGAATACTTTAATTCTTATTACAAAAGAGATAAGAGTTGAAAAACTTTTATTTATTAAATTTGGGAATGGCACGGAAGTTACTAAATGGTATATATTTCATCTGAATGAAAACAATCAATTTTTATTAGGGGATAATCCTATTCAAGATAAATGTATGGTATACAAATTTATTGAGAAAGAAGAGTTGATTAAAAAAGAAATATACGTTCATCAAGATGAAGATCCTTCTCTTCCGATAGCATAAAAAGTTTGTTAATGTGTACATGCAAATAAAAAGTGTACTTTATGCATTACATTTTTTATTTGAAAATACCTAGTAAAATTAGGCTTTAGACAGACCTAATTAAATTGTTTTAAATAAAAATAAAATACTTTGTACGTTATGTATTACAGATTTACTATTTTGTTGTACAATTGTTTATGTAGAACTGGCAATTAAATTGCCAGCTCTGCTGTTTACTTTTTGACTCTAAAGCGCTCCAACCGCTTTGGAGTCTTTTTCAGCTTATGAGCTTTCCAAACAGTAATAAGAGTAATTATTCCTATCACTAATTGGATAATCTCATTCAAAAAAGAGAGCATGATATCACCTCCCTCCTGAATCTATTATAAGTGTATAAGTATGTATTAATAGAGAACGTATGTTTTTTTAAGCTAGATTTGCTATATACGATAAATATTTCTTATAATTTTTGTTTGAAGCAATAAATTTTTGGGGAGACTGATTATTTGCTTTTAAAGTATATATGTAACATAAATACAATATATACTTCAAAGAAAAATAACGATAAGTATTTATATTGATTTGTTATATATAATAAATAACAGTCTACTTCATAAGGGAAAGCCTTTCTTTACGAAGTTTTAATCTTTGGTCATGTAGTTTTTCTTTTTGTTTATATGCTTCTTTTACGTAAAAATGTATGCTACATAGCCATGTATATTTAGGCTATACTAAACTAAATAATATTGCTAAAAAATTGAAATAGTTAAAGTTAATCTATAATACATTTTGTAAACTACAGTTAATTGATCATTAAATGATGCTACTTGTTGCAATAAATTTTCGTTATAAAGTTCATATTCAGCTTTATAAAGATCAGTAGGTTCATTTAACCATTCCGAGCTGTCAAATAGATCAGCTTTAGCTTTTAGTTCAAGAATTATTGTTTCATGAGTCCAATCAATATTCCTCATAGATTGTTGTAAATAGAATGTAAGAGTTCCAAATAAAGTCGTTATTAAAAATATTATTACAGTAATGATTAAACCCAATTGTTTCATAAATTCGTATTTTTCTTCAGTTTCAGAATATATACTACCAAGATTCTCAAAACTTTCTTTTTGTATTAACTCTGTTTTTAAGAGAACGTTTTGATTTTTGAAATTGCTCCAAATCTTAAATTGAAATAATTTCCTACTTTATATTGTTCTCTTAAATATTTAGTTGCTGTTGTCTCGTGACTTAGTTTTTTGTTCAAAATATACACTCCTTCCTAAGTGTGTTTATCTGAACTTAAATATATAATAGAACTCAAGTTCGTATATAATACATAGTGGAGGGGGATTCACTATGTTACAAGATTCAGAAAGAAAACTATTTAGAATCATCTACAATCACTTTGCTCAACATCGTCAGATACCTAACCTTGCATTTTTACAACGTAGTACTGGTAAATCTAGGGATCAAATACAATCGAGCTTAATTCAACTTGTAGAAGACGAATATATTCAATGGGATGGATCTGATCCATTATCTATTCTTATGCTTAAACAACCAGATACTAATAAACCTATAGTAGAAGATGGTTCTAAATACTTTACTGAACATTAAGAGACCCTTCCATAATGGAAGGGTTGTTTTTATTTCTTTAATTGAATGTACGTATTAATCTCATTGTGAAGTGTCATAACATCTGTAATAGCTGAGTCTTAATAATTCGTAAAAGTTGTAAGTACTTTATTGAATATTAAAAGCTCTTCTATTATGAAACAGACTTTTTTGTTTCTTACTTTTTATTACTAGTAAGTTGGTTAATTTCTTTTTTTTATTTTGAAGTTTTGTTGAGTTAATTCTATTAATAGAACAATAGACGGCTTTATCAGTATAAAAAAATATAAATTATAGCAAATCTATCCTAGTAATAGAATGCAATATATAAAGAGATAGGATTAAATTTACTCTAATCGCGTGCCGATTTCGTGCCGACAGCGCTAGATATTCAATGATAAAATATACAAAATCTAATTTAAAAAATTGCGATTTTACTAGAGTTTATGCGGAATTTGATGGCTTATGATATTCGATACTAAATGGAATCAGAAAAAAAGGTTCAAAGGCAAGACAGCCGCGGCTGTTGCCTTCCAAGCGCGAAAAAAAAGAACGAGCCATAGTGTGTTATATCCTCCGTTGTAAGTGAAATCGTAGAGCAGATAAGAGTTATTTCGTTGACAAATAGATGAATGATCATCTCCTTTCCAAAAAAGTATGAATAGATGATATGTATGGCATATCAATCAGGATATATTTCATTTCTAATAAAAAGGTTTTTATAGTAAATTTTTTCACTAATTAGTTTATGAAATTATTTATTTTTAACTATTATTGCAATGATTTTTATTGTACTTAGAATTATAAATTTATTATACACAGTAAAAATTTCTAGGTATACAACATCAATGAATACTTTATTTCGAATTTTTCAAAATCAATAAATGTGTTTACGATATTACAGTAACTATTTTTTGATTACCAAGTATCATTTAAAAGAAAGACTATTTACAGCAAAATTAATTCATGATAGTATATATTTCGAGTTACATCGAAATATATACTATGTCATTTAAGAAAGGTACTAACCAAAATGAATATTGATCAAGTTGTTAAAGTTCATAAAGCATTGGGTGATATTACAAGATACAAAATTGTTCAAACTCTTGCAGATGGTAAATGTTTATGTGTAGGACATCTTGGAGATAGCCTCAATGGTATTCCTTTATCTACATTGTCTCACCATCTTAAGCAATTATCAGACTGTGGAATTATAATTCCCGAGAAACAAGGGACTTACATCTTTTATAAGTTAAATAATGATATAGTAAAACAAGTTTGCCCTGAATTGCTTTAATTAGTATTAATATACAACATTTTTTATTTCGATTAAAATCGAAATAAAAAATGTTGTATATTAAATAAATAGAAAGCATATCGAAATGATTAATTAAAAGGGTTTATTTTTAAACGTTATTTCCATTATTCTAGTAATATAGAATTTTAAAAGGAAGGATTATAAAATTCTATATTATAGTCATGTACTATATTTCCATAATTCCGGAAATAACGTTTTATATTTTAGTATAGAGTGGGTGATTAAATTTTTAGAAATTGATTTCATAAACAAATGAAATAGTAAATAGCTGATACAGGATTTATCAATAAAAGATTTTAGTTAGAAGGAGTATAAGAAAATTGGAAAAGAAATATAATACACGTGCTATTTTGGCTTCACTTTTAATATGTGGTTTTGTTGGGATGTTTAGTGAAACATCTCTTAACATAGCAATGACTAATTTGATGGAGATATTTCAAATTGAAGCTGCTACAGCTCAATGGTTAACAACAGGGTACCTATTGACACTAGGCATATTAATGCCATTTACCGGACAATTGTTACAAATGTTTACTACTAGACAAATATTTATTGCATCTACAATTGGACTAACGATGGGTACACTTTTAGCAGCCGTATCAATCAACTTTGAGATGCTCATGACTGCTCGTGTTTTGCAAGCCAGTGGGATGGGTTTGTTATTACCTCTTATATTTAATACTCTGCTCATAATTTTTCCTCCAGAAAAAAGAGGAACTGCTATGGGATATGTTGGATTAGTCTTATCATTTGCACCAGCGATGGGACCAGCAATTAGTGGGATGATTATTCAATATTATTCTTGGCACTTTATTTTTCTATTATTACTTCCTTTAATGTTGATTGGAATGTGGTTTGGACTGAGGTATTTAGAGAATGTAACAGAAGTTAGTAAACAACGTATTGATATACCTTCTGCTACTTTGTCTACGATTGGATTTGGAAGTATCGTATTTGGATTTGGTCAAGCTGGAAAAGGAGGTGGTGGTTGGTCTGATCCATTGGTGCTTACGTTAATAATTGTTGGCGTAATAGCAATTTTATTGTTTGTTTTAAGGCAGATGAGGGATCAGCCGTTGCTTAATTTACGTGTTTTTAAATACCCAATGTTTGTAATTGGAGTTTTCCTTGTCATGATGTGTATGGTCATTTTCATGTCAACAATGATTGTATTGCCAATGTTCTTGCAAACAGGAGCGGGACTTTCGGTCTTTATTACGGGATTGATGTTGCTACCAGGCAGTGCACTCAATGGTATCATCCAGATGATCTCAGGACGATTGTTTGATAAGTATGGACCCAAATGGGTGATTATTCCAGGTTTGCTTATTGTGATAATGGTTTTATGGTTCTTCACAACATTGACACCAGCTTCATCTATTGGACTCATTATTGCATTGCATATGATTCTAGCAGGAGGAATTGCATTGATATGGCCAGCTTCACAAACCACTGCTTTGAATCAATTACCTGCTAAGTTGTATTCTCATGGATCAGCGGTTTTAAATACGATGATGCAAGTGATTGGAGCGATGGGAACAGCTGTAGCAGTTAGTATTTTGAGTAGTGGGAAAAATAAATATTTATCTACTTCATTTACACCTACACACTCAGAGGAAATCGCAAATGCAATAACTGTTGGTGCACAAAATGTATTTGTAATTATGATGGTCATTGCTTTTATCGGCTTTATTGTTGGCTTGTTTGTTCGTCGCAGTAATGAAACGAATAGTAAAGTGAAAAGTATGCACTAAATAATAATATTTGTATTGTCAAACTATTAATTTAAAGGAGCATGTACATGGAAACTCATAAAATAGCTTTAATCACAGGTGGTAGTCGAGGAATTGGTAGAAGCGAAGCGATTGCTTTGTCAAAAAAAGGAATTCACAGCGTCATTACTTATAAAAGTGATAAAGCCAGCGCTGAATTAGTTGTTCAGGAAATTGAACAATTAGGAGGAAAAGCCGTTTCTATGCAATTAGATGTAAGCGAGATATCTAGCTTTGAATTATTCGTTTCGGATCTCTCTAAAGTTTTAAAACAAACATGGGGACAAACTCAATTGGATATTTTGATTAATAATGCAGGTATTGGAGGTCAAACATTACTAGGTAGTACTACTGAGGAACAATTTGATGATTTAATAAATGTGAATTTTAAAGGCATTTACTTTTTGACCCAGGCATTGCTTCCATTAATAGTAGATCGCGGAAGCATTATCAATGTATCCTCCGCATTAGCTCGTGTAACTGCAGAAGGAAGTAGTATTTATGGAGCTATGAAAGGTGCTTTAGAAATTTTAACTAAATACTGGGCTAAAGAGCTGGGAGTTCGTAAAATTAAAGTAAATACAGTAGCACCAGGACCTACAGTTACTGACTTTGGTGGAGGAATTATAAAAACGGATGAAAGCATAAGAGAATATTTGATAGAACAAACTGCTCTCGGTGAAGTTGGTGATCCTGATCATGTTGCTAGTGTGATTGCATCTTTATGTCTAGATGATATGCAATGGGTTACAGCTCAAAGAATTGAGGCATCTGGTGGATTCATGATTTAAGAAGAAACGAACTATGAAAGAAGTATTACTTTAAATACTATCAAATAATAAATGAAAGAGAGTGTGAAAATAAGCATGAATATTATGGTAACAGGCGCAAATGGTGGCTATGGAAACTATGCATTAGATTATTTAAAAGAATTTGCTCCTCAAGCAAATCTATATGCACTTGTTCGTAGCGAAGAAAAAGGAAAACAATTTAAAAATAAAGGAATCAATATTCGTGTGGCAGATTACAAAGATCGTTCTTCAATGATAAATGCTTTAAAAGGAATTGATCGGCTTTTATTTGTTTCCACTTCTTCGCCAGGGATACAGAAAAATGTAGTGGAAGCAGCCCAAATTAATCAAGTTCAATATATTGCATATACTAGTCTTTATGGTTTGGAACATGAGAAGTTTGGCTTAGAAGTAAACCATCGAATGACAGAAGAATTGATTAAAGAGTCTGGTATTCCATATACATTTCTACGTAATAACTGGTATGTAGAACTTATAGCTCCTTATGTTCTTACTTCCGTACAAACAAAAAAATTCTTATATTATTCAACAGATGCACAGTTATCATGGGCATTGAAGCGTGAGTATGCTGAAGCAGGAGCTAGAGTCATTGCTGATGGTAATTATGATGAAGTGTTGGAGTTAACTGGTAGACCCTACACATTTAAAGAACTAGGGCAAGCAGTAGAAAAAATTGTTGCTCAAACTATTGATATTCAAAAAGTCACACGAAACGAATTGGAAAGTTATTTAGCACAAATTAAAATATCTCAAGTAGAGTCTATGCTCGCTATGTCTTATCAAGATTATGCAGAAAAAGGGCATAATGGAGAATCAAAAGCAAACCCTTCTGTTTTCGAACAAGTATTAGGACATCCGTTGACATCTCTTTCAGAATCATTTAAAGAGCTCCTTCAATAATTGATTATTTTTTTAAAATAATAATAAATTATATTTATAAGTGTCCAAATGTATTGTAATTGCATTAATACAATTGCAATACATTTGGTGTATATACACTAATTAAAGTGCTTTTCTCTATGTAAAATGGCACGACAGAGTCTGATACTTATTTTGTATAAAGAATTTCCAAATGTAGCTTCACAAATTATAAATATAAAGGAGCTAATAAGATGAATAGAGTTAGTGAAATTTTAGGAATACAATATCCAATTATTCAAGCACCTATGGCTTGGGGGACTTCAGCAGAATTGGTAGCTGCTGTATCTAATGCAGGAGGGTTAGGAATTCTAGGGTCACATGCAGGTCAAAATAAAATTGCTATTGATCCTGTAGACATTGGAGAACGTCTAAGAAATGAAATTATAAAAACAAAACAAATTACAGATAAGCCATTTGGTGTTAATTACATGCTATCTGAAGGTGATTTAGAAAATCATCATCCTATCAGTCAAGAAATTCTTAAAATATGCAATGAGGAAAACATTAAAATTCTAGCTGCAGTAGGTATACCTAATAAGCAAGGCATTAAGCGATTGAAAGAACTCGGTTTTACAATTCTTTTTCGTGAAGGATCACCAACGGTATTAGGAGCACAAATTGCAGAAAATGCTGGTGCAGATATAATTATTGCGACTGGCTTTGAAGCAGGAGGTGTGGCTCCTATTCATCCTATACCAACTGCTTCAATCGTAAAGATCATTTTAGATGCTGTAAATATTCCTGTGATAGCAGCAGGGGGTATTACAGATAAGACAACTGTTGATGCAGTATTCGCTTTAGGTGCAGAAGGAATATACATGGGTACGAGATTCCTAGCAACTAAAGAATCACCAGCAAGTGATGTAGCTAAACAAGACATAATTGAATATGGAAATAAGGAAATAGTGTCAATTAAAACTGGATTTGGCTCATTACGTTCTACACCACATACGTTAGCCTTACAAGCTGAAAAGTTAAATGCTGAAGGTAAACTAGCGCAGTTGGATAGCATAGTTTTCAAACTCGGGATAGTGGATGGGAAATTGGAAGAAGGTCTTGTCACCATTTCTAGTAAAATTGATTCCATTAAAACTATCAAAACTTGCAAAGAAATTATAGATGAACTGATGAAAGATGTAATGATTGAAAGAAAATAAATCCTCTATTCATACTGAGAATTGAGAGAAAATGAAAAATAACTTAAAGGTAACAAGACCAATTATATTGAGGAGAGATTACTATGGATTCAAGAGTTCATCCGGATTTAAAAACATTATTTTCTACTTTTCCCGAAACAATACTTGATGAAAATGGATTAGAAGAAACTAGAAAACAAATGCACCAAATGGCTCAAAATTATATTCAACCTTCTGACGATTTGGTCGCTAAATCATTCCATAGTATACCAGGATTGCAAGGTGCGCCTGCTATCCCAATTGTTATATACGAGCCAGTCTCAAAACATAAAATGATGTCTGGAGTATTATGGATTCATGGAGGAGGGTATATAATAGGGGGAGCTGAAATAAATGATGCATTATGTCGGCGGTTTGTTTTAGAAACCGATAGTTTAGTTGTTTCGGTAGATTATCGTTTAGCACCTGAACACCCATATCCTGCTCCGCTTGAAGATTGTTATTCTGCGTTAAAATGGTTCTCAGAAAATGCTACTACGCTTGGAGTCGATTCTAATCGCATTGCTGTTGCTGGACAAAGTGCTGGAGGTGGGCTAACAGCAGCATTATCATTGTTAGCAAGAGATAGAAAAGGACCAAAAATTGCATTTCAAATGCCATTATATCCTATGATTGATGATCGGAATATTACTCCTTCAAGTTATGAAATAACTGATGCTAGGGTATGGAATAGAGAAAGTAATATTTTTGGGTGGCAAATGTATTTGGGGAAGGACGGCAATAATGATATTTCTCAATATGCTGCTCCAGCTCGTGCTACAGATCTATCAGGGCTTCCTCCCACCTATACTTGTGTTGGAGAATTGGATCTTTTCCGTGATGAAACGATTGATTATGTCACAAGGCTTTTACGTGCAGGTGTACCAACCGAGTTTCATATTTATCCAGGAAGTTACCACGGTTTTGAAGCTTTTATGTCTCAAGCTCCAATTGGACAACGTGCTGAGTCGCAATATGTTGAAGCTTTAAAATATGCACTAAATAAGTAAGACCCTAGTATGTATAATTTGATATTCATAAGAGATTTGAATCAAAGGTCTTACACACCATTATGAAAATGATAGAGTTTATGCGGAATTTGATAGCTTATGATATTCAATCCTATAAAGGATTAGAAAAAAGATTCAAGGAGAGACAACTGCGGCTGTCTCTCCTTTGAAATTTTAAAAAAAGAACGAGCCATACAATAATCCTCCACCATATCATCTGTTTATTTTTTATTTTCTACAAATGTTTTATAAAGCGCTCTCACAAATAAAGATACAGACCCAGTCTGTATGCAACGTATGGCTCACACCCAAGATTAATGTAATTAATCTCCTCCGCCACCGCCACAACTACTTCCAGAACTATCACTACTGCAAGAACTACTGCTTGAATCGTTTCCGCTATGACTGTGAGAAGAATCATAAGAATCGCTTCCATGACTGTGATGCCCTGATCGTCCTGAACCAGAGTCTGTAGACATATATCCTGTACCACAAGAAGAACTAGCATTATACGATTGCAACGTCTGCACATCTGCTGGCAAATACTGATTCACTGCCGGGCAGAAGTGTTGTACATCATTTTGCGAATAATATACAGCAGCACAACCGGACAGACCCAGACCATAATTATCACTTGGCGAAGTGTAATTTCCGTTATCGTAGGTATGATGTTTACTTTGTTTGTTATACCGCGCCGGTGGTGTTTTTTGCAATGCTTGTTGATTGTGATCCTGAAATTGTTTGCTCAAATATAAAATGGCTGTTTTGGCTTCAGGAATATGGTTAAATGTATGACGGTTAAACAGACTATGATCGATACGATACTCATTAAAAGAATACAAGTTATTCATCGTTGAACGTGCCAACGGATAATTGAAAAATCCATTCCACAATCTAGAGTTAGGACGAGTAATCGGGAACAGTTGCGAATACGCCCAGTCAAATAAAGCCCGTTGATCTGGCTGTGATACCGATTGTCCATGTGGAGAATGATGCAACATATATCCAAAAAAGCGATCACAGAACTGCTGATACTCACGCGTAAACATCAACATTTCATGCCAGATATCATCCACTTTACTGCTGAACATCGGCATTTGATTGAAAAGCGCACAGATCAAAAAGTAACGACGCATTTCGACCCAGCGCCAATTCCATTCTTCCTCTGTCATATCGGGATGTTCTGTCATCACACGCTGTCTTAATTGATGAGCATAATCAGCAGGCAAAGCATTTTCTAATCTAAGAACTAACGGTACACAAGGATGCCCAGCAGGCACAATCGATGTCGGTGCCGCAACAGCAGACCGGAAAAAGCGCTGATTCGCTTTGATTGACCAGGAATCGCCTTGATGTCTACGAGCGATTCTACGGAACATAACAATAAACACAATAATAAAAGCTATTAATAATAAAAGATCAAAGGACATTTACAACCACTCCTGTCTTTTACAATCAGCCGATTATAAAGTTATTTTGTAGAAAACGATCTCTATACGAAAATCATTCTTGCATTACAGTTAAGCAGACAGATACCTAGTATTATCGCTAAATGAATAAAATAATAGCTAATTAGAATGTTAGAGTCCGACTGGAAATGATTACATCTTAACGTGCTGCAAATTCTTGCTTAATCTGTTGCAATAGTTCAGGTTGGCTTATCACATCATACGCTGTTTCTGCCAAAATCTTGCCTCCAAATATCATTGCGTCTAAAGCTTCAGGTTGCTTGGCACGATCACGAAATCCAATACTGTGCAATTCATGTTTTTCTGTAGTGACTTGAATATAAGGATGAATCGCAGGGCAGTGTGTAGATACATTTCCCAGATCAAGTGACCCAGCGTCTTTGCCACTATGAATATCAGAGCGTGCTACTCCATGAGAGACCAGATTATTAGTAAATACCTCGGATAACGTAGTGTTGGTAATTAATTCATCATACGAATATTCATAATTCGACACTTTTAAAGTACATCCTGTTTGCAAAGCAGATCCTTCAGCAATACGTTTTACTTTTTCTACAAGTTCATTGGTATATTCACGACTAGCAGAACGAATATAAAATTGAGCAGAAGCGTAGTCCGGTATAATATTAGCAGCTACTCCGCCTTGATTAATAATGCCATGAATCCGTGTATCACTTCGTGTCTGTTGACGAAGAGCATTGATTCCATTAAACAATTGCAAAACACTATCTAGTGCATTGATACCGTGTTGCGGGCTAGCTGCGGCATGAGCAGATTTGCCAAAGTATTCAAATTGCAAAGCATCCATCGCTAAAGAAATACCTGATTTTTCATAGGCATAATAAGGATGTGCCATCATCGCAAAATCACAATCATCGAACAAGCCAGCTTCTGCCATCGGCACTTTAGCACCACGTGTTTCTTCTGCTGGTGTACCATAGACTCGAATCGTTCCACCATACTCATTAACTACAGCTTTTAATCCTACTGCTGCACTGACACTCATCATACAGATGAGATGATGACCGCAAGCGTGTCCAATTTCAGGTAACGCATCATATTCGCATAACAATGCGACAACAGGTCCTGACTTTTGAGCAGTGTAAGTAGCGATAAATGCAGTCTCGATCCCTAATATAGGCGCTTCAATCGTAAAGTTATGGAATAGCAATTCTTCTTTTAATCTGGCAGATGCTTTGAACTCTTCATTACCTAGTTCAGGATTATCTCCTATATATGTAGAAACTGCTTTGAAACGTTCAGCATGTTGGTCAATCGTTGTTGCTATTTGTGATTTGAGGTTGGATGTAATAGACAATAGTATCGTCTCCTTTAGAAGTTATCATATAATGTTTCGACCAAAGTAGTATATCATAAAGTGGAACTAAACTTACGATAAAATGATTGAATAATCATACATATTCATTTATAATAACCCGGTTAGACTTTTTAATAAGGTTTCTGTAATGGATATGATTGTAGGTCAACTTACTTCGATCCGGTAGACTGGTCAAGTCTGCGTGTATAATATGGAAGGGGATAAAAAATTGAAAGTATGTAAATCGTTATTTGCGGTTTGCTTTAGTGTGCTGATTGTATTTTTAGCAGTATCACCGATAGCATCGGCTGCACAAGACACAGGTAAAAAAGTAGTTGTAGGTTTAAGTGCAGATTTTGCACCTTATGAATTTCGTAAAAATATAAATGGCAAAGATGAGATTGTAGGATCAGATATTGAGATCGCTAAGCGAGTCGCTGCCGATATGGGAGCAGAACTGCAAATTCAAGATATTGCGTTTGACAGTTTGTTACCCGCGCTAGATAGCGGCCGGATTGATATGATTATTTCAGGGATGACACCTACAGACGAACGTCGTCAAAATGTAGATTTCTCAGACACGTATTATATTTCTCGTCAAGTGATTGTAACTCGTGCAGAAGACAAAACGAAATATAAAACGATGGATAGCCTGAAAGGGGCTGCGATCGGTGTACAAAGAGGTTCGATTCAACAAGATATCGCAGAAGGTATTCAAGGAGCTAAATTATCTCCAGTTGATAAAGTATCTGATATTATGTTGCAGTTGGAATCGAATCGTGTAGATGCAGCAGTGATGGAAGGCCCTGTAGCAGAAGGTCAGGTGCTTAATCATCCTGATCTTGCAATCACCGATATTCAAATTCCAGACAGCGATACACCAATGGCGATTGCTGTACAAAAAGGAAATACTGCATTATTAGGTCAAATTAACAAAACATTAGCAGAACTCAAAGCTAATGATGAAATTGATAAATTCGTAGAAGCAGCTTTCAAGCTTAATTCAGGTGAAACTGATGGTGAAACAGCAGAGCAAATCAAAGATAAACCGAAGCCGAATATTTTCCAGATTTTCTGGGATTATCGTAGTTACTACTGGCAAGGCATTCAATACACATTGTTCTTATCGGCGATGGGTGTATTGTTCGGATTTATTATTGGATTGATTGTATCATTGTTACGTTTATCACAAATCTCCGTATTCCGTTGGTTAGCGATGACCTATATTGAGATTTTGCGTGGGACACCGATGCTTGTTCAATTGTTGATTATTCACTACGGTATCGCACAAGCCTTTAATATTAACTTTACCGTCTTAGAATCTGGTATTATCACATTATCTATTAATAGTTCTGCTTATCTAGCTGAAATTTTTCGTGCAGGTATTCAAGGCGTGGATCGTGGACAGACAGAAGCGGCACGTTCACTAGGTATGTCTTATGGTGCAACGATGCGTCATATTATTATTCCACAAGCGATCAAAAGTGTATTGCCAGCGATCGGTAATGAATTTGTCGTCATTATTAAAGAATCATCAATCGTTTCCTTTATCGGAGTAGCCGACTTGATGTTCCAGGCACAAGCAGTTCGTAGTATTACGTATTCTGCATTGAGCCCATTGATTATTGCGGCAGCAATTTACTTTGTTATGACATTTATATTGTCCAAACTACTAGGTATTGTAGAACGGAGGTTGAGTGCAAGTGATCAACGTTAAAGGTCTTAAAAAGTCATACGGCAAAAATGAAGTATTAACTGGCATCGATATGGATATCGCTCAAGGTGAAGTGGTTGTTATTATTGGACCGAGTGGATCGGGTAAAAGTACATTTTTACGCTGTCTCAACTTGTTAGAGCAACCGACCGCAGGCGAGATTCATTTTGAAAATGAATTAATTACAGCGCGTAAGCATGATATTGATAATACTCGTAAAAAAATGGGAATGGTGTTCCAGCACTTTAACCTTTTTCCACACAAAACGGTATTGCAAAATCTAATCATCGCACCGATTAAAGTGAAAAAAATGAATACTAATGCGGCTAATAAAATCGCAGAAGATCTGTTACACACGGTAGGGTTAGCAGATAAATACAATGCTTACCCAAGTCAGTTATCCGGTGGGCAAAAGCAACGTATTGCGATTGCACGTGCACTGGCGATGCAACCGCATGTGATGTTGTTCGATGAACCTACATCAGCGCTTGATCCTGAGATGGTTGGTGAAGTGCTAGAAGTAATGCAGAAGCTTGCTCATGAAGGCATGACGATGGTCATAGTTACCCATGAAATGAACTTTGCGCGTGAAGTAGGCGACCGTATTATTTTTATGGATGCAGGGCAAATTGTAGAGCAAGGTACACCGGAAGAAGTATTCGGGGCTCCAAGCCATCCACGTACACAAGACTTTTTGAGCAAAGTACTATAAATCAATCAACTGTAACCTACTAAATAAGGTGAAAATAAGCAAATGAAAAAGAGCTGATATATTTATCAGCTCTTTTTTCTATTTAGCATAGAATAAGAAATAGAGACGCTCTTGTAACAATGATATCAATTATTTGTTGGGACAACTTTATGAAGATTTAGTGAAAATAGCTAATATGTCTTTTGTGATGTTTTGTTGTGTTCATTTTAGTATATAATAATAAGTATGTTATTATTTATTACGATAAATTTGGCATAATACAGATCATCATATACTGTTGGAGGGAAAATAATGACCAATCTATTTACACCATACACATTCAAAAATTTAGAGCTTAAAAATCGGGTAGTTATGCCACCGATGTGTCAATATTCTGTAGATACTAAAGACGGCATGCCAAATGATTGGCATAACGTTCACTATATTAGCCGCGCTGTAGGCGGTACAGGTCTTATTATTGTTGAAATGACTGCTGTACATCCAGACGGACGAATTACAGACAACGATACAGGAATCTGGGACGATTCTTTCATTCCTGCTTATCGCAAAATTGTTGATGGAGTACATCAATATGGAGCGAAGATCGGTATTCAATTAGGTCATGCTGGACGCAAAGCAGAAGATGCTAATCCACCGGTGGCACCTTCGGCTGTTCGTTATGATGGAGATGGTTACAAAACACCTCATGAACTGACAACAGCAGAAGTTGAAGACATGATCGAAGCGTATCGTCAAGGTGCACGTCGTGCTGTAGAAGCTGCATTTGATACTGTTGAAGTGCATGGAGCACATGGTTATTTAATTCATCAATTCCATTCGCCACTTGTCAATCAACGTCAAGACGAATACGGTCAAGATCTTGCATTGTTCGGTGTACGTGTAGTAGAAGCCATTCGTGAAGTGGTTCCTGCTGAGATGGCTGTAATTATGCGTGTATCTGCACGTGAATATGTTGATGGTGGATATGGTATCGATTATATTACTGACGTTTGCCGTCGTTACCAAGAAGCAGGAGTAGATATGATGCATATTTCTTCTGGTGGTGAAGGCCCTGTCGGTTCCGGTGGTATGCAAGTAGGTCCGGGATATCAAGTAGAATTAGCAACTCATATCAAAAAAGCGTTAAACATGCCTGTGATTGCGGTAGGTCTTTTGGATGAGTATGAAGTTGCTGAAAAAGTGATCGAAAACGATCAAGCTGATCTTGTAGCAGTAGGTCGAGCTATGTTACGTGATCCATACTGGGCAACTCATGCTGCCAAAGAACTTCAATTAGAAGCAGAAGTTCCGGTACAATATGCACGTGGATATCATAGATAATTATACTTAAATATGTATATTTACCAAAATATTGATTACCATGTCATTGTATTTTTTGAACAATAATAAAAATTTTTTGACGCTAGATAACGGTTATGTAGAAAAAGAATAGCGAATTATAAGTCATCATTTTAAAAAGCCTGTACCCTTTGTACATCAAGGGATACAGGCTTTTTTTTGCTTAAAAGTAATAGCGGAATGCATCGTCTATAGGCTGACATTCGATTCGTGAAACGCTCTATTTTTGAAATCTATTTCTAAAAATTAAAATAACAAAGTGATCCAAAAATGAATCTCTTCCGTTCATCTGTGTAAGGACGACAACAAAAACTAAAACAAACACATAAAGGAGTTTTGATGATGAAAATGAAAAAATTAATAGTGCCGGTACTTAGCTTATCTTTGTTAGTTCCCACTACAGGTGCTTTTGCCGCAGATGCGACTTCAGCATCAATGCCAACTGTAAGCACCAAAGCAGCAGATCTTCGTTCAGATCTTGATTATCTATTATCTGAACATTTTGCGCTAGCTGTTGTAGCGATGACCAAAGCATATGAAGGTGCTCCTGATGCTGCACAAGCGTTAGACGCATTGGATAAAAATGCATTAGATATGCAACCGGCTATTGAGTCTTTGTATGGTAAAGAAGGCGCAGCGGAATTCGAAAGAATCTTCCGCGCTCATAATCAATACACTGATGAATTGGTAAAAGCGACTAAAATGAAAAATGAAGATGCAATCAAAGCCGCAGAAGCGAAAGTACAAGGATTTGTAGATGAATTTGCCAAATTCTTATCTACAGCAACAGAAGGTAAATTACCTGAACAAACGGCTGAAAATGCTCTTCGTCTCCATGAAGATCAAGTACAAGATGTATTTGAAAAATATGTAGCCGGTGATTATACAGGCGCTTACACCGAATATCGTGAAGGTTTGGAAACGATGTTTACCGTAAGTAAAGCGTTATCAGGTGCGATTGTAACTCAATTCCCTGCTAAATTCGATAACACTTCTGTCGATACACCAGCAGCAGATTTGCGTTCAGCACTTAATCATCTAGCAGCAGAACACTTTGCATTATCTGTACTACAAATGCAAAAACAATATAACGGTGAACCTGATTCTGATGCATTAATCGCAGCTGAAGCAGGCAATACAGCAGACTTTAAAGCAGCTATCTCATCAATCTATGGTGCAGAAGGTGCTAACCAATTTGAAAAAATTTGGGTGACCAATCATATCAAAGCACAAAGCGATTATGTAGATGCACTCAAATCAAATAACCAAACTTCTTTACAAGCTGTCAAAGATCGTATTACTGACTTCACCAAAGAATTCTCTACATTTTTAGGTACAGCTACAGCAAATAACTTGCCAGCAGATGCAGCTTTAGCAGCATTGCGTACACATGAAGATCAAGTGCAAGCTGTTATCGATCAATATGCAGCTAAAAACTATGCAGGTGCATATACAGCAGATCGTGAAGGATACAAAACAATGTTCGGTATTGGTAAAGCATTGGGTGGTGCGATCGTAACGCAATATCCAGATAAATTTAAAACAGCAGCAACAACACCTATGCCTACAGCGCCAACCACTCAAACACCAACACAACCAACAACAACTGCTCCTACAACATCGAATGATTCAATGATGATGGTATGGATGAAGTTGAATAGCAAACAGCTCAAAATTGGTGACAAAACAACGATGATGGATACAGCTCCAGTCGTTAAAAATGGCACAACGTATATCCCACTTCGTTACCTGGGTGAGGGAATCGGTGCTAAAGTAAGCTGGAATAAATCTGCGGGTCAAGTAACGGTAATGGCAGGCAGTGATACAATGAAATTCTGGATTAATAACAAAAAAGTAGATGTAAATGGAACTACTAAAATGTTAAGTGCAAATGCTATGGTGAATAGCGATGGCAGAACATTAGTACCTTTACGTTCGATTACTGAACTATTAGGTTGGGACGTAAAATGGAACAAAGCAGATGGTTCAATTACGTTAACAAAAGCGATGTAAGATAGCGTTCACTACGATGAGATATTCGGTTATGCCCATAGCCAACCCATCTCGGTGTGATTGACGCCTATATAGATAAAAACACTCTTGGTCTTATCGACCGAGAGTGTTTTTTTAGTTTCAAATATGTTTAATTTTATATGTATAGATTGCAATGAGCAGGGTGATATAGACGAAAGACCCATAATCCCGTAAAATAGGTAGTATAAGGAACCTATTGGTGTTTATATGCAGTCATATAGTCAGAATATAGAACGATGAATAGCGGTCAAATTACAAATTATTGAAACATTAAATATCATGCTTCGTATTATGATCTATCATTGACACGACAATAGTGATCAATTATTAAATTGGAGGTAATTATTTATGTCTATTTTCAAAAGATTACGTGATTTAACTTTATCCAATGTGTTTGCTTTGATTGAGAAGGCAGAAGATCCTATTAAAATGACAGATCAATATATTCGTGATATGTCTGCTGACCTTGAAGATGCAGAGAAAGCTGTTGCATCGCAGATCGCTATTGAGAAACGTTTCAAACAATCGTATGAAGAGCAAGAAGCATTGGTCAAAAAACGTGAAGAGCAAGCACATATGGCTGCTCAAGCGCAAAATATTGATCTGGCTCGTCGTGCACTAGAAGAAAAGAAAAACGCTGAAGCCAAACGTGATGAGTTCAAAGCGAACTATGAGCAAAACAAAGCTTCTGCAGATAATCTTCGTGCCAAATTAAATGAAATGCGTAAGCAATTGACTGAAATGAAAAACAAACGCGATACATTAATCGCTCGTTATCAAGCAGCCAAAGCGCAAAAAGAAATCAATCATGCAATGAGCGAATTTAGCTCTGATTCTGCAACATCTGGCTTGAAACGTATGGAAGAAAAAATGCTACAAATGGAAGCTCAAGCACAAGCGAGTGAAGAAGTGAATGGTCAGAACAAATCACTAGATGATGAGTTCGCATCGCTCGGTAAAGACAAAGCTGTTGAAGATGAATTAGCAGCATTGATGAAACAATACGAGAACAAATCTTAATTTCATCCCAATATAAATTAGGCTATTCTTATATCTTATTACAAAGCGAAGGTCGGAACGATACAGCTTGTTCTCCTTCGCTTTTTGTATGGATTTTTGATGAATCGTGATTGGTTGATGATGTTAATTGATATGCCGAAAATAGTACACGCTTTAATACGCTACAAATAGTTTTACAATGTTGAATATGTGGAGGATGTCTAGTATGAGTTGGAACATTTTAGGATCAATAGCGGTATGGACAGCAGTAGGAGCAGTACTTTTATTTGTTTTGATGTATGTCGATTCCTTATTTACCAAGTACAAAGATATTGCAGAAATTAAAGCAGGAAATAATGCAGTCGCAACTCGTTTGGTTATGAAGTTATTTGCTCAAGGTTATATTTTATCGGTAGCGATCGGTACATCATGGAGTCTTGGCGAAGCTGTTCTTGTGTCTGTGGTATCATTTGTAATCTTATTAATCTTAGAATTAATCGTACGCTTCTTATTGAAACAAATGATGGGTCTTGATCTAGATGAAGGCACCAAGCAAGGTCAAATCGGTTACGGTTTACTTGGCGGAGCATTGCAAATTGTAGGTGCATTGATTATTTCAGCTTCATTATAAAAGATCACGAAAGGAAGAGTGACGATGGGATTGTGGAAAAGACTTACAAACCTCGTATCAAAGCCAGAACCGGCTAAAGTTGAAAAAAGCCCGATGGACTTGAGTGTTGGGGATATTTGTGAAGTATCATTGGTTACATATGAAGTTAAAGGAAGCGTTCGTAACCGCGCTCGTAATGCAGTGGTTCTCACGATACAAGATGGCAATGCGATTGCTTATCTGCATATCGAAGAGCGAGAAACGGTACGCTATGCTCTGTATTATCCAATTGATGGCGGTCTTGAAGATTCAAGTCAAGTACCTAGCCATATTGAAATGGATGATACCGATTATTACTTAGAAGAACAATATGAAGGAACAGTGATATCTACAGGCAGAACACCAGCGTTACAAAGTGGAGATCAATCGGTATGGCAATATCAATCAGATGATCGTAAATTACTTCGTGTCGAATGGCAAGCTGGACGTTTTACTTTGTATGAAGGAGAATTCGTACTTAACGGAGACGTTCATGTTATCCGTGCTAGTTAGGAGCGAAGAAGAATGAAACAACGTGCATCATGGTTGCTCAAAATAGCAATAATGCTTGCCTTATTAACTTCATTATTATCAGGCTGTGGTAATTCCAAAGTTGACGTCAATTATCCACTGGAATCTGTAAGTAGAGATGGCGATTCGACTTCATATGTATACCGGGCAGCAGGAGAGACCGTTCCTGTAGTTGCAGAGCAATTATCAGATCAACGCACACCGCAAGAGATGAGTGTACAAGATCCTGAGCGGATGTTTTTGGTCTACGATAATGAATTGATCCAAGTTCAACAAGACCCTGAGAAAAAAGAAGATACTTTGATAGAAGTCGATTCGGACAAATATGTTGCTCGAAATTATGATTCTAGCTTTTTACAAGGGTATCTTACAGCGAGTATTATCAGTAATTTATTTAACTCATTCGGTGGATATCATTATGGTGGCAGTTATCGTGGATATACAACGTACAACACCTATAAGCCCACGATCCAATACAAAAAACCAACCGCTCAAGATATCAAACAAGCTCCACCTTTAACAGTGAACAAATCAGGTTCTATCTTCAAGCGTGGCACATCTTCTAGTTCCAAGCGTTCTAAAGATAGCGGTAGTATTTTCAATCGTGGTTCCTCTTCTTCCAATGGATCAAGTGGAACAATCAATCGAGGTAGCCGCTCAGATTCATCAGGTGGCGGATTCTTTTCTCCATCACGTAGCAGTAAACCGAAGACCAGCTCAGGATCAGGCAAAATACGCAAGCGAGGTCGAAGGTAGCCTATCAAAAGTATAAAAGTAGAAGTAGAATGATCGAAACAAGCTCCACCTTTAACATCATTGTATATTTCATCTGCTAAAAGACCGTATCCATATTATGGGTTACGGTTTTTTTGACTTTATTGAATGACTGTATAGCTATCCTATTGTAGGTAAACTATCTTTAATCTTCAACTAGATAAATCTACAGGTAAATCTAAATAAAGATTATTTTAGTAGTAGTATATGATTTGGTAGTATTAAATGACTTATTTTTTTATATAGAATTATATAATAAAATATCATTACATGAAAAATTCATAATAAGAAATCAAAAAAAATCTCAACCCCAACTCCATAAACCTTAAATGCCAAACCAAGTTCTCGTATCAAAGGATTTCTATATAAAATAAATATCTACTATAAATGATTCAATAAATAACGTGGAGTAAATATACATAATAGCTCTATTGATCTGCTTTTAAATGAACAACAAAACTTGCATGATCTTTGATGTTAGTCTATAAAAGAAAAGAATAGAAAAGTATATACATGCCAAATAGCTACATACAGGAGGAACATCGATATGAAGGAACCACAATCATCGTTATTCGATAAACAGGAAAGTTCAAATCCTGTTGACCATAATCCAGCTAAATTTAACCGTAAGCCTATTACTCCAGCAACTGCACAGCAAAAAATCGCTGATTATGTACGTATAATCGATACAGAAAAAGTATCAATTTATACAGCAGGCGGACGCTTTTTGGCGGAAGATATACAAGCCCCTCATCCATATCCGCATTTTCGACGTTCAGGGATGGATGGGTATGCAGTGATTGCTAGTGATATTGCTCAAGCTTCAAGTGACCATCTAATCTGGTTACAAGTGATCGATAATATTCCTTGCGGACAGACACCATCGGTGCAATTGATACAAGGCACAGCCGCACGTATTATGACTGGAGCAATGGTTCCAGACGAAGCAGATACAGTTGTAATGTTAGAAATGACAGAGACAAGACAAGCAGAAGGGCAAGAGTGGGTAGGCTTTAAGCGCTCGGTGGAGCAGGGGCGTAATATTACGCCAATTGGACTTGAAATCCAAGCAGGAGATATTTTATTAACCAAAGGTGCACAGATTAGCGCAGGAGAAATTTCGGTATTAGCTACATTTGGTGTGCATGAAGTTGAAGTGTATCGCCGTCCGCAAGTCGCTATTTTTTCAACAGGTACAGAATTATTATCTGTAGAAGAACCTATTGAACCCGGCAAAATTCGCAATAGTAATTCATACATGTTAGCTGAACAAGTCAAAGCAGCAGGCGGAGAGCCACATGTACTAGGTGCTATTATGGATGATCTGGAACTGGCACGCACTACAATGTTACATGCTTTGTCTTCTTACGATATTGTGATCTCAAGTGGTGGTGTATCTGTAGGCGATTATGATGTTATGGGTGATCTGGTACGTAGTGATGAAGTAGAGATGTTATTTAACAAAATATCTATGCGTCCGGGTAGTGTTACTACAGGTGCAGTCAAAGATGGCAAGTTATTATTTGCCTTATCGGGTAATCCAGGCGCTTGTTTTGTGGGTTGCGAATTACTGGTACGTCCAACGATTCGTCAAATGATGAACTCCAAGCAAGATTATTTACCAGAATGGACAGCAACATTAGGGCACGATTATCATAAAATCAATAGCTTTACCCGTTATGTACGCGGAACTATAGCTGTAGAAGAAGGTAAGATTGTTGCTTATCCGGCTAGCCTAGATGAATCAAGTGTAATGGTCACGATCAAAGATAGTGATTGCTTAATCGTCATTCCACCTACGAGCGAAGTACTGCCAGCAGGAACGACAGTATCTGTATTACGTCTGAGTCGTTGATATTATGACAGATACTATGTCCTCATCTAATGATCATTCTGTACGTTTGCCGGTAGTTATTCAAATTGTAGGTTACAAAAATTCAGGCAAAACCACATTGATCGGAGCACTGTTGCAACACTGGTCTACGCAAGGAAAAAGAATTGCTGTTATCAAACATGATGCTCATGAATTTGACATGGATCATGCAGGTACAGATACGTATGCTCATACCCAATCAGGCGCTGCAGCGATAGCGATTAGTTCAGCTACACGAACAGCAATCATAGAGCAACAACCTTCATCATTAGAACAATTAATCGCTAGATTTGCTGTTGGATATGACTTGATTCTGGTAGAAGGATTCAAGCAAGCTCATTATCCCAAAATTGTGATTGTTGCCGATCAAGAAGGCATTTCTTTACCTGCTGAATTATCGCATGTGAAATGGGTCTACAATCGGTATGATTCATTTATATCTTCAAATTTGAAAGAAATCACTTTTATAGATGCTAAAAAAGATGGTATTATAACGATAATCCATGAATTGGAAAATTACATTGAAGCTCAGGGGGAACATCAGAAATGAAAATCACACTTATCGCCGGCAGTAATCGTCCGGACGCATCAACTACTTTACTTAGCCAGTATATTGCCCGTCTGCTTCAAGAGCATGGACATGAAGCAGAAGTATTTAATTTGTATGAACACCAATTGCCGTTATACGGACCAGGTGAAGCGTATGGACATGAAGAAGTACAGAAGCTTGCACAAGCTGCGAAGTCTGCGGATGCTCTTGTATTAGCGACACCTGAATATCATGGTTCGATTTCAGGCGTACTCAAAAATGCATTAGACTTCTTGGGTAGCGATTATTTTAATAATAAAGCTGTGTTATCTGCGAACTCAGCAGGTGGATTGATCGGTACAGCTTCTTTGTTACATTTACAGACTATTGTTCGTAATGTACATGGTATTAACTGTCCGGAATGGATCTCAATTGGTGGATCACAGCGTGAATTTAATGAAAACGGAGAACCGATCGATGAAGGAACAGAACTGCGTATTCGCAAAGCAGTTGAAAACTTTATTGAGCTAGCATCCAAATTAAGTAGTGCGTCTGCGTAAGCTGACTTTAGTATAGTTGTACTATTTTGCCCGTATACTTATACAGAATGAAATAGATTGTAAAGCAGTATTAAGTTTGCTGTTTGGATACACAAGCATAAGTATTGTATTCAACAACGTATTGAAATAACCAAATCCCCTTACTAACAGCATGGAACTTACTCCTATAGGGAGTGTTCGCTGACATAGTAAGGGGATTTTGCTATAGATATTAATTGTTTCTAATTTATAAAATTGTTATACAGTGTCATAAGAATGAGCATATAGTTACAATCTGAACACTACAAATCTGTTCTTTTTTCGATCGCTTCAGACATCGTTTTATCGGTAAGATGCGCATAAATTTCTGTTGTTTCGGTAGAAGCATGCCCTAATTGTTCTTTTGTTTTGTAAATATCGTTTTGTAAATAATAATCGGTTGCAAACGAATGACGTAATTTGTGCACCGTAAGATAAGGTTTGCCAAAGCTTTTAGCATATTTCATAATCATCGCTTGAATCGCTCGCTTAGTCATTCGTTTGCCAGAAGACTGTCCATTGGGACGGGCGACAAATAAGGCCGTTTCTTTTTTCGGTGTGCGATAACGAGTCTCACGCAATTGTAGATAGGTTTGAATCTCGTCTTTAGCTTGCTCACGAAAATAGATAGGCGTTTTAAAAGTCTCATCATTGTTCCCTTTACGCGATACATACATTAATTTCTGATTGAGATCAAGATCGATTAAGTTAAGGTTGACCACTTCTGATACACGCAAGCCTGAGTTCAAAATTAAGCTCGTAATACAAGCATCCCGCTCACGATTAAGTTCATATGAATACAGTGCTTGTTTGTTAGTAGCAATATCTTCACGATATCCTTCCAGAATATAACCGACAAATTCCAGCAATTCTTCATCTTCCAAAATCTTACCTTTTAATTTGGCGGCAGTATCTTTTGGTTTGTGCATCCGTTTCACTTCAACTTTTGCCATAATATTACGTCTGAGAAAAGGATAAAAATCATCATCTTCAGCAATCTGGCTCAAATAATGAAATAGTGAGCGGAGAGAAGATAATTTACGAGATACAGTTACACGCGTATTTGTGCCTTCGGTTCGAGTCGTTAAATGAAGACGATAATTCGTAACATCTTCCATCCGCAACGTTTCCAATTCCAGTAATTGAATTTGTTTGTAATCAGCGGCTGTAGATAATCCTTCTACGATCATCCAACCGAAAAAAGACTCGTAATCTCGTATGTACTCCAGCAATGTAGATGGAGAAAGATCAGGTAATTTATAATTGATAAATTGCTCTACAAACCATGGCATTGAAGGCAATTTTTCATCTAATTTCAAGCGATCTGCTATTTTTTGTACACTCATGTTGATATTCACCTCTTATCCGATTGTAGCACAAATAGGAGTAGATCATCTGTTTCTTCAATTGGAAATGATTTGCTTCTTTTAGAGAGAAAAGTATATAGTAAAAGGAAAAGAAAAACGTACATGTGCAACGCTAAACGACCTGACTTCGGTGATGGAGGTTCATCATGAGATTAAAGCTTGAGCAAGTGCCACGTAGTCGCAGACGTGTAATCCGGGAAATGATGCAATTGTATCTTTATGATTTTACATATTATTTGAGTATTGATCTTGATGAGAAAGGTCGCTTTCCCGAATACCCGGGGTTAAATCAATATTGGAGTCAACCTGGTAAAAAGTTTCCATTTTTAATTTATGTCGATTCGTATATTGCTGGCTTCGCTCTGGTCGATCGGTTGAAAGATCCTTTAGAAGCAGATTATTATATGACCGAATTTTTTGTGTTAAAAAAATACAGGCGTACAGGAGTCGGTAAGTGGGCTGCTCATCAATTGTTCTCACGGTATGCAGGCACATGGAAAGTAACGCAAGTCCAGACTAATCGTCCGGCACAGCTATTTTGGCGTCAGGTGATTGGAGAGTATACAAAAGAGCAGTATCGGGAAGTGGTTCATCCACACTATGGCAATCCCAGTCAGTATTTTGATACACAACAAGCTGAATAATATCATTTGCACCTAATCACAGCATAGAGAGGAAGACACATTATGTATTTACCATCATTTTCATTATCTAATAAAAAAGCTATCGTAACCGGAGCAGGCAAAGGCATCGGGCAAGCTCTGGCTGTTGGACTTGCTCAAGCTGGAGCAGATGTAGGATTGATCGCTAGAACAGGATCAGATCTAGAAGTGACCAAACAATTAATCGAAAAACATAGCAGTCGCAAAGCAATCTGTATCACTGCTGATGTAACAGATCGTGAGCAAATGCAAGCCGCTTTTGATCGGTTTGAATTGGCTTTTGGCGCACCGGATATTCTAGTTAATAATGCAGGGATGAATATTCGTTCCAAAGCGCTGGATGTCACTGACAGTGAATGGCATACAATTGTAGAAACAAATTTACATTCAGCGCTAATCGCTTCACAAATAGCTGCACATCTAATGAAAGAACATGGTGGAGGCAAAATTATTAATATTGCTTCTGTGGGTGGGCATACTGCTTTGCGTACAGGTGTAGTCTATGGCGCAACCAAAGCAGGTCTCATCCATATGACCAAAATTCTAGCTATGGAATGGGCACAATACGGCATCCAAGTCAATGGTGTAGGCCCCTGGTATTTCCGTACTCCTCTTACCGAGACGATCTTAGCAGATGAACAGTACATGCAAGACATTCTGGATCGCACTCCTATGAAACGTGTAGGTAATCTAGAAGAAGTCGTAGGGCCAGTAGTCTTTTTAGCTTCGGAAGCGGCAGGGTATATTACAGGACAAACGATTATGATAGATGGTGGAATGTCTGTATTTGGATTTTGAAAAACTTGTTATTACGTATCATTCAAAATACACTAAGTATACATGCTTAGTGTATTTTGGTATGTTATACATTTTACTTTATAAGGAGAACAGATATGTCTGATATATACGATATTTATGGTGAAGAATACAATAAAGACAGTTGGGAAAAATTTGTGGGAATTCATCAAGAGTTATATGATCCTATTGATCCTTTATTAAAAACAAAAATGAGCCAGACTACTATTCCAAAAGATATTCAAATCGTATTGCTTGCTAAGTTAGGTGAATATACATTTCAATGGATTGAACGGACTATCCCGGCGTTAGATCACAAAACACCGCTGTCTTATTTGCAAACTGAACAAGGAACCAATGCACTTAGAGCAGCTATCATGCGCATGCCTAATTAATAGACCGCAAAAATTTGCTCTGCAAGGTATTTACGAACAGAGATTCAGTAGTGAATATAATTAAAGGGAGTTAGATAATGGGATACAATATCTATATTACCAGAGCAGAAGATATCTATGAAAATGAAGATTCTCGAATTTCATTAAAAGAATGGAAGGATATTATTCGTGCAGATAATGAGTTAGAAGCTATAGACAAATTAGAGACAACTTTACCTAATGGATTGATATTGTCTCAAGAACAAGAAGGAATGGCAATTTGGGAATATACAATTGAAAACGAAAAACAAAAAATATATCTACTTTATAGTGATGGTAATATTTTTTCTAAGTATGGCGATATGATGATGATTAACAAAATGAAAAAAATAGCAATTAAATTACAAGCAAAAGTTATTGGAGAAGAAGGAGAAGTATATTAATTTATAGATAAAATACTGAGTATATAATTGTTATTAGATTTGATTATGTGTTTGAGTTATTTCAAAAACAATAATTAATAAATATAGAATATGAGCGGATTGAATTCAGGGGGCTGTTATGAGAGGGAGAACCATTAAACTCTATACAATGAGTGAACAATATAAAAATTTGCAAATAGCTGAGTTAGGCAATTGGACAGGAAAAGTATACATTGGAGAAAGAAAACATGTACAACTTTTGAAAAAGTTTGAAGAATTATTTGCGCCTGGTATATATTTTTTAATATCTGACATTGAAGAATCATACTTGAAACGTATATATATAGGAGAAGCAGATGAGGTAAACCAAAGATTACAAGATCATTATAAGTCTAAAGAGTGGTGGAGTACATTTGCTATTTTTATTAGTAAAGATAATAATCTGACCAAAGCACATGTACGCTATTTAGAAAAAGAATTATATATTGTAGCTAAAAATAATACAACTACTGTAAAAGTAGATAATACAAATATACCTACTGGTTCTAAAATGCCTCAATCAGATCGAGAAGATATGGATGAATTTAGTGAAAATATAACATTTGTTTTAAAAAATTTAAGAATTATGGATTTTACTAAAACAAGTAGTACAGATATTAATAATTTAGAACATTCTAATTTAAATCGATTACCTGTATCAGATAGTCCCATTTTTAAAATAAATATAGCTAAAAAACAAGCTAAACTTCAAATTGTAAATGGAATATATAAGTTATTAAAGGGATCTTATATTAGAAAAGAACATAATCGAGGATTTATATCACATAACTATTCTAAATTACGTAAACAATTAGAAGATGAACACTATTTTACAGTATCAGAAGATACTGACTTTTATATATTGTTAAAAGATATTGATTTTAAATCACCATCTGCTGCAGGAGCTATTGTAAGAAATAGTTCAACGAATGGAAGAAAGGACTGGAAGTTAGACAATGGAACTAGTTTAGATGACTATGAAAATAATTTACCATAAAAGAAAATAACTATAACATCTATTTTACTTTGACAATAGAGAGGAAGCTCAATATGAAATCAATTGAACAATTGGTCAATACACAGGAACATGCTTGGCAAGAAATACAGGATGTTTTGAATCAAGGGGAAACACCGTATACTATTTTGCCCAAACAAGATCTACAAGCACAATCGACATTGTTGCAGATGCAAATTACAACGAAATCGTATCTTGGTTGTATTGCGTATGAAACTGGCGGCATTTTATTTGATCAAGGTTGGATTAAGCTATTAGGTTCAGGTAACGAACGAATTTATGGAGATTTGTTATCATGGAATGGACAATCTCAAGCCGAACAGTCTAATACAATACAACCGATCGCCAAAGCCTTAGTAGTAGCTTACGATGTGGTAGGAGGATTTTTTGCTTTAAATGGTGGAGGATTAGGTGAAGAGCCTACCATCTATTATTTTGCTCCAGATACATTAGAGTGGGAAGATACCGAGTTATCTTATTCTGAATTTGTGATCTGGTTAGCTTCTGGACGATTATCTCAATTTTATGAAACGATGCGCTGGAACGGTTGGCAAGAAGATATCTCGAACTTGGCGCCTGATTGTGCAATTCATTTTTATCCCCCTCTTTGGACGCAAGAAGGATCGTCTGATCAAAGTAGTAAAAAAGCTGTTCCGATCGCCGAGTTTTGGAATATGCATATCAGTCCTTCTCAATAAAATAAAGCAACACAAGCAAAAAACTCCTATATACGCTATCCACGTATACCGGAGTTTTTTTGCTATTGATTGTAAGCATCATTGACTATTATCTGTACAAATAACGCTGTTTTGTACTATTTTAGTGATGATAAAGACAAATACGACATATATTGAAGTGTATAAATGCCATATTTACGAACATTATGATCTACTTTAGAATAAATGTAAGAATTGCTGACAAACAAAGGAGATGACATCGTGCATAAGCTATCTGCGGTTCCTGAACCTCATATTCAATACCAACCCAAACATTATGTATGTAAACGAGCAGAAGGACAAAGCGACTGGAGTGGGAAATTAGACCAGCCTTTTTGGGAGCAAACCAGTTGGACAGATTCATTTATCGATATTGAAGGTGATTTGAAGCCATTACCTTCCAAGCAGACACGTGTCAAAATGCTTTGGGATGATGATTATTTTTATATAGGTGCAGAATTAGAAGACAATGAAATATGGGCAACACAGACAGAGCGAGATTCTGTTATTTTTTATGATAATGATTTTGAAGTTTTTATCGATCCTGATGGAGATACACATCAGTATTATGAGTTTGAAATCAATGCGCTTAATACAGTCTGGGATTTATTACTCGTGAAGCCGTATCGAGATGAAGGGCCTGCAATAAATGGATGGGATATGAGCGGACTACGTACAGCCGTGTATATTGATGGAAAGTTAAACAATCCGCTAGCTCCCAATCGTAAATGGAGTGTAGAGATTGCCATGCCATGGTCTATTTTGAAAGAGTGTTCGCTACATAAACGTGCTCCGCTAGCTGGTGAGCACTGGCGTGTTAATTTCTCACGTGTACAATGGCAAGTAGATATTATAGATGATCAATATGTTAAAAGAATTGATCCAGCGACAGGTCGTTCTTTTCCAGAAGACAACTGGGTATGGAGTCCAATGGGAATTGTAAATATGCACTATCCTGAGCTATGGGGATATGTAATCTTTACAGATGAGCAGAACATCAACGATACCGAACAACAATTGCATCTGACTACGGTTGAACAATACAAATGGTTATTACGACAGCTCTATTATCGTCAGCGTCAGTATGCAAGTGAACATCAACAGTATTGTGATCAACTGGCAACGATTTACCACACTTTACCTCAAGACATTCAAAATATTGCAGATATAGAACAACTTCAATTGGAGACGACAAGTAGTATGTTTCAGATTTCTATCAAAATACCGGATGAGCAGACTCGTCTCTGTATTCGGCAAGATGGATGGGTATGGCAAGAAGCTTGATTAGTATTGGGAATGAATCTTGCTAAATAAGGAAAATACTACAATCATAATGGTGCAGTGATCATTATGGATCGGGAGGTATATTGATGACAGTCAATACAGCTTATGGGCTCAATATGGATGTAATCGAAGAAAAGTTTGCTTGGAAAAAAGAACAAGCTCAAGGACGCGAGGAATCACTATTTGCTGTATTTGAACAAGACCTTTCAGAGCAGGAAAAGCAGTTACTTCAATTTCTATATGCGTATATGCCATTGCATGATCTGGCTGATTATGATGGTGCTTTTTTTCTAAACCATATTCGGCAAGTGCTACAAGTACAAGCAGATATGCCTTGGGGCGCACGTATTCCTGATGAAATCTTTGTAAATTATGTTTTGCCTTATCGAGTAAATAACGAGAATATCGATCACAGTCGGTCAGTGATCTACGAGGAATTAGCAGAGCGGGTACAGCATTTATCTATGACGGATGCTATATTGGAAACAAATTATTGGTGTCATGAGCGTGCAACTTATATTGGAACAGATATACGCACTGTTTCTCCGCTTACAATCATGAGGACTGCACTCGGACGTTGTGGGGAGCAATCGACCTTGACTGTAACTGCACTGCGTAGTATTGGAATTCCTGCTCGTCAATGTTACACACCGCGCTGGGCACATTGCGATTCTAATCATGCATGGGTAGAAGCATGGGCAGATGGAGAATGGCACTTTTTAGGAGCGTGTGAACCGGAACCTGTACTTGACGAAGGGTGGTTTCGCTTACCTGCTAAGCGTGCGATGTTAGTACACACACGTGTATTTGCAGATTATAATGGTCCTGAAGAAGTAACAACCACACATCCCTGGTATACCGAAATTAATTTGTTGGCTCATTATGCGGATGTCAAAACGATTCATATTCATGTAACCGATGAAGCAGGAAAGCCTGTAGTAGCTGAAGTTCAATTTCAATTGTACAACTCGGCTGAATTTTATCCTTTGACTTCGTTAATGACCGATGATCAAGGACATGCTTCGTTAACAACAGGATATGGTGACTTGTTTATTCATGCGTATACATCTTCTGTATGGGGAACAGCTTTTCTAAATACGAATACATCATCTGAACTAACATTAGTATTAAAAAGGTATAACATTCATGTATATGCAGAACACACTACCACTAATACAAGTCCAACGGTTGTAAGAGAAGAATGGAAAATGACTCCACCTGTTGCTCCTGTTATTGATAGTGGAGCGAAAGTGGACGAATCTACTGCTCATCAACATATACACAGAATCAAAGCAGGTACAGGAATTCGTACTGCTTTTGAACACACATTTATAGATCAAGAACAAGCGCGTCAATATGCAGAAGAATGGCAGTTACCGACAGAGCGGGTGTGGAATATACTGCAAACAGCGAAAGGAAACGGAGAGGAGATTGCCGCTTTTCTTGGCGAATGTACTCTGGCTGAACGTGCGTTAGGGTTGCGTTTATTAGAATCGTTACGTCCTAAAGATCTAACAGATACGTTTCGACCGGTATTACACGATCATCTGCAAGGTGTTATATCATTAGACGAATCATCTCATATCTATTCAAGTGATTGGGATCAATACGTTCTATGTCCACGAGTTCATTTTGAAATGCTTACACCGTATCGTAACTATTTCGCTGATCAATGGAATACAGAGCAAGAACAGGCATTCCGCTCTGATCCTATGCTATTAGCTACTGTACTGGAACAAGAGATCACAGTCAATAATCATATAGATCGTTATACAGGAATGGCAACACCTGCGGCGGCTCATCAATTAGGAGTTACTGATTCGGTAAGTCGTGATATTGCTTTTGTAGCGGCTGCACGTAGTCTTGGTATTGCGGCGCGTTTAGAACCGCTAAATGCTATTCCCCAATATCAGTTACAAGGTACATGGCATTCAGTTCAATGGAAGCAAGAGCAATCTACATTTATTGAGGATAGTGTATTGGCTTCTGCTACTAGTCAAATACAGTTTGTACGTGCTTCAGATGATGTAGAAGTGGTTGCAGAATATCAGCATAATTTTACGATCGCTATTTTTGAAAATGGTATTTATCGCACATTGGATATTCCTTATGGCGAAAAAGAGGTGTACCAGCAACCGTACGATGTATTAGCAGGTGATTATCGTTTGACAACAGGAACCCGTCTTGAAGATGGAAGTGTGTTAGGTACCTTTGCTTACTTTAACGTACAACCTGATCAGCAAATAGAAGTAGAGTTAATATTCCGTACAGAACAGCAACAGATACCTGTTCTTTTGGAAACATTGCCAGAACTTTTACAACATCATATTTATTCGTTGCAACCAAACGAAGATAAAAAGGATAGAAAAGAAGGTCATATTCTAGCATGGCTAGAGCCTGAACGTGAACCGACCAAGCATTTATTACGTGAATTGGCAGAACTGCGAGCAGAATTGGAAATATGGGCGGGTGATATTCAGTTATTGATTGCAGATGAGCAAGAATATGGAGCAGTTATTTTAGATCCTTTGCCAGCTCAGTCTCAGATTGCAATCGATTCAAACTACCAATTTCTACAACAATGGTCAGAGTGCCTCACTTCATTAGGAGGAGATCAGCTACCTGTTGTGATCGTTGTAGATGCACAACAACGAGTTCGATACTGCTTGCAAGGATACAAGTTAGGTACAGGGAAAGAATTATTACGTATTGTAAATGGTATGAACAAAGAAATACATCAAGAAAAGAACTAAACAATTACAAGAATTGCTTTGTCAAAGACTTCACTGTTGCTCAAGTAGCAGTGGAGTCTTTTTGATGGTTTTGATGTGCTGTACATTTAGCATACATTTCGCAACCATCTGTAATGATGTTATAATTTTAAAAAAGAAAGGAGGGATATGATGTTACGTAATAAAGATATTTTTATGCCAATTACAATAGTGTTGGCGATAGTTACTGTTGGTTTATCTATTTGGGAACTGGTGAGTCATCAATCGAGCGGGTATATTTTTCTATTACTTGGCTTACTGCTTATTTCTTCCGGAGCTTCTGCTTTTCGCTCAGATCGAAAATGGGCAGCTTATATGAATTGGATCGTTGGTATTTATATTATTATTGTTTTTTCTACATCTATATAAATCATATTTCAATAGAACGAATTGTAACGACAAACAAGATAGAGTAGGTCATCGGTTCAATAGCAATTCGCTTGTACATAAGGAGAACAATCATGTTAACACGTTTGAAAAAGATAGGCAGTCATGACATATTTAAAAGAATGATCGTTACAGTAATTTTTGTAGTTGTGCTTTCATTTGCAATTATTAAATCTATGATCATATCTGGTTTTAAAATCAATGATACGCAAGCTTCTCATGTAGATTATATAATTATTTTGGGTTCAGGGCTGAAAGGTTCACAGTTATCGATTATTTTGCAACAGCGAGTTGATACAGGGATTGTTTATCTGAAGCAACACCCTCATATGCCTGTTATCGTATCCGGTGGTCAAGGTCCCGGGGAAGATATTCCAGAAGCGGAAGCAATGAGTCGCTATCTGGTTAGTCAAGGCATTGATCAGACTCGTATTATTCAAGAAAATCGTTCAACCAGCACTTTTGAAAATTTGAAGTTTTCTCAAGATATTTTGCAAGCACGAGGTATCCATCAACCTTCGATTATGATCGTAACGAGCAATTATCATCTGTATCGTGCAGAAATGATCGCTTCTACACTTGGCTTCAAAGTGCATGGTATAGCAAGCCCATCACTAGGGTATTTATTGCCTCAAAATATGTTGCGTGAATATCTTGCCATGATCAAAGCCATGCTACAGCTTCCATAAAAAAGTTCTAACATGATAAGGAGTTGCCTAATGAGTGAATATACGATTGGACATTTGATTCAGCGCAAACATAGTGAGTTATTGGAAGATTTTAATCCTCTTTTTACAGGTCATCTTAATGAACATTGGACTTTGTTTTTTATGAAAGATACCAGTTTTAAGAAAAAAGTTCCTGACTCTATTTATCAGATTTCCAATACGGTACCTGTGCTCCATTTTGATCATGCAGAAGATCATGGCTGGAGTTATGAAATTATATCGAACGGCATATCAAAAGCTCACTTTGATTATAATTACGAGTTAGAAGAAATATCTTTGCATCAAATGGCACTGGATCGTTACCCTGAAGAAGATCCGGTAGAGCTGTTATATACTAATCCTGATTTTGAAGGAGTTCGTTCACAATTGCTGGCTGAATTACATCAGAACCCGGCATACCAAGAACAACTTCAACAGCTATTTCAAAATTGCCATGTAGAGCAATTTACTCTATTCGAAGTGAGTCCAGAACAGATTGAGCAATTAAAGCAGATTATGACTCAAAAGCATCTAGATCAGTTAGATTTTATGCATGATTTGGTGGATCAATTTAAAGAGATACTGAATCTTCAAAAAATGAGCTGGATCAGTCCAGAACGTTTAGAAGATGATGAATTCGATTTGGAGTTATGAGAAGATTCGTACATCATTTTCCAATAAAGTGATTACGCTTACAGCTGAAGGGTAATAAATTAGCGAATCAAGATGACCAGGGAGGCTACAATCATGGAGAAGCGCAAATATGGTAAAACAGATATGGAAGTCAGTGTACTGGGATTTGGTGGTTCTGAAATAGGCAGTGGAGTCAGCGAAAGTGATGTTAAACAATTACTGAATAGCGCATTAGATGCTGGCTTAAATGTAATTGATACTGCTGAATGTTATGGAAAAAGTGAAGAATTAATTGGAAATACACTGTCTCATCGTCGGGATGATTATTATTTATTTACTAAATGTGGTCATGCCGCAGATTTTGATGCACCAGACTGGGACCCTGTGATGTTAGAACAAAGTATTGATCGCAGTCTGAAGCGACTCAAAACAGATTATGTAGATGTGATCCATTTACATAGTTGCTCTGAAGAAGTGCTACGTCGTGGCGAAGTGATTGAAGTGCTACAACGTGCCAAACAAGCAGGCAAAACACGCTATATCGGTTATAGTGGTGATCATACTAATGCCCTGTATGCTATCAATACAGGCGTATTTGATAGTCTTGAAACATCTGTCAATATTGCTGATCAAGAAGCGATTGCTCTTACTATTCCAGAAGCACGCAAGCAAGGAATGGGTATTGTTGCCAAGCGTCCTATTGCTAATGCTGCATGGACATTTGAAACGGTCGGTGCGCAAGAATATCCGTTTGTATATTGGAATCGATTGCGTGATCTGAATTATGGATTTTTGCAAGATGAAGAAGTGCAAAAAAGTATCGAGCGTGCACTACGTTTTACATTGAGTATTGAAGGAATAGATACAGCGATTGTTGGAACAACAAAGCCAAGTCGTTGGACCGAAAATGCTGCTTTATTAAAAGAAGGAGCACTATCCAAAGAACATTTCGAAGCAATACGCAGTCGCTGGCAAGAAATTGCGGAACCAGAATGGGTAGGACAAACGTAATATAGATTCGATTGATATAATAAACACATCTATTTTCATCATAAATAGGAGCTATCTTCTTAGAAATTATAGAAGGTAGCTTTTTTGTGCGATACGGTCGGTACAATATAGCCTTTATCAACTCTATTTTATTAAATTTCATTATATGAAAAATTCAAAACAATAAAACAAAAAAATATACTTTGCTACTACACATATCATCCATACTCATGAGGCATCTAAATCCAAGATGTAAAAAGGAAGACGTGACTCCATTATCCCCATCAACATATAAAATCTAAAATAATAGTTGTCAAAACGAAAAACATATGATAATTTATACCTGTAACCGGTTACACATCGAGGTGAAAAGAAAATGACAACGATAAAAGATGTAGCACGCCATGCAGGCGTATCTGTTGCTACTGTTTCACGAGTGATTAATGAGACAGGTTATGTGCATGAAGATACGCGGCGTAAAGTAGAAGAATCTGTTCAACAATTGAACTATACACCTAATGAAGTAGCACGTTCTTTATATAAACGTAAATCCAGATTAATCGGTCTGTTGCTACCTGATATTACGAACCCTTACTTTCCTCAATTAGCTCGTGGGGTAGAAGATCGGATGCAGGAAAGTGGATTCCGCTTAATTTTTGGCAATAGTGACGAAAGTCAAAAGAAAGAGCAAGATTACATACAGACTTTTGTCCAAAACAATGTTGTCGGTGTGATCTCATCTACCAATGATCCAGGTACAGCTTCATATCGCTCACTCAAAATTCCGGTCGTCTTTTTGGATCGTATATCCAGTGATCGTCCTGCTGTGTATGCAGATGGTCGAGAAGGTGGACGACTTGCAGCCCAGCAAATGATTCAGCGTGGAAGCCATCATATTACAGTGATGCAAGGACCTATTCATATTCGCCCTGCACAAGATCGTTTTCAAGGAGCGATAGAAGTGTTGCAAGATATGGGAATCGATTATCATACGACACAGACTTCATCTTTTTCATTTACCGATGCAGATCGCTGGGCAAAAGAGCTGTTTGAACAATATCCTGATACAGATGGTGTGATTGCAAGCAACGATATTGTAGCGACAGCAGTAATACAAGAAGCCTATCGTCTGGGCAAAAAAGTACCGCAAGATGTGCAGATTATCGGATTTGATGATATTCCTTTAAGTAGTCTGTTATCACCAGCATTATCTACAATTCGTCAACCAGCCTATGATATGGGCAGAGCGGCGGCAGATTTATTAATTCAATTGATTGAAGGTACAGCAGGAGAACAACGGACAATTCAGATGCCTGTTCAATTTATAGAACGCGAGACAACACGTAAGCTGTAATGTATTAGTTTTATATAAGATCATTGTTAAGTACAGTTAATTGATACTAAATATAAAATAGCATGTCTTGATTGCCCAATAAAAAGAAGTAGAAAGGTGGAAATTTAATATGTCTCAATCTCAGCATCATTCTTCTAAAGCTAAAATTTGTGTTATTGGTAGTTGTTCGATGGATTTAGTGGTTACTTCTGAGAAGCGCCCGGGTGCAGGAGAAACCGTTCTTGGAGAAAGCTTCAAAACGGTTCCCGGTGGAAAAGGAGCTAATCAAGCTGTAGCCGCCGCACGATTAGGAGCAGAAGTGACTATGATCGGTCGTGTGGGTGATGATCATTTGGGAACAACGATTTTACAAAACTTCAAAGACAATGATGTAAATGTAGACTATGTGGAACCGGTTACAGATATGGAGAGCGGTACAGCACATATTATTTTAGCTGAAGGAGATAACAGTATTATTGTCGTGAAAGCGGCTAATGATCATGTGACTCCAGCGTATGTAGCTCAAGCGATTGATGTGATTAAAGCTTCCGATATTGTGATGATTCAGCAAGAAATTCCTGAAGAAACGGTAACCTATGTTAGTCAAATATGCGCTGATGCTAATGTGCCTTTATTGTTAAATCCAGCACCGGCTCGTCATGTGAATGAGACTGTGATCAACAATCTTTCTTATATTACACCGAATGAACATGAAGCAGGTATCGTGTTTGAAGGGCTCACATTAGAAGAAGCATTACGTCAACATCCCAATCGTTTGTTCGTAACCGAAGGTAGTAACGGTGTTCGCTATTATGATGGGCAACAAGAGGTGGTTGTGCCAACGTACAAAGTAGACGCTGTAGATACAACAGGTGCAGGAGATACGTTCAATGCGGCTTTCGGGGTGGCTTTAGCAGAAGGTCAGTCTTTGCAAGATGCACTACGTTTTGGCAATCGCGCAGCTTCTCTTTCAGTCACTAAATTTGGTGCACAAGGCGGAATGCCTACACGTCAGGAAGTAGAGGAACAATTGTAATGAAGAAAAGTGGAATTTTGAATAGTCATATTGCTAAAGTATTGGCTGATCTTGGGCATACCGATTATATTGTGATTGCTGATATAGGATTACCTGTACCGGATGGAGTGCCTAAGATTGATCTTGCTCTTACGTATGGAGTACCTAGCTTCCGCGATGTCGTTCATGTGATCTCAGAAGATATGGAAATCGAACAGATTACAATCGCAGAAGAGATGGTACAGCAGAATAAAGATACATTTTTATATATGCAAGATAAGTTCGCAAGTATTCCATTATCCAGATGTAGCCATGAAGAATTCAAGCGTTACTGTCAAAAAGCCAAAGTAATTATTCGTACGGGTGAATCCAGACCCTATGCTAATTGCATTTTGCATGCAGGTGTTCATTTTGGAGCAACACAGCAGTAAAAGAACAGCAAGAGTAGGACGCATAAATAGCACAACAGATTTAAAGGAGGCATTGTCTATGCAGATTCAAATGAATGGTATTTACAAATCCTTCGGTACAAACCAAGTCTTGAGCGGAGTCAATTTTGATCTCCGCGCAGGCGAAGTTCATGCACTGATGGGTGAAAATGGAGCTGGCAAGTCAACATTAATGAATATTTTGATTGGTCTGCATGAGCGCGATCAAGGCACCATTGTAATAGATGGACAAGAGACCTATTTTGATAATCCCAAAGTTGCTGAACAAAAAGGAATCGCTTTTATCCATCAAGAGCTTAATATCTGGCGTGATATGACCGTACTTGAAAATTTATTTATCGGTAAAGAGATGACATCCAAATGGGGTTTACTCAATACCAAACAAATGAAAACGCTAGCAAAAGAGCAATTCCGCAAATTAGCAGTCGATTTACCTTTGCAAGGTGAAGCAGGAGATTGTTCTGTTGGACAACAGCAAATGATCGAGATCGCCAAAGCTTTAATGACAGATGCGAAAGTAATCGTGATGGATGAACCAACTGCCGCACTAACCGAGCGTGAAATTCAAAAGTTATTTGAAGTGATAATGGCGCTCAAAAAAGAAGGTGTGTCGATTGTGTACATTTCGCACAGAATGGAAGAAATATTTGCGATTTGTGATCGAATTACAATTATGCGTGATGGCAAAACAGTCGATACCAAAGAAATTCCACATACTCATTTCGATGAAGTAGTCAAAAAAATGGTAGGTCGTGAATTGACAGAACGTTATCCTGCCCGTACACCGCAACCTGGTGAAGTGATTTTGGAAGTGAAAAATGCTAGCAAAAAAGGTCAATTCCAGAATGTAAGTTTTACGGTTCATGCAGGAGAAATTGTAGGTTTCTCCGGATTGATGGGTTCGGGACGCACAGAGATTATGCGTACGTTGTTTGGACTAGACACGCTCGATAGCGGAGAAATCTGGATACGTGGTAAAAAAGTAAATATTCGCAGACCTGATGATGCAGTGAAGCATGGTATAGGCTTTATTACCGAAGATCGTAAAGATGAAGGATTAGTACTTGATTTTTCAATTCGTGAAAATATGGCGCTACCTAACTTATTTAGTTTCTCTTCGAAAGGATTTATTTCTAGTAAAAAAGAAGCGGAATTTGTAGATACATTAATCAAACGATTGCAAGTAAAAACTCAATCTGCGGAGACACCTGCACGTAGCCTTTCCGGTGGTAATCAGCAAAAAGTCGTAATTGCGAAATGGATTGGTATTGGCCCAAGCGTATTGATCTTGGACGAACCGACACGCGGGGTAGATGTAGGAGCGAAGCGTGAAATTTATCAATTGATGAATGAACTTACCGATCGTGGTGTAGCGATTATTATGGTGTCCTCTGAATTGCCAGAAGTACTTGGAATGAGTGACCGTATTGTAGTTGTCCATGAAGGTAAGATTAGCGGAGAATTATCCAGTCAAGAAGCTACGCAAGAAAATATTATGACGTTAGCTACAGGAGGACAGTAATATGACAACCATAACGAAAGAAAAACCAGAGAAAAATTTCAAATTATCGAATGTAACACAAAAGCTCGGTCCGTTGCTTGGATTTATTATTCTAGTCATTATTGTATCGGTATTGAATCCAGACTTTTTGGAACCGCTTAATATTTTAAATCTGTTGCGCCAGGTGGCGATTAATGCGTTAATTGCATTTGGTATGACTTTTGTTATTTTGACAGGTGGTATTGATCTATCGGTTGGTTCGATTCTTGCTTTATCCAGTGCATTTGTAGCGAATCTGATGTTAGCAGGGGTTGATCCGATCTTAGCAATTATTATCGGATGTGCAGCAGGTGGCGTTATGGGTATGGTCAATGGACTGATGATCACCAAAGGTAAAATGGCTCCATTTATTGCTACACTAGCGACAATGACCATATTCCGTGGACTGACTCTCGTATATACCAATGGTAATCCTATCACAGGGCTTGGCGACAGTATGGCATTTCAATTATTCGGACGTGGATATTTCTTAGGGATTCCTGTACCGGCGATTACGATGGCAATTACATTTATCGTACTATGGGTGATCTTGCACAAAACACCATTTGGTCGTAAAACATATGCTATCGGTGGTAATGAAAAAGCAGCTATCGTATCTGGTATTAAAGTACCACGTGTTAAAATTATGATTTACTCTTTAGCAGGTGCATTATCTGCATTAGCAGGCGCAATCTTAACATCTCGTCTTAATTCTGCACAACCAACAGCAGGTACATCATATGAGCTGGATGCTATTGCAGCAGTCGTACTAGGAGGAACCAGTCTTTCAGGTGGACGTGGACGCATTGTAGGTACACTGATTGGCGCATTGATTATTGGTACCTTAAATAACGGTCTGAATTTGCTAGGGGTGTCTTCTTTCTATCAGATGGTTGTAAAAGGGATCGTTATTGTTATTGCGGTATTGATTGATCGTAAAAAATCTGCATAATACATTGATTTTAAAACGAAAAGAGGAATCCAGTATGAAAAAAGGTATATCGCTACTTGCAGTTATAATGACTGTGATCCTATTAGCAGGATGTTCACTTCAACCTCCAGCATGGGCCAAATCCAAAAAATCAGCAAATGCAGGCGAGATTAAGATTGGTCTCTCTGTATCTACTTTAAATAATCCATTTTTCGTATCACTCAAAGATGGAGTCGTAAAAGAAGCGAAAAAGCTAAATATCCAAGTGATCGTTGTTGATGCTCAAAATGATTCTGCCAAACAAAGTAATGATGTGGATGATTTGATTCAGCAAGGGGTAGACGCACTGTTAATCAACCCGACTGATTCAGCAGCGATCTCGGCGGCAGTTCAATCTGCCAATACACTAGATATTCCTGTTGTGACGTTAGATCGTTCTGCGGACAAAGGAGATGTCAAAGCATTGGTCGCTTCCGATAATGTCAAAGGCGGTAAAATGGCAGCTGAATATATTGTCAAACAATTAGGCAAAGATGCTAAAGTGATCGAATTACAAGGCGTACCTGGTGCATCTGCTACTCGTGAACGTGGTAAAGGATTCCATGATATCGCAGATAAAGAATTAGATGTAGTTGCTAGTCAGGCAGCAGATTTTGACCGTACTAAAGGTCTAACCGTTATGGAAAATCTACTTCAAGGAAATCCAGATGTACAAGCCGTATTCGCTCATAACGATGAAATGGCACTCGGTGCGATAGAAGCGATCCAAAGTTCAGGTAAAGACATTCCTGTGATCGGCTTCGATGGTAATGAGGATGCGCTCAATTCGATCAAAGACGGCAAATTGACAGCTACAGTCGCTCAACAACCTGAACTGATCGGACAAATGGCAGTCGATGCTGCTCGTGATGTATTGCAAGGAAAAACGGTCGAGAAATCTATTCCAGCTCCTCTGAAATTAGTCACAAAAGAAGATCAATAAAAAACGCAGTACTTAGCTAAAATAAACTAAATCATATAATGTAGAAGGTCAATATACTATTGGCCTTCTTTATTTGTGTTTAAAAGCAAAAAGATAATCAACAAAAAATGTGCAAATAGTTACATTATAAAGTTTTTAAATAAACCCAATCGGAAAAATAGAATGCTTCTGAAAGAACAAAGCAATTACCTTACATTCATTACATACTATGCTATACTAAAGCTACTATTTATTTTGAAATCAGAAGTTAATATGACTCAAATGCAACTACTTTTTTTAATGAATATATTTCATTTTGTACAACTCGAAAGGAAGATCAATAGAGATGCTGATTATTTTGATGCTCGCTTGCATCATTGTAGGTTTAATGACTACACATACGTATAGGCGCAAGTCTGATATGCCTACTGCTGCAGGAAGTATACTGATGGTCGGAGGTATTTTTATACAAGGAGCTTGGAGTGAAATTACAGGATTATCTGTGTATTCTCATGCAACTTCTATCTTTGTGATCATATTGATCGCTATTTGGATTTACTTATTACTGGGTTATATTACTTCTATTCGTAAAGATGAATTTTTTAATATACATTTGGCTGATCCAGTCGGACGATTTGCAATAGGAACATGGATTGCAGGAACATCCATTTTACTGATTACGATCTATACTTCGTTTCCATCTTCATGGGTATATGAAACCGTATTGATCTTAGCAGTAATGACGATAGGATTATGGGTTTTCTTTATGTATTGGGTTGGTAAAAGTATGATTGATATCGCTCGAATGCAGGGTGGACGACATGTGCATGGGATTGTGTTACTAGCGACAGTAGCTACTCAATCGATTGCGATGTTGTTGTATGATATTTTTGGACATAGTGAAGCGATGTTGATTATTTGTCGTTTGCTGATTGGTTGGGGATTGATTCTATATGTCGTGTTAGCCAGCTTAATGATCTATCGCTACGTGCGGTATGCCTGGAATACAGCTGATCAGTCACAAAGCAACAATGTGATGATGTATGGAGCATTGGCGATTACAGGTGTAGCTGTTATTGAAACGTCTAGCTGGACACTGGGTGCTGTATCTATCTTATGGTGGGTGACATTGGCTATTTTACTTGTCGTGGAATGTATCGAAATGATTCGTGCTGTGATGAGAATCAGACGAAATGGTTGGAAAACAGCAGTCGGTACGTATGATGTGACTCAGTGGAGTCGAATATTTACACTCGGAATATTCAATCTATTTACATGGCGTCTTATCATGCTCAATGGAAGTGCACTTGTTACTTCATCGACATCAGCTCTACAGAGTGGAATAGTGATCATCACAGCATGGATTACCGTATTATTATTGATCTGGCAGTGTGTGCTATCGATCGAAGCCTATAGACATCGTCCTGTAGTTGCAGAAGTACCGGTTCAACGAATACCTCATGTACATTCTCGAAAAGTAAAATAATAGATATATACAAATAACGAATTTTCTTTGATTTTGAGAAAATTCGTTATTTTTTATCAAAATGTGATTATTTCAAATGGAATGAACGTAAATAGTGTAAATGTTTTTCTATGTTATACTTATACCAATAATTTCCAATCGCCTTTAATAGAGCTTTAGATAATCGCTCTACTACACATTTTGAAATCTTATGATTGACTTGGAGTATACTCCAAGTTGTACAGTAGATGTAGCACAATTAATCTAAATCAGAAAAGAGGCTACATTCATGAGTCATGCTAAAACAGTTTTAATTACAGGAGCTAACAAAGGAATTGGTTATGAGACGGCACAACAATTAGGTCGTCAAGGATATATTGTATTTATAGGAGCTCGTGATGAGTCGCGTGGACAGACGGCTGTAGATCAATTGTTACAACAAGGAATAGAAGCCCATTTTGTATTATTAGATGTTACTGATTCTTCAACAATCCAATCTGCTGTTCATCAGATCGAACAACTATCAGGATCATTAGATGTATTGATAAATAATGCAGGTGTGTCAATCGACGAGATGTCGCCACCTAGTCAATATAAAGTAGAAAATATGCGCAAGGTGTACGATACTAACGTATTCGCAGTCGTTGAATTAACACAACAATTGTTGCCTTTACTACAAAAATCTTCAGCAGGACGTATCGTCAATGTATCCAGTGGACTGGGCTCACTGACTCAGAATAGCGATCCTAATTATGAATATGCAGCGTTTAACGGACTCGCTTATTCTAGTTCTAAAGCAAGTTTGAACGCAGTAACTGTGATGTTTGCCAAAGAATTTAAAGATACTGCACTCAAAATCAATGCTGCTGATCCAGGATATACGGCTACTGACTTTAATGGTAATACAGGGCCTCGTTCCGTAGAACAAGCAGCTACCATTATTGTAAAACTTGCTACATTAGATGAAAATGGACCAACAGGACAATTTTTTGATGAAAATGGAATTGTTCCTTGGTAATATCCAATCTACATCAAGGAGATCACAATATGAGTACAATCGATAATACTGAACAATATACAACGATTAAACAGGCTTCTGAATTAACAGGTCTAAGCGAAGACACGATTCGGTATTATGAAAAATTAGGATTATTGCCTTATGCAGATCGTCAGCCGAATGGACATCGAACGTATAATAAGCAGCAAATTCAAGGGATTATCTTTTTGACCCGCTTGAAAGCAACAGGGATGACGTTAGAACAGATGAAGCAGTATCGGGAATTAGCAGTCACCGGTGACAGTACATTAGATACAAGATTACAGATACTTAAAGAACATCATCTTAAAGTACAGGAAAGTATTGCACAATTACTGGAAACCCAGCGTTTTTTGGAATATACGATTGAACATTATATGGAAACAGCGCAAAATCCCGATCGCAATAGTCATGAATGTGATGCGGTCGTTAGCGAACGAATGTTAGCCCGTCATACGTAAAAGTATATTTGCATATAAAAAAGACGTATCCTCTATGCAGAGAAGATACGTCTTTTTTATGACTTTGTCACACTCTTTCTTGTTAGTTACCTGAAGATTGATGATCTAGTCAGCTAATCGCTCAGAAAGAGTGCAATCATAGTACCATATGAAGTGTGTTGCTGTTTTACAGTTCTGCTCCATTCGTAGCAATTACATTTTTGTACCACTCGAAAGAATCTTTTTTGGAACGTTTGAGTGTACCATTACCATCGTCATCTTGATCAACATAGATAAATCCATAACGTTTAGACATTTCAGAAGTAGACATACTTACAAGGTCGATAGGACCCCAGCTTGTGTAACCCATCAATTCTACACCGTCTGCAATCGCTTCACGCATTTGCTCGATATGTTTGCGCAAGTATTCGATACGATACGTATCATGGATAGAACCATCTTCTTCTACTTTATCAAATGCCCCCAGACCATTTTCAACGATAAATAATGGTTTTTGGTAACGATCATAGAAGTTGTTCAATGTTACACGTAGACCGATTGGATCGATCTGCCATCCCCAATCTGAAGCTTCCAAATAAGGGTTTTTTACACCACCAAATAAGTTACCAGCCGCTTTGTCACCATCTGCTCCTGTAGTTACAGTGATCGACATGTAGTAGCTAAAGGAAATATAATCGACAGTATATTTTTTAAGAATTTCATCATCGCCAGCTTCTTTTTGAATCACGATATTATTTTCAGCAAAATAACGGTTCATGAATCTTGGATATTCACCACGTGCATGAACATCAGTGAAGAATAGGTTCATCTGGTTATCATGTTGCGCCTGGCGAATATCTGCTGGATTACTGCTGAACGGATATGTCTCCATACGAGCTAACATACAGCCGATTTGAGAACCTGGAATAATTTCGTGACACAATTTAGTCGCGATAGAGCTAGCTACAAATTGGTGATGCAATGCTTGGTACATCGCTTGTAGTTTGTTTTCTTCGCGATCGATAACAACGCCGCCGCCTGTAAAAGCACTGATCGTCAATACGTTGATTTCGTTAAACGTTAACCAGTATTTTACTTTGTCTTTATAACGAGTAAATACCGTTTCTGCATAACGAGCAAAATGATCAACGACTTCACGATTTACCCAACCGTTATACTTTTCAGTTAAACCGAGTGGAGTCTCATAGTGAGAAAGAGTTACCAAAGGCTCTATATTATATTTACGCAACTCATCGAATACATTGTCATAGAATTGAAGACCTGCTTCATTCGGTTGCTCATCATAACCATTAGGGAAAATACGTGACCAATGAATCGAAAGGCGGAACACTTTGAAGCCCATTTCTGCAAACAAAGCAATATCTTCTTTGTAACGGTGATAAAAGTCGATCCCGTCACGTTTAGGGAAGCGTGCTTCAAATTCACCACTTAGAATTTGTGCAATACGTTCTGAAGAAACTTCCATAGCATGGTTGGTAATTCCGCGTTCTTCTTTTGGAATATAAGCGATCATATCCGCACTGGATAGACCTTTACCATCTACATTATATGCGCCTTCTAGTTGGTTCGCTGCGGTTGCTCCGCCCCATAAGAAGTCTTTAGGAAATCCTTGTTGTACATTCGTCATGTTCATTACCTCTTTCGTCATAGAGTATAAAATTATAATTGAGAATTATGATGATCAGGCGAAAATACCCTATAAAACAACAAAAACCTAAACAGAAAATGAAAGGAAGTCTCTACGTAAGAGTACCTTTACATCATCCATTTAGGTTTTGCCTGCATGACCAGTCACAATCCTGAGTTATTTATTTATCTTTTCTTATTGTAATACACAAGAATAGCGTTTTCAAGCACCTGCCATAAATCTAACGTGAATCTTAGACAACAGCGGTTAATAGATAGTCTTGATTGTTGACTTCGGATTCAGATGTTTTGAGTACATCTAGATAACTAGCTGCATTGGTGACAATAACAGGCGTAGACAGAACATAACCAGCGGCGCGGATCTGCTCAATATCGAATTTGAGCAACAATTGTCCTTGCTCTACGATATCGCCTTCTTTAACCATTTTCTCAAAAAATTGACCTTTCAAACGAACGGTATTCATACCGACATGAATTAACATTTCAGCGCCATCATTAGATGTGATACCTATCGCATGTCCGGTAGGGAAAACAGTCGTTACTGTACCATTTACAGGTGAAGTCAGTAGACCTGAAGTAGGTTCTATCGCAATACCTTTACCCATAGCACCGGAAGAAAAAGCTGGATCTTCAAGTGACTCTAGTGGCATTGTTGTTCCTTGTAATGGGCTAATAATAACTTCTTTTGCAATAACAGAAGCGGTTGTTGCAGTAGTCGTAGCTGCATTTCCTGTTGGAGCAGGAGCATCATTGGCTGTAACGACTGTAGCTTCTTCTTTGAATCCAAGAATATATACCAACAGAGCAGCTAGAACAAAAGCAACTAGCAGTCCAATCACAACAGCAGCGAACCCTGTACCGATATACGTAGGAAGAGCAAGCAAACCAGGTAGAGCAAAAGCAATCGCTCTTGAGCCACCAGCACCGATAATCGCGCCACCTACAGCACCAGCGATACAAGCATAAATAAATGGTTTTTTCAATTTCAATGTAATCCCGTAAATCGTTGGTTCAGTGATCCCGAAGATTGCGGCAAGTGTAGAAGAACCGGCTAATGCTTTGGTATCTTTATTTCTTGATTTGAAAAATACACCTAAGGTTGCACCCGCTTGAGCCATAACCGCAGCTGTTAACATCGGCAACATTGGATCAAATCCATTAGCTGCAATATTTCCAAGCATAATCGGAACAAAGCCCCAGTGGACGCCGAAAATAACAAATACTTGCCAGAATGCCCCTGCGATACCACCTGCTAGAATAGGGCTCAAATTATAAATCCATGTGAATCCTGATGCTAATCCTTGACTCACTAAATGACCTACAGGACCGAATACAAGGAATGTTAGAGGAATAACAACTAACAAAGCCACCATAGGCACCAGGATATTTTTAACAGATTCATGAATAAATTTGCTTGCAAATCGTTCTACATACGATTGTACCCATACTGCCAAAATAATCGGAATAACGCTGGATGTATAGTTAACCAGTACAATCGGAATATTCAGAAAGCTTAAACTGATCCCACTATCTAATGCTGTCAAAATCGTAGGATAGACTAACGCACCTGCAATCGCAATCGATACAAACTGATTGGTTTTGAACTTACGTGCAGATGTAACCGCCAGGAAGATCGGTAAGAAATAAAATACACTATCTGATGCTGCATTCAGAACAAGATAGGTGCCTGATGTGTTATCTAGCCAATGAAGTGCTAGAAATAAAGCAACTAATCCTTTTAATACCCCTGCACCTGCCAAAGCTCCAAGCAGAGGAGAGAAGATGCTAGAAATAATATCGACTGCTTTACCTAGTATATTGGTATCTTTATCTGTAGCCGTCGTTGATGCTTCAGTCGATTTCTCTACATCTTGCAAATTCGTTTCCGCCATAATTTTATCGTACACCTGACTAACAGAGTTGCCGATAACGACTTGAAATTGTCCGCTATTTTCGACGACTGTGATCACACCCGGTGTTTTTTCGAGCGTTGCTTTATCTGCTTTACTGGAATCTTTTAAGCTAAAGCGTAGACGTGTTGCACAATGGAATACCGAATTGACATTCGATTCTCCGCCGACCAGATTAATAATTTGTTTGGATAAATCTTGATTACTCATGATTGATAGCTCCTTTATGAATAAATACATCGATTAGTACAAGATCCTCACGACATGTTGGCCGACATGGGTGAAAGGAAAGCTTTACTGTCAATAAAAGAACAAAGAGAAATTGCCGGCGCTCTTTATTTTCTTTTATAAACAAGAAAAACCTAAACTCGTGGTGAAATAGACAGCGAACCAGCGCGTCCTTTTCACCATCAGTTTAGGTTTTGCCTGCATAACCAGTCACAATCCTAATGGATGGAATGTATTTAATTATGATTGTTCTTCTTCAATCGTTGTTCGTTCGGTTACCCGGTGAATATGAATAGTGAGATAGACATATTCATCTTTACTCAATGATTGATCATACGTTTTTTCTAAATAATCATTGATTTTGGAGACACATTCAAATGCTTTGCTATACGCTGTTTTGACTTGATTATAAAGGAATTCTTCTCCACTATAATGAATCTCTTTGCGTAACAATCGCATCGCAAAATATTGCAGATGAGTAACAAAGCGAGAATAGTTAAGTGACGATTCATCCAGTACAATGCCATAATGATAAGTCACGATATTGAGTACATGCTGTACGATCTCTGTCATTTTGATCGTAGCTTGCATTTCATTACCATCCATACGAGCATTTACAATATGAAGAGTGATAAACCCAGCTTCGTCTTCGCCTAATGAAATACCAGTACTGTCTTTGATCATCTGTAAAGCATCTTGACCGACACTGTATTCTTTTTTGTAAAAGCGTTGAATTTCAAAAAGTAACGCATTTTTGATATGAAGTTGTTTCTCATAACGCTCTAATGCAAAATGAATATGATCTGTCAGTGTCAAATAAATATTATCGCTCAATGTTGTACCTAGCACCGCATTGGCATGATTTACAATTTGATTGACTAGTTCTAGATGGGAGACAGGAATCTCATTCAACAACTCGGTTAACTTGGCTGTGAATTCGTTCTCATTTAACATAAAGATTTTATCTATTTTGGTATCATCTACCGGATCACCAATCACTTTATTAAAAGAAATACCTCGACCCATTACAATAATTTCTTTGCCTTTTTGATTTTTGGTCAGTAGCACATTATTATTTAATATTTTCTCTATAATCATAATCTTCCACCTACAATTCTAAAATGAACGGGGGTTATTTTATAGAAAATATACAGCAATACATGTATATAAATATAAAAAATGCCCGAAATCATTCCAATACCATTTTTCTACAAAATGATATTACAATAATCTCAGGCATTGCCCGCTTAACCGGTCACAATCCTTTAACTAACTTTATTGTAGTATATAATAAAAGCGATTACAAGAGTGATTTGCAGATTTTTTCTAATGTTTATCCATTATTCGTCAAATCATATTATAATTGTCGTAATTTGTCTTATGTAAAAAGGATCGAGTAGTGTTATAATTAACATATTAACTATCTTAGGATAGTCAGAGGGGGTGAATACCTTGTTTGAAATGCATGATTGGATACCGTATTTATTTTCGATTGGTCTGTTAATTACAGTGAGTTATGGATATATTGCTCATTTGTATTGCGGAATCACCGAATTTTGGATCAGTAACCGGCAACTTCGTGGACATTATGATCTACCTTTGATCATTTTCAAAACGATACATCATACACCGATAACACTGGCACGAATCATACGCCGTAAAGAAGCTCCTGATGAAGATGCAGGAGATTGCCTATCCTCGTTGAGCCATAAGCAACAACATCAACGAGGAGGAACAACATGCAATTATTCAAGGGATTCACTTTTACGGGAAAACAAGGTCGTATTTACGGTTTAATACTGGGTTTAATGATGATGGTATTATTAGCAGGGTGCGGTACCTCATCTGTACAAGAAGTCAATTCATCCACACCCGGCTTTTTTACTCATTATGTTGTCTTTCCATTAACTTATAGTATGCAGCATATTGCAACTTGGTTCGGTGGAAGTTACGGGCTGGCTATTATTACTTTGACACTGGCAGTACGGTTTGCTTTATTCCCATTAATGATGCGTCAAGCTAAAGGTCAACAAGGCATGAAGCGTAAAATGAGCATTATGCAACCTGAACTTGATCAGCTCAAAAAGAAATATGAGAATAAAACCAGTACTGAAGACAAACAAAAGCAACAACAAGAAATGATGGAGATCTACAAAAAGCATAGCTTTAATCCATTAAATATCGGTTGTCTGCCTATTTTGATTCAATTGCCTATTTTATCAGGTATGTATACAGCGATTCGTGCTACACCGGAACTGGCTTCTCATTCTTTTTTGTGGTTCAAATTAGGAGAGCCTAACTGGATTATGGCAATTATTGTAGCATTACTGTATATGCTTCAAGCCAAAGTCTCACAGTATAATATGACACCTGAGCAACAAAAACAATTTGCAATTATGGGGTATTTGTCTCCAATTATGATGGCATTTTTCTCATTTAGTGCACCGGCAGCGATGCCTTTATACTGGATGGTGAGTGGATCGTTCTTATTAGTGCAGACTTTACTATTCCGCAAAATGTATCCGAACAGTATTCCTGTTCAGACCGCACTTGAAATTGAAGTCGAACCTGAACCTGAAACGTTAGAGCCTGTAGCCATAAGTAACACAAAAGCCAAAAAACTGGCTCGCCAAGCCAATCAAAGTAAAAATAAGTCTGCAAAAGCATAACGATTATATGTGCCAGGTAAGATAAGATTTTACATCACAAAAGATCATCACTCTTAAAAAGAAGAGGATGATCTTTTTGATGTGATCTTGCTATAAGGGTAAAACTTGGAGAGGTTTTACACCAAAAGAGATATAGAGATAGAGAGTGAAAGACAAAGGAGAGCTATACGTATGAAGATTATTAAAATGGTGCTTCAAATTGCTGTGTTATACCTATTTTACATAATTGGAACGTTAATTCAGCAATATTTTCATTTGTTTATACCGGGCAGTGTGCTAGGAATGTTGTTATTATTTGCTTTATTAATGTTAAATGTTTTTCCTGAAAAGTGGATTCAGACAGGAGCCAATACTTTACTGTTCTATTTACCGTTGTTTTTTATCCCGGCGACAGTAGGAGTTATAGAGCATCTCGATTTATTTGCAGGTAAAGGACTATTATTGATTCTAATTGTTGTTATTAGTACATTGTTCACGATCGGAATTACAGGTTTTGTAGCACAGTGGCTTATTGCACTGGCTGATCGATCCAAATCCAATACACAATCGCCTGCTCCTATACCTGAACACAAATTGATCTATGAAAGTAGAGATCAGCACAAATGAATATAGGTATAGCTTTATTAATGATTGCGATGACGTTGGCGCTATATGTTGTAGCTAGTCTATTGTACAAACATGTACGGATATCGATTCTAATTCCTGTACTAACAACCACTTTTATGATTGTTGTTATTTTACTACTTACGCATACTTCGTATTCTACTTATATGATCGGTGGAGAATGGATCAGTAAATTAATGGGGCCTGCTGTGGTAGCATTAGCGTATCCGCTATATCGACAACGACATTTGTTCAAGCAGTACGGGTTATCTATTCTGGGAAGTTCATTAATTGGTGTTGTCGTAGGAATGCTGAGTGGAGTGGGCATGGCTTTGGTATTAGGATTCAGTGAACCTTATATTATTTCTATTATTCCTAAGTCTGTTACGACACCTGTTGCTCTTCAAATTTCGAATAATTTGGGTGGAGAAGCTTCGCTTACTTCTGTCTTTGTAATGATTGCTGGCTTTACAGGGGTTATTTTGGGGCTTGGTTGCCTGAAATTATTTCGGGTTAAAAATGCGATTAGTGTCGGGATTGCGCTAGGTGTCTCATCCCATGCACTGGGAACAGCTAAAGCTCTTGAACACGGAGAAATAGCAGTGTCTATGGGATCTCTAGCATTAACGATTAGTGCGATTGTCTCTTCTTTTATCGGGCCATTAATATTAGTAGCGATCTATCATTAAGTTCTTATGATGTAAATAAATAGCATAAAAGTAGTGATCTCAAAGTCGATGAATTTCATCGGCTTTTTTTATTTTGTGATCTCAATCACATTTTGTCACTTTTTGTTACATTTTCAAAGAAAATTTGTGATTTTAATCACAATCGTATCTATTACTTTTTGACTACAATGTATTTAGTTTTTTAATCAATTTTCAGAAAAGAAAGGAAGTTATCGGATGGATGTTCTTATGCTATCCCGGATTCAGTACGCGCTAACGACCGTATTTCACTTTTTCTTTGTACCGGTATCGATTGGGCTCGTATTGTTGGTAGCTATTATGGAAACGATGTATGTTATCACTAAAAAAGATCAGTACAAATTAATGACCAAGTTTTGGGGCAAGCTGTTTTTGATCAACTTTGCTGTTGGGGTGGTTACAGGGATTTTTCAAGAATTTCAATTTGGCATGAACTGGTCTAATTATTCACGTTTTGTAGGTGATGTGTTTGGTGCACCACTTGCAGTAGAAGCTTTATTTGCCTTTTTTCTGGAGTCTACTTTTATTGGATTATGGATCTTTGGTTGGGAACGCTTGTCTGCCAAAGTACATTTATTATGTATCTGGCTAGTCGCATTCGGAACCACACTATCTGCGTTCTGGATCTTAACAGCGAATTCGTTTATGCAACATCCTGTCGGATTCACGATCAATAATGGACGTGCCGAAATGAATGACTTTTTTGCTCTTATTACCAACGGTCAGGTGTTGGTTGAATTTCCACATACCGTATTTGGTGCTTTTGTTACTTCAGCCTTTCTTATGGCAGGAATCAGCGCATATAAAATGTTGCGGCGTGAAGATATTGACGTATTCCGCAAGTCATTTCAAATTGCGATTATTGTAGGCATCGTATCATCGTTAGGAGTAGCTTTTAGCGGTCACTCTCAAGCTCAATATCTAGTAGAAACGCAACCGATGAAAATGGCTGCTGCTGAAGGGGTATGGAACACTACTGCTGAAAAAGCGCCCTGGATGTTAGTAGGTGGAATTGATACCAAGATGCAACAAAATACATTCGAGATTAACTTTCCGCTTAAAGGATTACTCAGTTATCTATCATATGGAAAATTCACAGGTTCTGTGACAGGGATGAAAGAACTTCAAGCTCAGTATGAGCAAAAATATGGCGAAGGCAATTACATACCACCTGTCAAAACAACATTTTGGAGTTTCCGTATTATGGTGGCTAGCGGCATGTTAATGATCGCTTTATCTGCTTATGGTGTGTATCTAATGTTCCGACGCAAAGTAGAACAAGCACCGAAATGGTATTGGTATGCGATGATGTATGGGATTGCGTTACCTTTTATCGGCAATACATCCGGTTGGATTATGACAGAAGTCGGTCGTCAACCATGGACAGTATTTGGACTCATGACTACCGCAGATAGTGTATCACCAAGCGTATCCGCAGGTTCTGTGTTATTTTCGACGATTACGTTTACTCTGGTCTATACCGTTCTTGGAGCAATCACAGTGGTTTTATTTGTTCGTGAAATAAAAAAAGGCCCGGGTGATGAGCATTCGCATGACGATCATTCCAATGATCCGTTTGAAATGGAGGAGTTGAAACATGCTATCTCTTAATGAAGTATGGTTTGTATTGATCGCTGTATTGTTTGTTGGTTTTTTCTTTTTAGAAGGTTTTGATTTTGGGATTGGTATGTCTACGCAGTTGTTAGCTCGTAATGATATGGAACGTCGTATGCTAATTAACTCGATTGGGCCTTTCTGGGATGGTAATGAAGTATGGTTAATTACAGCAGGCGGAGCGATGTTCGCGGCATTTCCGAACTGGTATGCGACAATGTTTAGCGGCTTTTATCTTCCTTTTGTAGCCTTATTGCTTGCTTTGATCGCTCGTGGTGTTGCTTTTGAATTTCGTGGTAAAGTCGGTCATTCTGCATGGAGCAAGACGTGGGATATGTGTATCTTTTTCGGTAGTTTGTTACCGCCTTTGTTATTCGGCGTGGCTTTTGCGACGATGCTCAAAGGATTACCAATAGGAGCAGATATGGAGATGCATGCAGGGTTTGGAGATATCATTAATCCCTACTCTCTTTTAGCAGGTGTAACAACGGTTATGCTCTGTATCGTTCATGGATTAATGTTTGCTGCACTACGCACTACAGGTGATATTCGAGTACGAGCAAGTATAATGGCACGTAAATTGTTGATTCCACTTGCTGGATTGTTGGTATTGCTTGCGATTTTGACCTCTGTATACACAGATGTTTTTACTGTGCATGGTCCGATTCTAATCGCTATAGCAATCGTAGGTGTGATTGTATTTATACTTGCAGGATATTTTATGAAACAAAAACGCGAAGGGTGGGCGTTCGGTATGACAGGCGGATTGATTATTTTATCGATTGCTTCTGTTTTTATCGGCTTGTTCCCGCGTGTAATGGTCAGTTCACTAGGAGCCATGTATGATCTGACTTTATACAATACAGCTTCCGGGCATTATTCGTTAAAAGTAATGACGATTGTAGCCTGTACATTATTACCGTTTGTACTTGGTTATCAAATCTGGACATATTTTGTGTTTCACAAACGTCTACACGAAAAAACACATTTGGAGTATTAATCATGGGTAAAGGGCTAATCCAACTACAAGGCATCAAACCGATTATGGCATTAACAGGTCTATTCACATTCATGCAGACAATCGTTATTATTATGCAGTCATTATGGTTGGCAGAAGCGGTCTCCGGTTTATTTACCGGGGATTCTCTTCATCGTCAGCTTGGTCATGTCTTCGGATTCGTAGGTGCTCTGGTTGTTCGACAATTATTATCAGTAATCATGCAAAAAATAGCATATGATTTCGCAGAGCGGACAGGCAGAAGTATGCGCAAGCTGATGATGGATCAATTATTTGAACTTCGACCTACATTTGCAATAGGGCAGGGGACAGGTAATCTTGTAACACTTGTGCGTGAAGGTATATCCAAGTATAGAACATATCTGGAGCTGATTATTCCGCGTATGATGTCTAATAGTCTCACTCCGCTATTGATCGGCATTTTTATTTTAAAGTTAGATTGGATCTCGGCACTGATTCTGGGAGCTGTATTTCCGTTATTGATTATTTTTATGATTTTACTTGGCTTGGCTGCGCAAAAACAAATGGATAAGCAATGGGCAACATATCGCGTATTATCTAATCATTTTGTCGATTCATTAAGAGGACTTGAGACTTTACGCTTTCTCGGTCGCAGTCGTGCGCATGAAGAAACGATAGGACGCACCAGTGAACGTTATCGTAAAGCAACGATTTCTTCGATGCGTGTTGCTTTTTTATCTTCATTTGCTCTGGATTTCTTTACGATGTTATCTGTTGCTTGTGTAGCGGTGAGTCTGGGGCTTCGCCTTGTCCATGGCACTATCATTTTAGAACCGGCGTTAACGATTTTGATACTTGCACCTGAATTTTTTGTGCCTATTCGTTCATTAGGAGCGGATTATCATGCCACGATGGATGGCAAAGAAGCTGGTGAAGATATTCAGCGGATTATCCATACCTCTACCACGATCGGTACAGTAGATGCACAGAACACTAGCGATATGTATCGTTCTAAGCCTGTATGGTCAGCTTCCAGTCAGATGGTATTGAATCAGCTTTCTGTACAGCATGATGCAGAAAGCAACTTCTCTTTTGAACAGCTTAATCTTCGTATTGGAGGTTATTGCAAAATGGGTATTATTGGTGAAAGTGGAGCAGGCAAATCAACACTGATCGATGTATTAAGTGGGTTTCTTACACCTACACAAGGAGAAGTCCTATGGAAGGATAGTCTAGGAGAAAGTTATCCGCTCAATTCTAATATCTGGCGTCAACAAACGACATATATTCCACAGCATCCTTATCTATTCAGTGGCACATTAGCAGATAATCTTAGATTGTATGAACCTGAAGCAACCGATGAGCAATTATGGCAAGTCATTCGTGATACAGGATTATATGATCTGGTCAGCCAATTGCCTCAAGGTATCGAAGAACCGGTTGGAGGAGCTGGACGTACACTCAGTGGAGGTCAAGAACAACGTGTTGCGCTTGCACGAGCTTTGTTAGGGCAACGGCAGATTATGTTATTAGATGAGCCGACAGCGCATTTAGATATAGAAACAGAGTATGAATTAAAGCAGACCATGTTAGAGCTTTTCAATAATCGATTTGTGATTCTAGCTACTCATCGGATGCACTGGATGGTGGATATGGATTGGATTATTGTATTAGAACATGGACAGATTGTAGAGCAAGGCACTCATGAACAATTACTAGCACGTCAAGGTGCTTATTGTCGTCTGATTGATAGTCAATGGGGGGAGAGCGCATGAGCAGTCAGGGATGGGTGATGTCTTATATGCGTGTTCATGCGTTTCGATTTGCAGGTATTATTGCTATTGGCGCATTGACGCTACTGTCAGCAGGGATGTTGACTTTTACATCAGGATTTTTAATTTCCAAAGCAGCCTTACGTCCAGAAAATATACTGATGTTATATGTACCGATTGTAGGAGTACGCGCATTTGGGATAGGCAGATCGGTGTTGCGCTATGTAGAACGTCTGCAAGCTCATGATGCGGTACTCCGTGTATTATCCAAAATGAGAGTGCGTCTATATCGAACGTTGGAGCCTCAAGCATTACAACTGAAGTCACGTCATCAGACAGGTGATCTATTAGGCATGATGTCTGACGATATCGAATCTCTGCAAAATATGTATGTTCGTACTATTTTTCCAGGTATTACTGCACTGATTATGTATGGAGCGGTTGTCTGTGCGCTCGGTTGGTTTGATATGTCTTTTGCAATGTTGATTGCTGTGTATATTTTGATTCTGATTGTGATTGTACCGACCTTTTCGCTTCTGATGACACGTACATTTCAGAAAAGACTTAAAAGCAATCAATCTGCGCTCTATCGTCACTTAACCGATGCTGTACTTGGACTAAGCGATCTGATGATTAGTGGACGAGCAAGTGAATTTGTGAATCAGTATGAAGAGAGTGAACGTCAGGCAGCCGTATATGAACGTAAATTAAGCCGTCACAAACGTTATATCGGTCTAATTACTCAGACAGTTATCGGATTGATTGTCGCACAGATGGCAATCTGGGCAACGTCGCAAGTAGGAGAAAATGGAATGGATGCGACATTATTAGCTGCTTTTATTCTAGTCGTTATTCCACTTGCAGATGCGTTTATCCCTGTGACTGATGCGGTGCAGCGTATTCCTGTATATCAAGAATCACTTCAACGTCTAACACAGATCGAACAATCAACAGTTTATCCCAATAAAGAACATGCTCGATCTTCTCAAAACTTCACGGATCTTGCTAGCATCAATGATTTTTCCAATGATGATCAATTCTTTATTGAGAAAGCTACTAGACCACCTGCTATTACATTAAAAGAGACTTGTTATAGTTATCATGAGCCAAATGAGTATGCAGTCAACAATATAAGTATAGAAGTAAAGTCCGGTCAAAAAATAGCTATTATCGGTCGTAGTGGAGCAGGTAAGTCGACCTTGCTTAAATTAATACAGGGTGCTTATCTTCCTCAGCAAGGACAGATTTATATTCAAGGTAAAACAATAGCAGAGTGGGGCGATCAGATTACAGAACAAGTATCTGTACTGAATCAGAAACCTTATCTCTTTGATACCAGCCTACTAAATAATATTCGTCTTGGTCGTCCAACAGCGACAGAAGAGGAAGTCAGACAGGTGATAGAGCAAGCACAATTAAGCGAGCTGATTGCTTCTTTACCAGAAGGAGATCAGACTCCGATGCGTGAAGCCGGTCAGCGCTTCTCAGGAGGAGAACGTCAGCGTATTGCTCTTGCACGTGTATTGTTGCAAAATACGCCGATTGTGATTCTGGATGAGCCTACAGTCGGTCTAGATCCACGTACCGAACGTGAACTTATTCGTACGATACTGCAAAGCTTACAGGGCAAAACATTGATCTGGGTTACCCATCATCTGCTTGAAGTACAGCAAATGGATCATATTATATTTATGGATCAAGGAAAGATTGCGATGCAAGGGACTCATGAACACTTAATTGATTCTTCCGAACGTTATCGCAGATTATATCAATTAGATCATCCCCAGTGGCGACAACGTACACTAGAGAAAGTATACACATAATATAAGTAAGATATAACGTTTTTAAATGATGATGCAGCATAATAAAAAGCAAAAAGGCTGTCTACTGATCTATTCGGTAAACAGTCTTTTTGCTATGTATTGTAGAATGTGTCTCATCATTGGGTAATGCTTAAAGAGATATGTTGAAAAAGATATATTAGCAAACATCACAGTAATATATACCGCTAAGGAGGCAAATTAGATATGGCTCATCAAGTAGAAAATGTTATCGAACATCGATTTGCTGAAGTGAATGGAGTGAAATTGCATTATGTGATCGGTGGAGAAGGCCCTACGGTTATGTTATTGCACGGGTTCCCGGACTTCTGGTATACATGGAAAGAACAGATTCCAATGTTAATAGAAGCGGGTTATCGTGTGGTGGCTCCTGATCTACGTGGATACAACCTTTCTTCCAAACCAGAAGGTGTCGATTATTACAGTATCGATACATTATGTGCAGATGTAAATGGATTAATTGAACATTTAGGCGAAGAGCAAGTGTTTCTGACAGGGCATGATTGGGGTGGTAATATCTCATGGTATTTTACAATGATGTATCCACATCGGGTTCGCCGTTTGGCAATACTCAATATGCTCCATCCCGAGCGTTTGCAGACAGGATTGCGTACATTACCGCAACTGCGTAGAAGCTGGTATATGTTCTTTTTCCAGATTCCCAAGTTGCCTGAGAAAGCTCTAGCACGAGATAACAATCATATGTTACGAACTATTTTCAAAAAAGAACCGAAAGAGCCTTTTTCCGATCAAGAAGTGCAAGTGTATCTCAAAGCTTTTGAGCAAAAAGAAACGCTCAGTGCGGCTATTAATTATTACCGGGCTATGTTCCGCCGTTCAGCAGAAACCAAAAAAGCACAGATGCGCAAAATTGAGCAACCTGTACTTATTTTATTTGGTGATCTTGATCCACATTTATCTAAAGACCTTGCTGATCCACTACCAGAATGGGTACCAAATACAGAAATTCATCATTATGACGATGCAACACACTGGATACAGCATGATAAGCCAGCAGAAGTAGGCAATCGATTGATACAATTTTTTAGATAACGTTTTTCAAATCATACTTAAATAAACAGAAATCTTTTATATAGAAAACTTATAATGTTTGCCCATTATCGACAGTCACTAGCTGACCGGTCATTGATTCTTGTTGTAAAATAGCACAGATTAATGAAGCAATATCAGCAGGCGTTGATATTCGTTCTAATAATAACTGTGTTGTCAAACGTTTCATTTTGTCTTCATTTCCAGTCCACCAACGTGTGTCTACTGCACCTGGAATAATGCAATTAACGCGTATATGTGGAGAAAGTGCTCTTGCTAACGATTTGGTTAACGTATGAACAGCACCTTTGGAGACAGCATAAGGAAGCGAAGAACCGTAGCCTGTACTGCCTGCAATACTACCTAGATTGATAATAGATCCTTGATGTGCCTTTTTCATCCATGGGGCTACCGCTTGAGCACAATAAAACATTCCTTTGACATTAATATTGTATAGCTCATCCCAGATATCATCAGTGATCTGTTCCAAATCAGCAAAAGGCAGTTGTCTGGTTATACTGGCGTTATTCACCAAGCCATCGATTCTGCCATACGTATGGATGACTTCTGTAATCATATCTTGTACTTGATGTTGCTTAGATACATCGGCTTGAATCGTGATAGCTTGTCCACCATTTTGATTAATTTGTAGAGCATTTTCTTCTGCTTGTAGCTGTGAACGGGAGTAATTGATGACTACTTTTGCTCCTTTTTCAGCAAGTTGTAAGCATGTTGCTTGTCCTATTCCTGTGCCTCCGCCTGTGACGATGACGACTTTGTCAATCCAGTCCATGTTTAGCGCTCCTTTAGCTTTATACTCGTTTGTTATTTCTTTGTATAGTGTAAAAGAAGATAAAAGGTCTGTATAATAGTTAGAAATGATATTGGGTATTAAAAATAATGATATCCAAATGAACTGTGTTATACATATAAGAGAAATAGTAAAGAAAGGTGGCAATGGGTTTGGAAAGTAGTGATTTGCGTATTTTTCGGATTGTAGCTCAAGAGCAATCTATTTCCAAAGCGGCACTGAAAATGGGATATGTACAGTCAAATATTACATTACGTATTCAGAAGTTGGAAAAAGAACTGGGTCAATCTCTATTCGATCGTAGTAATAAAGGCATCACGATTACAGAAGCAGGGCAACAATTGTGGAGCTATGCAGATCAGATTGTAGATTTATTAGATGAAGCTACTCGCGTTTTGAAAGTAAAGTTGCCGTCATATCAATTACAATTAGGAGCAACACCGACTGTAGCGGCTTCCAGATTACCGCAGTGGTTACTTACTTATTATGAAGAAAATAGGGATGTAGATGTATCTATTCAAACGCATGGACAGATCGAACTAATGAATCAAGTGGTTAATCACAAGTTGGATGGAGCTTTTATTAGCAGTCAATACCATCATCAAGATATTCAATCGGTCTTTGAATACAATGAACAATTAGTGATTGTATCTGCTGGTCATATTCATACCGAATCAGAATTACTCCAACAACGGTTAATCGTTAATACATTTCCTGATTGTCCGTATCGAAAATGTTTAGAAGAGTGGTATCACACTAAGAGTAAAAGTCATTCCCTTCAACAACTACCTCGTATAATAGAAGTAGATACAGTAGAAGCTATTATTCGTGGAGTCACTGACGGACTAGGTATATCCTTATTGCCAGAGCGGATCGTTCGTTCTTATCCACAACTTCATAGTCATACGTTACCAATACCGTTGCAACAAGCGCGTATTCAATTTGTGGTTTCGAAGCAGAATTCACCTTCTATAACGTTATCTGCATTTATCAATCTGCTAATCCATAGTGAACATTAATTGATGATTTAGTGAAATGTTATCCTATTCACTTTGCAGAACTTGCAGATTAGATGTAGGTAAACTATAATATATGAATAAGTGCTCATATGTTATTTTAATCAATATAATATCTATTAATAAAGAATAGAGGTGCAGGTCAATGAGTAGTAAAAGTCATACCCATGAAGAACATACTGCATGCGACCACGATCATGAAGATCATCAACATTCTAAAGGGAAAAAGCATAGTCATTCGCACAGTCATGGACATTCCCATGGACACGGACATTCACACTCGCATGGACATGGTGCTAACAAAAATGCGTTGAAATTATCGTTCTTTCTGATTGCAAGTTATATGATCGTCGAAGTGATCGGTGGACTTATGACTAACAGTCTTGCTTTGTTATCGGATGCAGGGCATATGCTTAGTGATGCAGCGGCTCTTGGACTGAGTTATCTAGCGATGACATGGGGTCAGAAACAAGCCAGTAAATCCAAAACGTTCGGTTACAAACGTTTCGAAGTATTAGCTGCTTTTATTAACGGTCTAGCTTTGTCAGTGATTTCTATTTATATTTTCTGGGAAGCTTTTCAACGGTTTGCGAATCCTCCAGGGGTTATGAGTGGGGGAATGTTGACGATTGCTGTTATTGGATTGCTGGTTAATATCGCAGCGGCATTTATATTAATGAAAGGCGATACTTCGGAAAATTTGAATGTACGTAGTGCTTTTCTACATGTTTTAGGAGATCTACTGGGTTCAGTCGGTGCGATTGTTGCCGCTTTGTTAATTATGTTCTTTGGTTGGAATCTAGCCGATCCGATTGCAAGTGTAATTGTAGCAGTATTGGTAGTGCTTAGTGCATATCGTGTGACCCGCGATTCGATCCATATTCTAATGGAAGGTACACCTGTTACTATCAACACCGATGAGTTAGAACAGTCTTTGCTTCGTATAGACCATGTTGTAGAAGTACATGATCTGCATGTATGGGCGTTATCTTCAGATATTATATTGTTAAGCTGTCATATCGTTACTGAAGATCAGGCTTATCATAGTGTCGTTATGCAGCAAGCACAGAAATTAATTAAAGAAGATTATGAAATTAAGCATATTACTATCCAGATGGATACACCGGGTATTCAGTGTAATATTGCGCATCAATAGCCGATGAACATCAAAAAGGGATCTACACTGTAACGGTGTAGATCCCTTTTTTGTATAGTGATGATTGCAAGCTATAAAGTAAGCCGAAATATCAACACTTCTATTTCAGTCGCTTACATTAGCTTGTGTATACATCAAATTGCTTTTATTTATGGGTTAAATGTTCATGGGTCTGTAGAAAAATTTCTTCTACATGATAATCATCTAACGAATAAAAAACCGTTTTACCAACTTTGCGTCGCTTCACAATACGCATATTACGTAAATAACGCAATTGATGCGAAATAGCAGACTGAGTCATATCTAATACACTGCACAGATCATGAACACATAACTCTTTTTGCGACAGAGCATAGATTAATCTAATGCGTGTTGGATCTCCTAATGCTTTGAACAATTCAGCCATATCGACAGCAGTTGTACCGTCAATAAGCTCATCTTTTATTTGTGCAAGCATCTGTTGTGAAGCTTCACTGCTATGGTTACACTCGTCTATAATAGCATCCGACTCCAATATGCTCACCTTCCTAACACGAAGTAATAAAGTTGTATAGAATCTTTTTCGTACACCTAGTATACCAAAGATCGTTGAGATTACGAATAGCATAATATTTATAATCCATTGCAGAGTAAGAAGATGGGTGAAAAATAGAACGTATCACAAAAAAATAACCTTCTATTATCAAACGTATTAGTCTATACTAATATATAACGTATCAGTGTAGACTAATATGATAACGAAAGGATGTACAATAATGGAAACTAAAATGGAAAATAACAATTGTATCGAAACCAAAACATCGCTAGATACTCGCACTAAATTTATACGTGGATTTTCAGATAAAACACGTCTGCAAATACTAGATTGCTTATTGGAAGAAGAAAAAACAGTAAGCCAAATTGTAAATGCTATTCAGGGAAATCAATCAAATATTTCTCAACATTTATCTTGTCTTAAAGGATGCGGCATTATTACAGGGCGACAAGAAGGAAAATATGTCTATTATCAGCTAGCAAATCAAAAAATCAAATTATTATTGACTATGTTCGACGAAGCCTTAGAAGAAGTTGAATCTAAAGTAGCTTGCTGCGAACAAAATGAAACATTGCTTCCTACACAGGGCGGTGTAGAGCATGGAGCATAAAGAAGAAACCAAGTCATGTTGTTCTACAGCTTCTACGTGTTCAAGCAAGATCAGTGCTACAGATCAAGAGCGTGCTAATGATACTGTATCTCTCAGTGCATTTCCTCCTTCTTTTCTAACGGTAAATGGAATACCGTCTACTGAATATGCTATTCAAGGTATGGATTGTCCTTCTTGTGCAATGACGATTGAGAAAAGTCTTAAAAAATTAAAAGGCGTGCAATCGGTTCAAGTTCATTTCTCTACAGGCAAAATGAATATTGCGGCGACTACTGAACCTGATCGAATTATGCGTGAAGTGAAGCGAGTAGGCTTTGGTATAGCTCCTACAGCAGAAGACCAGATACCGAATCAGCCTACATTTTGGCAAAGTTGGCTACCTACATTATTATCTGGAGGATTGCTAATTATTGCTTTTATCTTTACATGGTTATCAGTTTTACCGATGATCGCAACGATATTATATGGTGCTGTTCTTGTGATCGGTGGATACAAACCGGTTAAAAGTGCTTTTTTTGCAATCAAAAGTGGATCGCTTGATATGAACGTATTAATGTCGGTAGCCGCGATAGGGGCTGTATGTATTGGACAGTGGGGCGAAGGGGCAACAGTGGTATTTTTGTTTGCACTAGGGAACACGTTGCAACAAATGTCATTAGAGCGTACCCGTCATTCTGTCAAAGGATTACTGAATCTGGTTCCTGCCTCAGTATGGATCATGCAAGGGGAGAAGATGATCCAACGTTCTGTAGACGATATAGAGATCGGTGAGACCATTATCGTCAAAGCAGGCGACAAAATTCCTTTAGACGGAATTGTTACTACAGGAGATTCGCATGTAAATCAAGCACCAATTACAGGGGAATCACAGTCGGTAATCAAGCAAAATGGAGATCTTGTATATGCAGGTACATTAAATGAAGAAGGATTGTTAACGATTCAGGTGACTACTACAGTCAAAGATACTGTAGTAGCGCGTATGATTCATATGGTTGAAGAAGCACAAGCTAACAAATCTCCACTACAAGCACTGGTAGATCGATTTGCCAATAGATATACACCGATCGTTTTTGGATTAGCGATTATTGTGTCTGTTGTGCCACCTTTAGTATGGAATGCCAGTTGGTCAGAATGGTTTTATCGCGGATTGGAATTGTTAGTGATTGCATGTCCTTGTGCATTAGTAATCTCAACCCCGGTTGCGATTGTATCAGCAATAGGAGTTGCAGCCAAGCAGGGAGTGTTAATCAAAGGTGGCTCTGCGTTGGAAGCGATAGCAGGTTTGCAGATAATAGCCCTGGACAAAACAGGCACATTAACAGAAGGCAGACCTCATGTAGTGAACACGTATCCTATAGCCGTTACAGAAGCAGAATTATGGAGTATTGCCAGTTCGATCGAACAGCAATCATCTCATCCTATTGCTCTGGCGATTACATCGTATGCAGAACAACATCATATTCCGCAATTACCTGTAACTTCTGTACAGACTATAGCAGGAAAAGGTGTACAAGCTTGTATAGATCATCAGACGTATTATGTAGGACATTACGGATGGTTAGAAGAGATAGGCGCACCGGTACAATATATTACAGAGCAAATGCAACAACTTCATGATAAAGGTGTATCTATTATGGTTGTCGGTTCTATCGAACGTATTCTAGGTATTATTACTGTTGCTGATCAAGTTCGCTCTACAGCGTCAGAGACATTGCAACAATTAAAATCAGCAGGAATCGAATCAACGGTAATGTTAACAGGAGATCATGAACGTATTGCTTATCAAGTGGCTAATGCAACAGGAGTAGATCAATATTTTGCTCATTTACTACCCGCCGATAAAATGAACCATATCAAAAATTGGCAACAGACAGGTAAAAAAGTAGCGATGGTAGGCGATGGAATCAATGATGCACCTGCACTCGCAACAGCCGATATCGGTATAGCGATGGGCGGAGCAGGAGCAGATACAGCGATTGAGACGGCGGATATCGTACTGATGGCAGATCATTTAGAAAAATTACCTTATGCAATCAATCTAAGCCGTCAGACATTACGTATTATCAAACAAAATATTTGGTTTTCGATAACGATCAAATGTATCGCTTTATTATTTATTTTCCCCGGTTGGCTTACATTATGGGTAGCTGTATTAAGTGATACAGGGGCAGCATTATTAGTGATTTTAAACAGTTTAAGAGTACTCAAAAGTAAGTAAAAAGAACAGGAGCCTTCGAAGTTAGATGAAGGCTTTTTGGTTTTGAAACAGTTTTTTGTAAAATAATTGATGACAATAAATTTACTATTGTCATCTTTTTTATTGTAAGACTGTCACCTTAAAAACTGGCGAAAATCACGAAATATACACATTTTTAGCGAAAAACAAGCAAAAAAGTTTGTTATAAAGTTTGACAAGATACATCCTTATGCCTTAAAGTGGTCAATAGTTACAAAATATTAATATTTGCCGAGTTTCAAATTTGAATTCCAAATTGATTTACTCTACAGGCATCGAAGGGAGAATTTTTTTAGTGAAGAAAGTCGTATTATCGCTACTTGGCGCTGCAATCATTTTCTCAGCTCAGCCAACAAATACTTTTGCTAGCACATCTAATCTTGATCAAGCCGTTAGCGGTGTAATGGGAACACCTTACGTTTGGGGAGGTACAACAACCAACGGATTCGATTGTTCCGGTTTTACACGCTACGTTTTTAATAAATTCGACATAGAATTACCGCGCACAGCTAGTGTGCAAGCGAAAATGGGTACATACGTATCAAAAAGTAATTTAAGTGCTGGTGATCTTGTTTTCTTTAATACAAGTGGACGTGGAATATCTCATGTAGGCGTTATGGTAGATGGTAGAAATTTTGCACATGCTTCAACAAGTCATGGTGTAACGATCAGCAGTCTGTCTGAAGCTTATTTCCAAAATCGTTATGTAACGGCAAGACATGTTGTAAGTCAATGGGCATATCAAAGTATGATGGAAGAAAAATAAAAAAAGACCGCGATTATGATCGCAATCCTTTTGAACGTTATACGTATATTTATCACATAAGCTGTGAATATTCCAAATCCCTTTGTCATTATAAGGGATTTTTATTTTGTCTATGATTAGATTCTCCAGCTTCCTTGCAATCTCCGAATAAGTACAATTTGACCAGCATGATAAGCATCATGAGGAAGCCAACGCGCAATAGCTTGTCCCCACGTCTGATCGCCAGCAGGGCGAATCTCCTGTAATTTTATTTCATCCCATTTGGCAAGTTCTAACTCAATCGCTCTGGCAAGTCGTCTAATCTCTTGAAGAGCTTGTTGCCATTGTTCTTCATGGTCTGCACTATCATGATACTCAAAAGTTTTATTGTTATTTTCGGCACGAGGGCCTGGATCAATATTTTGCATATGACATAATAATTCATGATTGTAATAATTCATATGATGTACCAATTGCCAGATACTATTTCCGCCACCAGGTGGAATCCATGCGGCTTGTTCACTTGTAAGACCTTCTAACGCTACAGATAAAGGCACAATCCAATCTTCGTGTTCCCAAATATCTTTTTTCTGCAAAAGAAGTAGATCTAACATGTTCGTATTCGTCATAAGATCCTCCTAATTGCCAGTAGATGTAACTGGCTAATGATATACTAAAGCGTTACAATACATATACCACAAAACAAAGGAATGTAACCATCTTTCTGTAATAAAGGTCGTTACTGATTATCGAACATCAAGAAAAAGGCAAAAGGAGTACAGGGCAATGGATACTTTATGGACAGATTTTATCAACAGCGATTGGCATGATTTTCGAGAAAGTGGTAAGCATGAAGATCGCTTGGTACTGACTTCATGGCAACAACGTTTTGTAGAGGATTGGAAATTAACAGCATCTGTTCCGGCATCAACAAGCGAGTTACAGTCATTACACTCACTGCGAAAATTACTGCATGATTATGCAATAGCGCTTGCCAACGGTTCGTCAGCAGATCAGATCAACTGGGATCAATTGAATAAGATTATGGCACAAGTTCCTGTGATTAGACAGTGGAATAATAGTGATGGAAGCAGACAGTTAGCCTATGTACCGTTAACTGGGGATTGGAATAGCGTGATGGCTGATATTGTATCGGATTTCGTGCATACTGTGCTAGATCAAGATATTCATCGTATTCGTATCTGTGATAATCCAGATTGTCGCTGGGTCTTTTATGATGATACACGTAGTCGTACCAAGCGTTATTGTGAAGATAAAACATGTGGGAATTTAATGAAAGTTAGACGATTCCGCGCTAAAAAAGGCTCCCAAAAACCCAAATAAAGTCATATTTTTACATTATAATCATTGACAAAAGCATCTATTACATACATTATAGATATTATATATCTGTAATAGACTTTAAATAATGAAAGAGGGATACCAATTACAAACGATATATCAAATGATTTATTTCATCCGTTAGTATGGGAGCAAGCATGGGCGAATGATTCGTTTACATCGGTAAAACAAATGAAAGCAGCAGGCATAGACCCTGCTCATTCTTTTGATACCAAAGCAGTCTCATTTAACAAAGACGTATTCTCAGCAGAAGGTCAACAAAGAACTACACGAATCCTAAATTGGATTCAAGGACAAGGCGTTCCATTTGAAAATGCTTCTATTCTTGATATTGGAGCAGCTTCTGGTGGATTTTCGATTCCGTTTGCTCAGCGAGGTGGAATGGTCACATCGGTTGAACCTTGTGTTCCTTTACAACAATTGTTACAAGAAAATGCAGATCGTATGGCCTCAGGTAAAATTACGATTGTGCCAGAAGAATTTCAAGATATTGATGTTGAAGCTAAAGGGTGGAATCAAGCTTTTGATCTGGTATTTGTCTTGATGTGTCCGGTCATCTATGATTGGCCAAGTGTAGAGAAAGTACTACAATGTGCTAGTCAATTCTGTTATATTAGTTCAACTGCCGGGCCAAGAGAAAACAGTCTGGTGAATGAAGTGTTACCGCTTGTCAGTGAAGATAACCAACCGATACAACATCATGGCTCAGATATGGGATATTTACTTCATTTGTTGTATCTAAAAGGGTATGCATACGAGTCAATTGTTACGCATGAAATGAAAACAGTTGAAATGTCCAAGCACGATGCGTTACAACATGTGATGATGATACTTCATTTACATCAGGTCAATATACGTGCAGATGCTAAGCAATTGATCTCCGATTATTTAGATCAGCAATATCCTTCAGGTATAGTATCGATTCAAGAAGGCGGGCGTTTTGGCAAAGTATTGATACGACTGCAAGACCGCAGCATGTATACGATGGAAGTCCCAGCAAATATATCCGCTCAATCATAACTTTAAAAGAATGATCCTTCATTAATAAAGGGATCATTCTTTTTGTATTGCAGAGTATCTACTTAAAGGAGTAATAGATTTTTGACTCTTTTGACAAACAGTTGCTCTGCTTCAGACGCCGTATTATTACGTGAGGTGACAGACCATAGATAAGAAGGGTCTTCCGCTGATATTTCAAAAGGTATTGTGACAATCCCTCGATTTTGAGACATCGTATATCCCCGAAACGAATAATCGGTACCGATCGTTACTGCTATATCTTCTTTGACGGCTTTGAGAATAGCTTCTACATTATTACTTTGAAATAAAATATCCGGCTTATCTAACGTATTAACAAAAGCGATAATATATGGATCGTTATATAGTACAAACGGATAGTCTTTCAAATCTTGTAAAGTAACTGATGATTGGTTGGAGAGAGGACTGTGTACACTAACACCCAGCACCATATTATCTTTCATTAACGGCTCAAATATCAGATCTGATGTAGCCGGTAAATGATGTTCTTTTAAAAGAAAAAAGCCGATATCACTACGTTCATGCTCCACATCATCAATTACAGCATCTGTACTATTTTCTTTAATTTCTATCCGGCTATTTGGAAATTCTTTTTTGAGTTCAGTGATTACATCTATTAATAAAGAGATCGGTCCGGGAATCGTAGAAATGCGTAATTTGGCATTATTCATTTCTCGATAACTTTGCGCTTCTGATTTGAGTTCTTCGATTTGCTTGAGAATTCGACTGGCTTTGGTAATAATGCTTTGTCCTTCAGGAGTCACAGTAGTTCCTGATCGGGAACGTATAAATATTCGCATACCGATTTCTTGTTCAAATAAAGAGATTGCACGACTGACTCCGGTTACTGTAATATGACAATTTTCAGCGGCTTTGGTTAATGATCCGCATTTGGCTACTTCAATAATATATTCCATTTGCTCTATATTCATATGTAATCCTCTCTTTTTTCGGCTTCCATATTGTCGATCATGGTTAGTAATAATAGTAGATAATCATTAGCTTAATTTTAAGTGAACTAAAAGGTTATACAAGTCTACTTATGGTAGATATAGTGTACTACAAGTATATGTTATATTGAGACTACATAGCTATTCTTTTCATTATTCGTTGGAATCTAGATCCCTATACAAGCGAATAATCCTAACCAACCTATGCGTACACAGGTTGGTTTATTTACGAGTTAACCTTATTTCACGACTACATTCTATAGGAGGATTCTTACATGAAATTTAAAAAATACGCCATATACAGTGTGATTGTGATCGCAATCTTGCTTTGCTTTTATGCGGTGTTTACATGGGGAAAACAAGGTCATTTATTAAATGCAGAAGCATCGACTTCTACACCAACTGCTTATGTCGAATCAGATGTCATTAATGCTAGCTTCAAAGTAGCTGGTAGAGTGGATCAATTGTTAGTACAAGAAGGACAGCAAGTGAAAAAAGGGCAGATTATTGCTCGTCTTGAAAGTAAAGAATTGCAGAATAAAGTAGCGCAAGCTCAAGCTGCGGTTGAGACAGCCAATGCTAATGTAGCTCAAGCCCAAGCCGGTGTTGAACAAGCTCAAGCTGGAGTAACTCAGGCGCAAGCAGGCAAAGTACAAGCAAGTGCAAGTGTGACCGAAGCCCAAGCCGCAGTGAATGCTGCACAGGTGAAAAAAAGTCAGGGCGAAATGACAGTTGATGTAACAGCGAATACCGCTTCTAGCAAATTACAAGAAGCTCAAGCTGCTGCCAAAGCCGCTAAAGCCAAATGGGAAGCGCTCAAAAGTGGAGCCAGACCTGAAGAGATTCAACAAGCGAAAGTGAATATGCAAATAACTAAAGAAGCACTGGCAACTGTGAATAAAAGTCTCAAACGTGTGCAGCAATTACATACCAACGGGTTAGCTACCGAAGCCGCACTCGATCAAGCCACTATTGAACAAAAACAAGCACAGGCGAAATATGATGCCGCAGTCCAACAACTCCAATTAGTACAAAAAGGAAGTCGTCCACAAGAGATTGCGGCGGCGCAAGCGCAATATGAACAAGCATTAGCAAGTATAAAAGAAGCGGAAGCCGGACAGGGACAAGTGGCTTTGCAACAAGAAGGAGTCAAAGCGGCAACAGCAGGCATTGATCAAGCTCAAGGCGCTGTAGCTCAAGCTCAAGGTGCTGTTGCTCAAGCCCAAGGCGCTATCGAGCAAGCAACAGCTACACTCACCCAAGCCAAATCCAAAGTCAAAGCAGCCCGTTCACAAGTGAGTCAGGCGAAAGCCGCTTTGCAAGAAGCCCAAACGTATTTTAGCTATACCGTATTGCGTGCTTCTGTCGATGGAGTAATACAATCCAAGTCATTAAATGTTGGTGAAATGGCAAGTGCAGGCTTCCCGGTCTATGCACTGGAGACTACTAGCCAGCGCTGGGCGAAATTTTACGTAACCGAAACCGATCTGAATGGACTTCGAGTAGGCGATCCTGTTCAAGTGACTTTACTTTCTGGAAATACAGTCGTTAAAGGAAAAGTAAGTGTCATTGATGCCGCGGCTGACTTTGCGATTCAAAAACCAAGTCAAACTTCTGGTGATACAGATATCCGTTCATTCGGAGTCAAAGTAGAATTGCTCAATCTGCCTGCTACAGTACCTACAGGTTCGACGGTTATTTTCCATGGTAAAGGAGTTCAGTAATATGGAACGGCTTACGATAGGAAAAGTATTCCGCGAAGAATTGGGCTTGATGCTTAAAGACAAAAAGCTGATTATTATTTTATTAATTACACCGATTTTATATTCTGTATTATTTGGATTTTTATATTCACATGAACGGATTACAGAGATTCCGATCGTTGTCTATGATGGCGACAATTCGCAATTAAGCAGGCAAATTATTCAAGCATTCGATGCTACTGATACCTTTGCGGTTACCAAGCAAAGCTGGAATCAAGATGATATTGTCCAGCAAGTCGAAGAAGGGCAATTTAAAGTAGGATTGATTATACCTAATGACTTTTCAGCCTCACTCAAGCATGGTGAAAATGTTCCGATACTGACAGTGATTGATGGTAGTAATCTAATGTATTCCAACAGCGCTAGTCGGATTGCAAATCAGGTCATTAGTAGTGTGAGTGCAGGGGCATCAATGAAAGCATTGGAGCAAAAAGGAATGAATAGCGATCAAGCCAATTCTGTTTTTAGCACGATTCCTTTTCGTTCACGAGTATTATACAATCCGGTGTATAATTACAAATTATTTATGCCGATCGGTGTTATCTCTACAGCGCTTCAGCAATGTTTATTGTTAGGTATTGCTTTATCATGTACAAGAGATAAAGAGCTTGGCACATGGGGTCGGTTTTATCACTGGCGACATACCCCATGGAGACTTGCGGTTGCGAAGCTTACACCTTATTTTCTAGCCGGAATGGTCAATGTAATCACCGTATTCAGCATAGCGGCATTTGCATTTCATATTCCATTCAAAGGACAGTTGTTGCCTTTTCTTCTCATTTCGATTGCTTTTAATCTAGCCTTATGTGGATTAGGATTTTTGTTCAGTCTGTTCTCACGTACCAAAGTCGATGCTACCCAGACATTGATGCTGATTGCTGTGCCTTCCTTTATGTTATCTGGTTATACATGGCCGTTAGAAGCGATGCCTACGTTTTTGCAAATGGTTGCCAAAGCGTTACCGTTAACTTATTATCTGGACGCAGTACGAGCCATTACGTTAAAAGGTCAGGGCATGTCTGCTATTGTGCAAGATATATTGGCACTTAGCTTGATAGGATTGATTAGCTTATTGATTGCCCTTATTGCTTATCCATTAGCGTTCAAAAAGTCTGAACAACAAGCAGGAGAAGTTATCCAAGTAGAGCAGACAACTGTAGAATCAAAATACTGATAGTATTTGCCCCATAAATATAGACATGGTAGAATAAGAAAAATTCAATATGACCAAACGCGAAGCACGCGCCATCCTTAACAGGGTAGCGCGTGTTTTTTTTGTTTGGGAAATACAAAGGAGAATAATAATATGTTAGAACAGAGTGTAACCATAGAGTATCCCAGGTTGGTAATATGGAGAGTGATAGCTATCCAGGCTTTTGCCAATCTTATTGGATTTTATATGGTATATATGCCTATTATGTTGGGGTTTGTTATGGCTAGGAATCAATTATTTAGCGTTCTATAGTAATCAAAAACAGTTTAACGTTTACAAAGATCATAAAAATCAGAAATACTTCAATACGATTGTATGTATAAGCGGTATCTTGATCAGCTTTTGTATGTGTTCTTATGTACTACTTAATCACTTCTAAGCAAAAACTTGTATTAGCAACAAATATATAGTATATTATATTTATCTTAATATTAAGATAAAAGGTTATCGTTAATATCAAGAGAATCAGATACTTCCAATAGATATACAATTTCGCTAATCACATGTGTTTGTGTATAATAGGAACAAGGAAGTGAAAGGAGAGAGTACAAATGATAGTAAGTTTGAATCGTATTAATGAATTGGCTAAAAAACAGCGTGAAGAAGGTCTGACTGCTGAAGAGAAAGCGGAACAGCAAGTCTTGCGTAAAGAATATTTAAGCGAAATCCGTGGACAGGTACTGAGTACTTTCTCAGGTTTGACTGTTGTGGATGAATTAGGAAATGATGTTACACCCGATAAAATTCGCATGGAAAAAGAACAAGGTAAACATCAATAAGATATGATTGGCTTTATTTATAATAAATATTCTACTGGTTAACAAAAGAACCTGCCTACTTTAGAGAGTGGCAGGTTTTTTTCTGTATTTATTCTTTTTATAAATAAGCTCCGAATAATAGACGTGCTTGATCCCAATTGACTCCTAATTTGCCTTCCCAAGCTGCCCAGGGCATCTCCATATCGGAACGACCTTTGGTATTGTTGAGATTCACCTCAGGATCTACCATATCTTCAAATGAAGTCCATGTTAACGGGTCAAGTGATATCTGTGAATTAGGTAGAATCCCTGCGATTGCTAACGTTTGTAAAATATCTCGCCTTGTGCCTGCATTTCCTTTGATTAATTTGGCAGCAGTAAGACGCTTCTCATATGAACCCGGAGTCTCATCTTCATAGGCTTGATCCAAATGATGGAGTAGATTGCGAAAAACATTGATATCTTCTTCTGTAGGCGAGACAGCAGGTAAGGTGAGCCTTTCTTGTAGATCGGTATAAACACCGATTACGGAATGGTACAGTCTACCTTGATACAACGAGTTCCGTATAGAAGCAATATTACTCCAATGTCCATCATGCGGTGTTGCATTGGAAGTTGAAAATCCACACACTCCACATGCTATCAGGCGACGTGCTGGTTGATAATCATGCTCAGGTACGGTTTTTGCAAAAAGTGTACTATGTAAAGTTGTCATTCCACGAGGGTAACTGCCACCTACAGCCGCTATAAATTCAGCGCTAGCACGTTCGAGCGATAACTGTTCATCTTGTCCCCAGACTCTAATAGATTCAATAAGCGTATTATGATCGATCGATATAATCTCGTTAATTTTCCAGTGATCTTGTTGCAATCGTTCACGTTCATCTGGTGTTAATGCTTCTTCACGATAAATAATGACCTGACGTGTAGCATCATAATCACTGTTTTGATAATGATATAACTTTTGCAATATTTTTAATTTTTGTTTGTACAATTTGTTGTTATTCGTAGTCATTGTATAATCCTTTCTACTTCAAATGAGCTGTATATTACATTTACTATAGCTATTTTATAGAGTCACTTCAATATAAAAAGACGATCTTCTATACACAGAAGATCGTCTTTTTTGAATAACATAAGTACTGGTATTACACTTTATAGAAAACAGTAAGTATCGATTACACTTGATCTTTGGATTGGTATGGTTGGTCTTTTTGCTTGATCGAAGCATAGACAATAACACCAAGACCTGCAACAGCAAGAGAAGATAAAATAGGGTGTTTGCTTTCTTTTACATACACAGGAATATCTTCTTTAGGATTTTGAGCGGCATAGATAATATTTTCAGCAACAGAACCTGCTGGATAGACCATAACTTTATGTTTTTTCATCGTTTCGTTATATGGAGTTACTGCTTTGCCCGGATGAAGAAGCGTAATAGATACAGGAACTTTATCTTTAGCAACCTCTGCTCTTAGATTATCTGTCCATTCTTTTACAGAAAAATTAGAAGCGGAAGAAGGAACAGGAATCACTGTACCACGATCACTCCAGACAGCACTCATATTGATCAATGCGCCAGGAACGCCACGTTCTTTGAAATGATTGATAGCAATCTTCGAACTATAAATAATTCCGCGATAATTCATATTGAACATACGCTTGATATCGTCTTGAGTCGCTTCTGTAGAATCGCCAAGTAAAGAGACATCAGAGCTGTTCACCCAAGTATCAAAACGTCCAAATGTACGAATAGCGGCATCGGCAATCTTGTGAACATCTTCTTCTCTTCCAATATCTGCGGGAACCCATGTTGCTGGATATCCTTTAGCACGAAGTTCTGTAGCTAATTGGAGGAGCGCATCTTCATTTTTAGAAGTAAGTAGAACTTTTGCGCCTTTAGCTGCTGCCATTTTAGCTGTAGCAATACCAACTTTACTTGAAGCACCTGTAATAACGATAACTTGATCTTTTAATTTTTTAAGTGAAATAGACATAACGATGGTTCCTCCTTGAAATAGTCTCATTACCATTTTACCCTATCAACCGTATCGGCAATCATTTTGTTAGGAATGAATCATTTATATAGAAGCTAAATACATACTAATACTACACCAAATCTATAAAAATTAGAAATCTAGCGAGTCTATAAGGTTTTTGATGGCTCAATTAAGTATCAACGCTTACAATAGAAATAAATGACAAGGGAGGTGCTCAAATGGAAGAATTTCATTGTATGAATCATCCAGATCGTGCAGCGGTTCATCAATGTACAAGGTGTGGAAAGCCATTATGTGATGAATGTTATAACCCTGAGATGCAGACCTGTCGTGCATATTGCAATAACCCTGCTACCGCAAGCACTTTAGAACCTCAACAACCTCAACCTAAAAATACATTCTGGCAAATTGTTGTAGCTTTACTGGCGATTGTGGGGGCATTGGCTTTACTGTTAGCAGCGATCTGTGGAGCGATGATCTATTCTTACTAAAGGAGTGCTTGAATGGAGTTTCCTGTCTATCTTTATTTAGGGTCATGGCGTATTCATCCCCATGTGTTGTTTGAATCGTTAGGTTACTTTTTGGGATTTCGCCTCTATTTGTGGACACGTCGACCTAGTGAAATGTCCAAGCTGATGAGTCTGCAAATATTAGCAGGTACGATTCTCGGAGCGGCGGTAGGTGCTAAGTTATTATTCTGGTTCGAAAATCCAGTAGCAACATGGGAACAATTACGTCAGTTTCACTTGTTGTGGGGTGGCAAAACGATTGTCGGTGGATTGTTAGGAGGGCTGATTGGTGTAGAATTGACCAAGCGCTGGATCGGTTGGAAAAGCTCTACAGGAGACGATTTTGTCTATCCGCTTATACTTGGTCTGGTGCTAGGGCGAATAGGATGCTTTTTGACCGGACTGGATGATCATACGTATGGGATAGCAACAACATGGATAACAGGTGTAAATTTTGGTGATGGTATTATGCGTCATCCGACTCAATTATACGAGATTGCTTTTCTAATTGTACTGGCTGTTTGCTTGATTCCGTTATATCGTCAAAGTCGTCTATTATCTGTATTATCGTCTGAAGGTCAGACATCCACATCGTACACTTCCTATGTATCCGGTCGAATGTTCCAGTGGTTTATGGCAAGTTATCTGTTATTTCGATTTGTAATTGAATATATCAAGCCTACTTTGCATCCTTACTGGGGACATAATAATATTCAATTGGCTTGTGTGGCTGGATTGATTTATTATAGCTGGCTGATCTGGGGCAAACGTAGAAATAATTCTCATCAGATAAAAGCAATATAATGCAATATTTGATCAATATATTGAAAGCAAATTAATCATTATCCTTACACTTATATTCTACCAAGCTCTACATATTATGATTACAACCAACCTATCTAATGCTATATATACCTGTTACGTGAATATATTTTAGGATATCTACCATAAAAGGAGCGATATACTATGCCTAAAAATCGACCGTATCTATATCATGAATTGACGAATAGTATCTGTACGACTTGTTACCGCAAAGTCGAAGCCAAAATTATTGAAGAAGATGGACGAATATATATGCTCAAGCGTTGCCTTGTACATGGGCCTGAAAAAGTACTTATTTCTACAGATGTAGAGTATTATCATCGCACACGAGAATTTATTAAGCCTTCAGAAATGCCTTTAGTCTGGAACACACCGATTAAGTATGGTTGCCCATACGATTGCGGGTTATGCCCGGATCATGAGCAACATAGCTGTCTTACTTTATTAGAGATTACGGATCATTGTAATCTGCAATGCCCTATTTGTTTTGCTGAATCTTCACCTCATCGTACTTCTTATCGTTCGCTAGAACAGATTGCATTTATGTTAGATCGGATTGTAGAAAATGAAGGCGAACCGGATATCGTACAGATCAGTGGGGGAGAGCCGACAACACATCCACAATTTTTTGAAATTTTAGATATGTGCAAAAGCCGTCCAATTCAACATATTATGCTCAATACAAATGGGATTCGGATTGCGCAAGATCGTGAGTTCACCAAGCGATTAGCTTCGTATATGCCAGGCTTTGAAATCTATTTGCAATTTGATAGCTTTGAAGCTGATGTATTGAAAGAATTACGTGGTGCTGATCTTAGGCGTATACGAGAAGATGCGATTCGTCATCTAAATAAATATAATTTGTCGACCACTCTGGTAGTGACGCTAAAAAAAGGATTAAACGATACAGAAATTGGTAAAATTATTCAATATGGACTCAAACAAAAAGCTGTTCGTGGTGTCACCATTCAACCGATTCAAGCAGCAGGGCGATTAGAAGGATACGACCCGGCGACAGATCGCTTAACTGTAAGTGAAGTCAGACAAATGATTATTGATCAATCAGAAGTATTTCAAGAAGATGATATTTTACCGGTTCCTTGTCATCCTGATTGTCTGGCAATGGGCTATGCACTCAAATTAGGACGGGAAGTGTTACCATTAACACGCATGATTGAGCCTTCAATCTTGTTAGAAGGGGATAGCAATACGATTGTATTTGAACAAGATCCGGTGATTCGTGGTAAATTATTTGAGCTGTTATCGACGGGTCACTCACCGATTTCTTCGGCACTATCGCTCAAAAGTCTGTTATGCTGTCTACCTCTTGCAGCAGTGCCAAAGGAAATTAACTATGATAATGTATTCCGCGTTATTATTATGCAGTTTTTAGATGCTTATAACTTTGATGTTCGGTCTGTCAAAAAATCATGTGTGCATATTGTCCATCCAGATGGGCGCATTATCCCTTTTGATACGTACAATCTATTTTATCGTGATGATAAAGAAAAGCTGTTAGAAGAACGAAAACAAGAGATCGCTACAGCTTGGGATTAATATGATTTGTAATTAGAACTATGATCATTGCTCAAAAAGGTCCGTTATACTATTGATGGGAAAACCTAGAGTTACTATGAGTGTGTATGGCACTGGTAGTGAGTCTAGGTTTTTTATTTGGGAACAGTGATAACGAAGTAGAAGAGAAGGGCGTAGATACCAAAAATAAATAAAAAAGAGTATGCTATACAAAAAGGTATTATGGAGTGAATAAGCTTATGGAATATAAAACAGAACTCGAAAATTTTCTGACTAAAAGTGGTGAGAAATCGACACAATATATGCATTTGAGATTAGAAAGATTGTCTTATCAAAGTATTCTCTATATTGTAAAAGGACGTATGCTTGAACGAATAAGAACAAAGAGAGAAAACATTGAACAGTATAAGGATTTTAAAGAAGCACAAGTTCGTGTAGACGAATTGATTGAACAGCTAATAAAAGAAGGATTTACAAAACAAAATACGAAAATTTTACAAGATACAGATATAAAATATGCTAATTTAAGTAGAAGAGAGAAAGCTTATGTATATGACAAAGCGAAATGGCACTATGATGGGGACTATCCCAAAACATTATTGCCTTTCCAAGCTTATATACATACTGGAATGTTTGTCACTTGGCTTATAATAAATAATCTACTGACTCAGAAAATTGTAGATCAGTATCAAACAAGTATAAATCTAGTAAAGCAGGGTGAAATGAGCGGTGCGCATTTTTTTGAGGAGTATCTTGATGGTTCACTTAGTTCAAATGATCTATCAGAAGAAGGAAATGCATTTGCACGTCAATATCTAAATAAAGATGATAATCTATATTTAGCAGATTATATCGATTGTTTGGCAAGTTCGTTACCTGGTGAATACCATGTGCAGGATTCTTTAGAGAATTATAAGAAATTAGAACCTATGATCAACCAACGATACAGCAAATTTAAAAATTTCAACATATGAAAAATTCATAATAATAAAACCTAAAAAAATGCAAATGAATACCATTCTAAAGGAGTGAGATCAATGAATATTATCATTTTTGGAGCCACAGGCAAAACAGGTCTTGAACTGGTGAAGCAGTCGTTAGAGCATGGGTATCAAGTCACTGCATTGGTACGTCATCCGGAAAAGCTAACTATTAGTGATCCCAAGCTGATCATCGAAAAAGGGGACTTATCCCATTATGATGATATTGATCGAGTTATGAGAGCACATCCATATGACGCTGTTTTCTCAGCTTTAGGAGCGAAGACTCCTTTTCAAAGAGATCCTGTACTTACCGAAGCGACCAAAAACATTATCAAAGCAGCTCAAGCCAATCAGATCAGCAAATTTATTCATGTTTCCTTTATAGGTGTTCGCAAAGAATCGTCTCAATTAGGAGCACTATACAAATATATCGTCCCACTAGCGATGAAGAACTTAATCGCAGACCACCGAGAAAAAGAAGCTTTTCTAGCCAACAGTGGGCTGGACTGGATATCAGTTCAACCTCCGATTCTAACATCAGGAGCGAAAACAGGAACTTATATCCATGAGCCACACATCAATAAAGGAACTTCCAGTAAGAAAAAGCTATCTCGTGCTAATCTAGCTGATTTTATGATTGATCAACTTCATACTTCTGTGTACCATCAACAAGGTGTTTTTGTAACCGAATAATAAGTAAAAACATAATAAGTAACAACGAAAAGGATCCTATTTTGGTCCTTTTTTTGTGCCCAAAATAGCGAGGGGAGCGGCAAAAAATATTTCATATTTTTATAACCCTACTACTATTAAAATTAAAATTTCAACATATGAAAAATTCACAATAATAAAATCAAAATCATGAAAAAAGAAAATTATAAACATCTCAACCCCTTTGTCAAATAAAATATGGCGCATGTATTTCAAACAAAATTACAAATTATTCACTGATATGCCGATATAAAGAAGGGCTTACATTAGATATAGGCTTTATACAACACATCAAATACATAGAAAAAGGGGTTATAACATGCTTGAGAAAAAAATTCCATTGGCTAAATGGGTAATATCATCAACGCTAGTAGTAGGAATATCTTTGGGGAGTAATGCACCATTGTTTTCTCCTATATTTAAGGTATCGGCAGCAGAAACTAATCATTCGAATCTTCAGATTGTAAGCGTTATTGATAAAGATCATTACTTATTATCTGATGGTTCAATGTGGGCGATGTCTATGAAAGGGCCCTGGCATTCTGAATATCAATTTGAAGGGATTAGCGTAGGATCGAATCATCAATATTATGGTTGGACGACAAGTGGACAAGCCATGGGATGGGATGATATCACTCAACAAATCGAAGTGATTGCAGGAATGAATAATGTTGCTCACATCTCGGGCAATGGGATTGTATTACATAAAGATGGCAAAGTGGATATGATCGGATCAGGCAAACCAGATACTTTACCGAACAGCGTGAAATTACTTGATGCATTTAATGATTCGTATGCCATACTCAAGCAATCTGGAGATATTTTATATTATAAAAATTATCAAAATGGTCTAGGTCGTAAAATTGGATCTTATCCTGATGCTGTATCGATAAAACAAGACGAAATAGCAATAGCTGTTCTACGTAGTGATGGTAGCGTGACTTTGCTTGATCTGTTATCTGGTGATGCGCCTCAAGTCATTGCAAATGATGCAACATCTATAGAATGGCAAGGATCTAAACGTTCATTACTGGTAGTGAAAAAAGATGGATCAGTATGGTCATATAGTCGTTCTAATGGCTTTGCCCCTCAACAGATCAGCGAACTCGCCAATATTGCGCAAGTGGTCTATTCACCTAACGGAATATATGCTCAAACTAAAAGCGGCGATTGGGTAGAAGATGCTAACAAAACAGTAACCCCACTTCAAGCACCATCTATTAGCGAGTTGAAATTGATTTTATCCAAAACCAACGCTTCGGTAGGAGATAAAATAAATGCACAGATTCAGGAAGTGTATTCCAACGGCTCTATAAATACTCGTCCGGCTAGTGCCAATGAATTGAGTGTAGCTCCTTCGCCCGTTGCGGAAATATTAAGCGATGGTACGATTAAAGTAAAAGCAATTGGTAATGCTACGATTACTTTAACAACAGATACATTAACAGCTCAATCTCCGTTAAATGGAACAACAGAAGAAGCTTTAACAGGCGCAGTAATGATCGATGGTTCAGTCTATCTACCTTTACAGACTATATTCAAAGCGATGGGTAGTACGATTCTAGTCAATGGCAATCAATTCAAAGTTAACTGGGGAACTACTAGCATAGTATTAAATAAAAATAGTGCAGTTGCTCAAGTTAACAATCAAGCAGTGAAGATGAAAGGCAAAGTTCAAACTTCTGGAAATCAGACTGTATTTCCAGCCACTTTATTATCAAGCCTTTCCAAAGACACTAAAGTGAATTGGGATACGAAATATCAACAAGCCCTGATACAAGTAAATGGTTCAACGATTACGATTCAATCAGATAAAACTTTAAAGTTAATCAAACAAGAAGAGATTGGCAATTTAACAAGACTACTTGGTAAGTCGTACTGGGTAAATTATTATCATAAAGCTGGTGAGCGATTTAGCAAAGTAACGATCAAAGATATTAACGCAGAAAAAGATGCTTATAATAGAACACGATTTGTGATCCAATTTAGCGATCGTAAAGGTAAAGAATATTTATCTGACCGATTAACTGGTGCAGAGATTACAAGCCTATTATCAGATACAGAACAATTTTTTAATTACGATATTCGTAGTAAATACAACTGGTCACAAGCAACATGGAATCGCATTATTAATGCTGAAGTTGTGGAGGGAATGACTAGCAGACAAGTATTATTATCCTGGGGAAATCCTGATAAAAAGACAGTCACTAAAGATAATGGACATACGATCGAAATCTGGTCTTATATCGGTGAAAATTATCTGAATATGCTAGGTATTGGTGACGGCGTTGTATATGAAATATTTAATATTTAAATAAAATGAGTATATAGTTTCAATATAAAAACAAGCCAACACATTAGATTTAATCTCGTGTTGGCTTGTTTTTTTCTTATGTATTATGGGATAGAGCTGCATACAAATGATCAATCTGTTGTATAGAATAAGGAGACTTTATTTGATAGGTTAATCCGTTATATTTATCGTTGCGTTCAAAATCATAAATACTGATATAATTGTTACTATACAAAATAAGACCGTACCGTGCCCGACTATGCCGGTTATCTCCGACTTTAAGATGAATATAATAAGAATAGGTACCTTGTAGATGGGGTGACTTTACTTTGACTAATTGCGTTGTAGATAAGTTATCCATAATCTGATGAATCTGAACAGGATCTTTGATTTTTATCTGCTTCTCACTTGATGATTTTGTAAGAGAGAGGGATACAACAGGTTCGCTAGCTGTCATTCGTTCGGTTACTAATTCTGCAAACGTATGATTACGATTAGCTACATATACAATTAAAGGGATAACAATGAGCGCTGTTACAATCGAAAAGAACAAATACTTTTCCCATTTCTTCATCTGCTTCTCCTTTCTTACATAATAGCAATACTAGCTTTTTAGTCTACTATAAAATGTATTATTTTGTAAACGAATGCAATCATAATATCGGTGATACAGTACAATGGTTTGAAGAGATACCTACACTTCAATTTGATAAGTACAGTTATTATAATGAGTTAGATCGTATTTATTTAGCTACATCATCTTAAATTTGGAGGTAGAACATGGGGACACATTTTGCTAATATACATATTCAGACGGATCAATTGGAAGAAGTGTTAAAAGCTTTACAGGAAGTGAATCCTTATCGTGATCAAGAAATAATGGGGCATTTTTCAAAAAATATATATGTTGTCGGAGAATATAAAAAAGGATGGGTTTCAGTACTAAATGATTTTTTTGTATGGGGAGAAGTTAGTTCTTTCGCAGAAGAATTATCGAGCTGTCTACCATTTCCTGTACTTGCAATCGGATACTTTGATGACGATGTATTTGAAATGAATGTATTTGTTGATGGATCTGAAAGTACTGCTCAGATATGGTGTTCTGATGGAGTAAGAGAAGATTATGGATTAGAAGATAAAGAAGCCGATATTAGTATTCTTGCAGAACTTGTTGGTCGTGAACATATTGATGCCCTAAATCAACTTCTATCCATTACAGACTGCGAACAAGCTGTACATGCTTTGCAACGTATTATTCAGATTCCTCTTTGGTTACGTTCAGATTGGTTAGATACTATCACAGATCAAGAATTAGCTCAAAAATATATACAATATCACTTTACCTCTAACTAACTCATCCTTTATTAGAGATCGGAGAACTGAAATGTCATTAGAATACCTGCACCAATTGCAACACAATCAAGCAACGATACAACCCGTATTGAATGACTTATTAGAAAAGTATAAAGTTGAACCTGTTGGTACAGGATATATAGACTGCATCACAGCATTGCCCGATGTGAGCGACTTTATAGAAGCACTAACTACACATAATATCGTTGTGTATGCTGTCACATGGTGGTGTTATTCTAACTCAGCGGATGAACTCCAGCAAAAGAATTGTTCTCATCATATGGGAGGACCGCGGAGCAAGTATCGAAATGGGTGGTTTAGCGAAACCATGTTACCTCTTCATGAAATTCCAACGACAGAGCTGGATAAGCTCTCTTTCAAAAATCAGTCTGAATATAGTAAAGATATGAACACACAAATCAAACATTACATTATGTATGACTTTAAACAAACTGCAAATTATAAACCATGTCTTGAACCTGCTTTATGGTTATATGTACCAGAAGAGTGGCAAAGATAATCTATCAACTAATAGACAAGGAGAATAGTATGGAGACTCAAGCGCGAAAATTATGGAAGCAGATTATTGCGAAAGGATCAGTCGATGATCATCAATTTGAAACTAAACTTCATTTACAGTCTGGTGCTACAGATCAAGACATCGCCGGGTTGGAAGATGCTCTTGGTGTAGTGATACCTGAACAGATTAAAGCATTTTATCGCATACATAATGGTCAACAAGAACAGATAGAAACGACATGCTTTGTGCGAAATCTTACTTTATCTCCTATACACGAAATTATCGAAAATTGGACTTTCTTGCAAGAAGAATTTGACCCTGAAGATTGGGAAATAGATTCACAGCCAGGGGTCCAACCGTTAGCATGGAATTCCAAATGGATTCCGATTGCTAGTAATGGTGGAGGAGATTATTTGTGTATAGATACAGATCCGACAGAAGAAGGTACGATAGGACAAGTGTTATATTTCTGGCATGATTGGGAATATCGTTCTGTCGAAGCTACTCATTTTTTTGAATTCATAGAGATCGCTCTGCAAGAGGAAACTGATGCTCTCTTTGAGGATTAAGAGTCAAACAAGCCAAAGAAAACACAATTTTTTTGGAATATCATAGGACTAATTCTTATCTAGTTCATTTGTAGACCTCCAAATTATCTTCTTCAAGTGTTACTATTTCTAACTCACACCTAGAGACAGTGACACTTTTACACATACATGTTTCAGATATGTATAGAACCTTCGATTATTTTCTAATCATATACGATCCTTCACCTCTCTTAATTCTCCTTCAACATCAATACATTTCAAAAAAATATAAAAACATTATATCTTTATTCCCAGTTGATATTCAGTTTATATAGTTGTACTAAATTTAATACTATAATCAATAAACAGAAATTTATTCTAATGACCACATAAAAATTAGATGGATCTCATAAAGGAGTAAACAGAAGTATGAGCAAAAAAATAATTGTTGTTTCGCTTATTATCATTTTTGGTCTAGTAGTAGGGTATTCCGTAACGATGGGGTTTGCGAAAGGAATTTAAAAGCTATGAAAAAGTTGTTGAAGATTCTATTTTTTATCATCCTATGTCTAGGAGTATTTCTTTTTTCATGCTTAGCCGGTTCAAAAGTCGCTCAACTACAAATTGCGAATGAACAATACAGTTATTTAAAAGTAAAGTGGGATGATAGTGTTGGATCTATTGTAAGTAATATACCGTATAGTAAAGGTTCACATAATAATTATGATTTATATTTACCTGCAGACAAAAGTAAAAAGAATTATTCATTAATCATGTATATTCATGGTGGTGGTTTTACAGCAGGGGATAAAACAGATGGAGAACCGATAAGCAAGTATTTTGCATCAAAGGGATATGTGGTAGCATCAGTCAACTATACACTCCAAGATGGAGAAGAAATTTCAAATTTAAATGTTATGTATAATGAACTCAAAACAGCACTTGATTCAATAAATAGTAAAACTAAAGAATTAGCTTATCCTATATCTGAAATGGCGACAACAGGAGAATCTGCAGGCGGATGTTTAGCAATGTTATTTGCCTTTAGATATGGAACTAGTTCACCGATTCCAATCAAATTTGTTTTTGAACAAAGTGGTCCTACAAGTTTTAAACCTGAATTATGGGCTTCTACTACAGATAAGAATAAAGTGGATTTTGTAAATAAAATGGCGGGGAAAGAGTTCACTTTAAAACAATTAGGGTCAAAGGAATATCAAAAAGCTATACAAGAAATTAGTCCGGTATCATTTATTACTAAAAATACGATTCCTTTGTTATTAGCTTACGGTCCTAAAGATAAAATTGTGCCATCTCAATTAAAAATACCACTATTGGAAACATTGGATAAATATAAAGTGAGTTATGATTATATTGAATTTCCAAATTCAGGACACGGTCTACTAAACGATCCGGATAAATTACAAGAATACTATGAGAAAATGGACGAATATACTCATAAATATTTTGAAAACCATTAAACTATATGTAATCAAATGAATCATATAGTTTAACAAAAATGTAAGGAGCTAATTATGACAGTTGAAAATAAAGATAAAAATAAGAAGAAATATAAGGGCTTGAAAATAACAGGTATAATTTTTCTGGGAATTATTATAATAAGTATTAGTGGTTTTTTTGTTGTTAAACATTATTTTACAAATCAATTTACCAATTTAACGGATAATCCTAAAGTTGGAGAATGGTATAATATTTACCCCAAAAATGCTAAGTCTGCTATGGGTAAACAATGGCACGGTAATATTAAAATTGGAAAAGAAAATAAAGTTTTAATTGAATTATATGGTGGTGGGGTCAGTATAGATAATTACACCGAGGAAAGACCAAATATAAAAGGGATTAAAAATGGTTTTTATAATGTAGCTAGTGAAAATGGTGATAATATGGCTAAATGGGGGATTAGTGGCACTCAAAACGAAAACCCATTTAAAGATTGGACTGTCATTGTAATACCCTACTCAACAGGAGATTTTCATGTTGGAGCTGGTGCTTACGAATATATAAAAGAAGACGGTACAAAAGATATAAAATTTCATTACGGGTATACTAACTACTCGAAAATGCTAGACGAAGCCTTAAAGTATATTAATACTGATCCAGAAGCTTTAGTGATAGCTGGTTCTTCTGCAGGTGGATTTGGAGCAGCACTTCTTGCCGACAATATCATACGTCATTTTCCAAATACAAACAATATAACTGTTGCTGTAGATAGTTCACTTCTGCTGTATACTAAGTGGCATGAAACAGCCAAGAATATATGGCACGCTCCGCAAGCAATAACTAATAATTTGAAAACAGACAATATTACTCTAGATAGCTTAGTTGCTTTAAAGAAAAAATATAATAAAAAAGTTAAAATTTTGTTTGATTGTTCTATAAGAGATGCAATTCTTTCTCAATATCAGGGTTATATAACTGACGGAACTCTACAATCTTCTAGAAAAAGAGGAGATATTTTTCAAAGTGATTTAAAAGAAATGGTTAGAGATCTTCAAAATAAAATACCGGATGTTGGAATATTTATTTTTGAAGGATCTATTCAGAAAGATACAGAATTAACTCAACATACCATATTAGTAATACCCCAAGTATTCAAAGAAATAATAGATAATAAAAGTATTGCTAGATGGATATATGATGCTGTAAATAATAATGTAAAAAGTTATGGGTTAAGTCTATTAGACAAGAAATATTGATCATTCGTTATACAGTACTTTGTTAATATCGAATCAGATGCTGTACTTAAAGGAGATAAACATTTGTTTACTATTTTAATAGTGGAAGATGATCCAAATATAAGAAAGTTAACATGCGCCGTGTTAAAGCAAAAGGGGTTTAATACTTATTGGGCAGAGGATGGTATTGAGGCACTCAAATTAATGGAAAAGCAACACATCGATTTAGTAATGCTTGATCTGATGATGCCCAATATGGATGGCTATGAATTGACAAAACAAATTCGTCTTGCATGGAGAGATCTACCAATCTTAATGGTAACAGCCAAACAAGAGCAAGAAGATAAAAGAAAAGGTTTTCTTGTTGGAACCGATGATTACATGATAAAACCAGTAGATGAAGAAGAAATGGTACTACGTATCAAAGCATTACTTCGACGAGCAAAAATCGCAAGTGAACACAAGTTGAATATTGGAAAAGTAATACTTGATTATGATTCATTAACTGTGGCAAAAGGAGAACAAATTTTTCTTTTGCCACAGAAAGAGTTTCAGCTACTTTTCAAATTACTTTCGTATCCTAATGTGATCTTTACCAGATTACAGCTGATGGATGAAATCTGGGGACTTGAATCGGAAACAGATGATCATACCATTAGCGTTCATATTAATCGTTTGCGAAATCGACTTCAGGATTGGAAAGAGTTTGAAATTATAACGGTCAGGGGATTAGGTTATAAGGCGGTGCTGAATAGAATATGATACATCTGTTCAAGAAAAGATTAAGTCTAGCCATAACATTAGTGTTACTTGTATTCGGTGTATTGGTTGCCACTTTTGTAACGATTATTATAATTTTTTTATTGCTTTCGTCATTAGGATTAACTACGTTTTCTGAGCCTCAAAATCAAACAGCAAATCCAGAAAGTCCGATAAGGAGTTTATTTAATATTTTTATAATCTGTATCCTGATTGGAACAACCATAACTGCTTTTTTAAGTAAAAAAGCTTTGAATCCAATACGCAGAGTTATTGCCTCAATACACCAAGTAGCTGCTGGAAATTTCAATGTAAAAGTTGATATAAAAGGAATTGGAGAATTGGAAGAACTTTCAGAAAGTTTTAATAAAATGACGCAAGAATTAGCTAGTATTGAAACATTGAGAAGTGATTTTATTAACAACTTCTCTCATGAATTCAAAACACCCATTATATCTATCCGAGGTTTTGCCAAGCTTCTTCAGGATAATAATCTAACAGAAGAAGAGAGAACGGAGTATCTAAATATTATAGTGACGGAATCAGAACGTTTATCTGCACTCTCTTCTAATATTCTGATGTTAGCTAAATATGAGAATTTAGAGATTATTGTAGATCAATCATCATTTAGATTGGATGAACAAATCAGAAAAACAATTATTTTGATGGAGTTGAAGTGGTCAGCTAAACATTTGAATATAAATATTGATTTAGAAAAAGTAACTTTTTTCGGAAACGAAGAACTAACCCAACAAATTTGGATTAATCTTTTGGACAATGCAATAAAATTTTCAGATCCAGATAGTTCTATCACCATTAATTTAGAAAAAATAGAAAATGAAATACGATTTACGATACAAGATGAAGGCATGGGAATGAATGAAGAAACAAAATCGCATATTTTTGATAAATTTTTTCAAGGAAATACTTCCCATGCTAGCACTGGTAACGGTTTAGGGTTGCCTTTGGTCAAACGGATTGTTGATCTTTGTCGTGGCAAGATTCAGGTACAAAGTGAGCTTGGGAATGGTAGCCTGTTTACTATCTTGTTATATTCAAAAATGGAAGAACATTGAGTGATGAAAAAGATAATGAAAGTAGTGTTATTAACTTTTTTATTACTCTCTGTTCTTGTTATTGGTTGGTGGCTATGGGGACAGTATGGACCACTTGTAAAATCTGATTATTATAAAACAACAATGACTGGTGGACAAAAAGAAGCTATTTATACAGCTCCTGGTAATGATTCTGTACAATCTATCAAATTAGATCCATTAAAAAATTCATTGTGGCAGCATAAAGTATGGTATCCCACTGAATTGATGACTACTGATAAAATATATCCAATAATCGTAATAACTAACGGAAGTAATATGACTTTTTCAAGATATATACCGATATTTGAACATTTGGCTTCTTGGGGATTTGTAGTTGTTGGTAATAATGACAGACAAAGTTGGACAGGAGCTTCAGCTGTAGAAAGTTTGAATTTCCTTATTTATCTAAATGCAGATAAATCTAGTTTCTTTTATCATAAGTTAGATTTAAAAAATATTGGAATTTATGGTGGTTCACAAGGTGGAGTGGGCGCAATAAACGCAGTAACCAATTTTGATCATAGTTCCTTATTTACATCTTTATTTACTGCGAGCGCAACAAGTTTAGAGTTAGCAAAAAAGTTAAAGTGGTCTTATGATGTATCCAAAATAAGAATACCGTCTTTTATGATATCGAGTACAGGAAAATATGATTCTGAGTTAATTACTCCTTTGGTTTCATTAAAAGAAAATGTTTCGAAAATGCAAAGAAATCTAAAGATCATTACAGCAAGGCGAAAAAATATAGATCATGATAAGATGATGATCGACACTGATGGATATATGACAGCTTGGTTTTCTTGGACATTAAAAAATGATAAAAAAGCAGAAGGAATTTTCACTGGTAGTCTTGCGGAGCTAAAAAACAATCCCAATTGGCAAGATGTTCAAATTCAAAATGAATAACCTAACCAGATAAATAATAATTGAGTTTGTTCTTTGAATTATAAAGAAATCATCTTAAAGCTATGCAGAGTCAGTGATCTGTATAGCTTTTTTTGAAATGTAAGGTTTAGGGTAATGATACATAAGAAGCTACATTGAATAGTAGAAAGACAAGGAGGACAAACATATGAAAAAAGTAATGAATAAAGCAGAAGATATGGTACTGGAAATGGCAAAAGGAATGGTGCTGGCTCACCCTGAACTTGAGCTCATTTCAAAATATAAAGTCATTAAAAAGAAAGAGCTCAATCCGCAAAAAGTATCTTTGATCAGTGGTGGAGGTAGCGGACATGAACCGGCTCATGCAGGATACATAGGGAAAGGTATGCTAGATGCAGCTGTATGTGGAGATATTTTCGCTTCTCCTTCTCAGATTCAAGTCTATCAAGCAATCAAAGCAACTGCCGGTGAAAAAGGTACTTTGATGATTATCAAAAACTATAGCGGTGATATGATGAATTTTAAAAATGCCGCTTATTTATGCGAAGAAGATGGGATCAAAGTCGATTATGTACGGGTGGAAGATGATATTGCTGTCGAAGATAGCCTGTATACAGTCGGACGACGCGGAGTAGCAGGTACTGTTCTGGTGCATAAAATTGCAGGTGCGGCGGCAGAAGAAGGACGCAATCTAGCAGGTGTCAAAGCTGTTGCAGAAAAAGCGGCTGCTAATGTACGCAGTATTGGATTTGCATTAACCTCTTGCACCGTTCCAGCCAAAGGTAGCCCTACATTTGAATTAGGTGACAATGAGATCGAGTACGGCGTAGGGATTCATGGCGAGCCAGGTATCAAACGCGAAGAGATGGCATCAGCAGATACACTTGCTAAGCGTATGGTTGATGATCTGATGCGAGATATGAAAATAGAAGATGGACATGCAGACGAGATCGCCTTACTGATCAATGGATTTGGAGGAACTCCTTTACAAGAGTTATATCTGTTCAACCATGCGGTCACACGTGAATTGTCTAATCGTCGTATCCAGATCAATCGTGAATTTGTCGGTAATTATATGACCAGTATTGATATGGATGGTATTTCAGTGACGATTATGAAATTAGACGAAGAACTCAAAACATTACTTTCTCAAGAAAGTGATACCCCTGCTTTTAAAGTATCCGGCGCTGTAGCACCTGTTCATTATGAAGCGGCGGCAGTAGAAGACGTTCCAGATGAGCCGGTATCTTATCAAGTACAGACAGATCCAGGTTATGCACAACTGCAAGGCAATACACTTACCTTAAATAATATGATCTATCTTGTAGACAAAATGAGTGAGATCATTATCGAAAATGAAGTTCCTTTCTGTGATCTGGATTCTCATGCAGGTGATGGTGACTTCGGGATGAGTATTGCTAAAGGATTTCGTGAACTCAAACATGAATGGAGTATAATTCTAGCAGAAGATGATCTGACAATCGGTCGTTTTCTAGATCATTCCTCACTGGTCATTATGGAAGCTTGCGGTGGAGCATCAGGTCCAATCTGGGGTTCAGCTTTCCGGGCGGCAGGCAAAAGTGTTGGAGATAAGAAAGAGATTACTGTAGCAGAATTTGCAGACATGATGCAAGCTGCGGTGAAAGGGATTCAGGCGACAGGTGAACGTTCATTTGGGCGTGGAGCTGTTGTCGGTGATAAAACGTTAATTGATGCGCTTGTGCCTTGTGCAGATGCATGGACAGCCAGTGCACAAGCAGGAGATGACTTGCATACCGCTCTAACAAAAGGTGCAGAAGCCGCAGTGCAAGGAGCAGAAAGCACAAAAAAAATTGTGGCACGTATGGGACGAGCAGGCGCAGTAGGTGAGCGTAGTATTGGCTACCCTGATGCAGGTGCACATGCACTTGGTGTTATTTTTACAGAGCTAGCTCAAAGTCTACATTCTTAAATGTACAGTAAAGTCGCTGGTCATATGGACGAGTGGTGGATTCAACTGTAATGTCAAAAGATATCATATGAAGCATTTATGATAAAAATAGATTACATCCCATAAATACTCAAGAAATAGTCTGTGATATATACAGATTGTTTCTTGAGTTATTTTTATGATTTGTTGTCCAGTATTGATGATATCTTACTAGATCATGTACTACATAAGGAACAATGGGCTCGAATAAGAGCGCAATACATCGAAAGTTTTGGATAAGTAATTCTTTTATAATAAGGGCATCACATGATCCTATATATCGTTCCTGTGATCCTCAAATTTTATAAAGGAAGTGACGTATGCACAAAATTGTTCACCCTAAAGTATTTTATTTTGGAACGCCTGTAGTTCTTATTAGTACGATAAATCCAGATGGCTCTCCTAATCTAGCCCCGATGTCTTCAGCATGGTGGGTTAATCAATCCTGTATGTTAGGAATGAGCTATCAATCACAGACGGTACAGAATCTAATTAGAGAGAAAAGTTGCGTACTTAATCTTCCTTCTGCTCAGTTAGTCAACCATGTTGATCGATTAGCGCTAACAACTGGAAAAGAAGACGTTCCTGTATACAAAGCTACTATGGGCTATCACTATGAACCTCATAAATTTGAATGTGCAGGGCTAACCGCTATTCCAGCAGATCTTGTCCAAGCGCCATTGGTGCAAGAGTGTCCGATTCAATTAGAAGCTAGTGTAGAGCAAATTTCTCCTTTTAGCGAAACTGGTACAATTGCGGCAATAGAACTACGGATGATACGCGTGCATGTAGAAGAAAGTATTTTACTTCATCCTGATCAAGATTATATTGATCCTGAAAAGTGGCATCCGTTGATTATGAATTACTGTGAATTTTTTGGACTAAGTGCCAAGTTACAACCTTCCCGATTAGCAGAACCTTTTATGGCTCAATACAATCAAAAAGGTTAATAGCATTATCGGTGTAACTGTAGCTTTCACGTATCCATAGCTTTTAAAAGTAGATCCTCGTATAGACTCATATGTATAACCCCAAAGTCATCTGATAGCTTTTGCAGAAATCAGACTGCTTTGGGGTATTTTGCAGACATCATCATTTTACTTGTATGAGAATGTTATTTCGTTAAAATCTTCACTTCTTTTGGAGCTAGTGTGATAGTGATCGAACCACCATTAACAGTCACTGAATCAGTACCCATTTGATTGCGTAACACTGTACCATTGGAGAAGTTATCCAAGTTCGGAATAGTACGTGTTTGGCTTTCCCATGAGTTGTTGATTAATACAACGGCTTCGTCACCACTATTAGAACGTTGGAATCCGTAGAAATTGGTATCGACCCATTTTTCTTTTTGAGTACCATTTTGTAGCGCAGGGTGACTATTACGAATAGCGTTCAATTTCGCAATATATTTGTACAGCTCATTATTAGTGTTAAATGTCATATCTTCACGATTGGCAGGATCATCTCCGCCACTAAATCCTTGTTCTGTTCCTTGATACACAATCGGAATACCACGAGAAGTGAGCATAAATCCAAGTGCTGCTTTCAATTGTGGCCATTTGTCTGATGCATTGCCGGGCTTACCAGAAGCATCATTTAAGAAACGTTTGACATCATGATTGTCTAAAAAAGTTCCATTTAAATTAGTATTTTTGTAACGATAATCTTGGCTATAACGATCTTTGATCTGGTTCATTGAACCGTCATGTCCAAAAACATTTTGAATCGTATAGTACATAGGGAAATCAAGCACTGCATCGGAATAATTAGAATAATCAGCGACATAAGCAGGATCACCGTTAAATACTTCACCGATAGTAAATGTATTAACTGCGGTATCGAAATCTTTCAAAAACCATTTCGGTACATGTTTCGCTGTATCGACACGTAGACCATCTACACCAGATTGAGCGATAATCCATTTACCCCAGTTTTTCAATTCTGTAGCCACTGCTGTATTTTCTTGCTTGAGATCATCTAGGCTAGCCACATCACCATTTTCAATACGAGATTGATTATTAGTGTTGTAATCATTTTGCGTAATATCTCCAGCATTATGATACCAATCTGGATTATCAAAAGGAGCTTTGGCTGTTCCATTGGTAGGACGGAAATCTCCAGTATGATTGACAACAACATCTAGCATGACTGCGATGTTTTTGCTATGTGCTGTTTTCACCAATTCCTGGAATTTAGCCATAGTTCCTAAATGACCATCGACGGAATAGAAATCATACGTATGATAACCATGATACGCATTTACACTTTTTTGCATCGTTACAGGAGTGATCCAGATTGCGGTAAATCCAAGATTTTTGATATAGTCGAGGTTGTTAATAATCCCCTGAAAATCTCCACCATGCCATTGCGAAGGATTACTTTTGTTAGAAGCGAAGCCACCGTAATTATTGTTGGTCGTGTCTCCATCGCTGAATCGATCTGTCATAATAAAGTAAATACTACGTTTACTCCAATCCACCGGGCCAAAATTATCTGGAGTCGGTGTAGGATTGGTAGGTGTGGTTGTTCCACCTGGTGCACCTGTCGTAATCGTACCTACTGTATTGCTCGAATTAGGTGTAAACGTGAATGTACCCGGATTGAATAAGTAATTTTTGGAATTGTTATTGTCCCAAGTTCCATTACCGTTGTTGAATACAGCTTCTAATTGTGTAGCTGAACCGATATTAACAGTAATTTTGGTATAACCACTAACTTCAGAATCAGCCATTTTAGTACCTGGAGCGGTAGTCCAATTGCCATCTGCTTGACGATAATGAATATAAGGCGTAGTGAACCCTTTTTTGTAATACACAGTCACTGAATTGTCTGCTGCATGAGTAGTCGTATACGAACCACTGAACAGCAACGGAAATAAAAGTAATACCCCGAATAAAATCAAAATAATCTTTTTAAAATGCGGTTTACCCGATGCCAATATAACCATTCCTCCTGTACATATATTTTGTGCAAACGTTTACGCAACTTATTATAAGATAGCGCTTACAAAAAAGAAATAGGCATTTATATAAAATAATAGAAGAATATGTATTTTAAAATAATAGTATAAAATGACCTAGTAAAATGCTGGTGATCCACATTTATTCATCTGATAAAAAGCACAAAACGATCATGACTTGACTTCTAAAATGAATTAAGTATATTATAGACAAATAAAGTCTCTAATTGAAAAAAAAGATTATATAGTTTAAAGATAAGCTTTCACACGTAGTTCTATTTATTTTTACGACAATTAGAGATAATATAAGTCTTTAACGTCTTTAATTATAAATAACCTTTTTATTAGAAATGAGGGGTAAGCTAAATGAACATTTTTATAACAGGTGTCACTGGTTATATTGGCAGTGCTGTGGCTGTACATGCTCGTCATCTACTAGGTTGGAACCCGCAAGGGATACCGATGCCAGCTTGGATTGCTCAATTTGTCCAATAATGTAGAATCTACACCGACTTATTCAAATAAAATCTCTACGCTTAAAATGCTAGATAGATAAGTGAATATATAACAATATAGAAATTTACCTTAAAACCAATTATAAAGGAGCTTATGAATATGGAACAATTAGTAGATGTAATTATTGTTGGCGGCGGACCTGCGGGATTGAATGCAGCTCTTGTTTTGGGAAGAGCGCGAAAAAATGTGCTGGTGATTGATGAAGAACTTCCACGTAATCGAGTGACTAAAGAGTCGCATGGATTTTTAACCAGAGATGGAGTTACACCTGCTACATTTCGCCAGATAGCTAGAGAACAGATTAGTGTCTATCCTTCAGTACAGTTTGTAAAAGATACGGTTATCCGCGCAACAGGTCAAGATGGAGATTTCGAGATGACAACGATACAAGGCAATACATACAGAGGCAAAAAGATACTATTTGCTACTGGAATGAAAGATCGTCCTCTTGCTATTGCTGGTCTACAAGAAGTCTATGGTAAAAGCGCATTCGTCTGTCCATATTGCGATGGTTGGGAATTGCGAGATCAGCCTTTAGCTTTAATCATCAGCGGAGCGATGGCACTGCATCTTGCCAAAACAATCTCTGGATGGACAGACCAGTTCACGATTTGTACCCATGGAACAGAGGATTGGAGTGAAGAAGAAAAAGAAGAGTTGGAACAACGTCATATCCCGATAGTAACGTCCCCGATTCAGCAAATACAATCAGAAGCAGGTATGGTCAAACAGATTGTATTTGAAGATGGTACATCACTTTCGTGTACAGGAATATTTTTTGCACCTGAATTGGAAGCAGGATCCGAAGTGCCTCAGATGTTAGGATGCGAACTAGCAGATACCGGAATGGTCATTGTAGATGAGTTTGGTAAAACCAATATTGCTGGTGTCTACAGTGCAGGAGATTCGGCTTCACGTAAATATCAGGTGGTCGCTGCTGCGTCAATGGGTTCGATGGCGGCAATAAGTATCAACAGTGAGTTATTAGAGAAAGCATGGCAAAGTAAAGTGATCCGTTAAAAAAAGAATCATTAAGGAACAGTAGATGACAGTTAATATAGAGGGAATTAAAAGAAGGATAAGCATATAAAGCTTATCCTTCTTTTTTGCTGTAACGTTACATTTTTAAATGCTTCTCGATCATCTTCATAAATTCTAAAGCCGCTACACCAAGATACTTATCCGTACGATGCATAATACCAATCTGACGGGTAGGTGGGAAATCTGCTATTTTAATCAGACGCAATGTTGGATCATTAAGAGAAGCGGATAATGAATAAGGCTGAATACATGCTGCTACATTCGATTTGACAAAGCCATATAATGAAGAAGCTGTAGAAGTCTCTATAATAATATTTAAGTTTAATCCATGCTCTTTACAGTGACGCTCGATTAATTCCCGTCCTTTGAACCCTTTAGGATAAAGTACCAATGGAATAGAAGGTAAAGCGGCAAGTGAAATCGACTCTTGATCCGCCAGCTCATGATTCTCGGAGACAACTAGAACAAATTCTTCTGTATATAGTGGAGTTGTAACTAATCTAGGATCTGTAAATTCAATTAATGTAATACCAATATCGACTACATTATTGATAACCATCTCTGCTACCTCAATCGCAGAAGAGATTTTAAGATGAATATTAGGAAATTGATGATGAAAATCAATCAAGATCGGTGTAATTCGATAGTCCAACTCTGCTGCCATTACCCCTACGACCAGATTCCCGCCTGTATATTCGCGTAATCCATTAATCTCATCGAAAGCATCTTGCAACTTTAACAAAATACTTCGTGCCTGACGTAATAAAATAAATCCTGCTTCAGTAAGAGTAATCTTTTTGCCGATCCGATCAAAAAGGAGTGTACCTACTTCTTCTTCCATCGTTCGAATTTGTATACTAAGTGTAGGTTGAGTAATCCCCAATCGCTCTGCGGCTTTGGTAAAATGTAATTCCTCACAAACGGCTACAAAATATTCAAGTTGTCTAATTTCCATAAGCATTCCTTTCTTAAATCTTATGATTAACGGTAAAATAATAGATTTAATTTTCTTTTTATCATTGTTTTTAACTATGATAAATCATTCTACCATTATTATTGATTATGTACATAATATATCATTTTTATCATAATAGACAACAATGAAAACGTATTTATGGATGTATAATTTTTCTGAAAATTTATATTGAATATGTAATAAATAGATTTATCATAGTTTTTAACAATGATTAAATTATTTATCATAGAAAATGACCTTTACAATATGTCAATATGATACTATTATTAATAAGGTAATCACTATTTAGACACAGAAAAAACACATATATGACAATATTACGAAAGAAGGAATTGAACATGAACGCATTTTATTTGGATAATGACGGCTCTATTAAAACGATTCTTAAAGGAAAAGAAATTTTAGCTAACCCTATTTTGAATAAAGGGGTCGCTTTTACAGCAGAAGAAAGAACAGATTTGGAACTGAACGGAATTTTGCCTCCTATGATCTTAACGATTGAAGAACAAGTTAATCGTGTGTATGACCAGATCAGTACTGAACCGAATAACCTTCGCAAAAATACAATGTTAAACGATTTATATAATCGCAATGTTGTTTTATACTATCGCTTACTAAGCGAGCACCTGAGTGAATTTCTTCCAATTGTATATACACCAACAGTAGGACAAGCGATTCAAGAATACAGTCAGCAATACCACAAACCAGGTGGTGTGTATCTTTCAATCGATAATATGGATGGGATTGAAGAAGCTTTCCGTAATACAGGCGTACAACCTGGAGATATCGACCTGATCGTAGCTACCGACTCTGAAAGTATTCTAGGAATTGGTGATTGGGGCGTAGGTGGTATTAATATCGCTATTGGTAAATTAGCAGTATATACTGCTGCTGTAGGTATTGATCCTAGTCGTGTACTTGCAGTTGTACTTGATGCCGGAACGAACAATCAGAAATTATTGAATGATCCATTATATATCGGTAATCGTCATGAAAGAGTTCGCGGTGACAAATACGATGAGTTCGTAGATCGTTATGTACAAACAGCGATGAAATTATTCCCTAACGCATTATTGCACTGGGAAGATCTTGGAAATGTGAATGCACGTAATATCATTGAAAAATACGGCGATCAAATTTTGACATTCAACGATGATATTCAAGGTACAGGCGCAGTAACACTTGCAGCTGTGATGTCCGGTTTACAAGTTAGCGGTACATCACTAAAAGATCAACGTGTACTTGTATTTGGACCAGGCGCGGCTGGTATCGGGAATGCCGATCAGATTCGAGATGCGATGATGAAAGAAGGATTGTCAGAAGAAGAAGCAGAAGATCGCTTCTGGGCATACGATTATCGTGGTCTACTTACTGAAGAAACAGAAAATGTGTTTGCTTTCCAAAAACCATATCTTCGCCAAATGTCTGAAATTGCAGATTGGGCAACAGATGAAAATGGAAAAGTAAGTCTTTTGGAAGTCGTTAAACAAGTAAAACCTACTATTATGATCGGTACTTCTGGTGTAACAGGTGCTTTTACAGAAGAGATCATTAAAGAAATGGCTAAACATGTAGAACGTCCAATGATTATGCCAATGTCTAACCCAACATCACTTGCTGAAGCTGTACCGGCTGACTTGATCAAATGGACAGATGGCAAAGCATTGATCGCTACTGGTAGCCCGTTTGAACCTATCGAATATCAAGGAACCACATTTGAATTTGGTCAATCCAACAATGCTTTTGTATTCCCTGGACTTGGTCTTGGAGCGATTGTTGCCAAAGCTAATGTATTTACCAAAGGAATGTTTACAGCGGCAGCCGATGCTGTTGCTCATGCTGTAGACTCTTCTGATCTAGGAGCTCCACTATTACCTAGAGTAAAAAATCTACAAGCAGTATCATTCAATGTTGCTGTAGCTGTTGCCAAAGCGGCTATTCAAGATGGTGTTGCACAAAATACTCCAACCGATATCGAACAAGCTGTCAAAGACGCAATGTGGCATCCCGTATATAGAACCGTTAAATCTACAGAGATGACGCCAGTAAACTAAACAACGCTTTATTACTAAATCGCATCACTCTCAGATTGTCTATCTATAGCAGATAGGCAGTCTGCCCTTTACAGGGTAGATTTGAAAATATAATGGAGGTCCTACAACATGTCAGTCGGTCATATTTTTATTATTTTAATACCTATTTTCTTTGTTATTATTCTTGGATTTTTGGGCGGTCATTTTAAAGTATTCAATTCCGCATCGTCCAAAGGTTTAAATACATTAGTTACCAAATTTGCACTACCTGCTCACCTTTTTATCGGAATTACTACAACCAGTAAACAAACGTTAATCGATAAATGGCCTTTTTTTATCACAATGTTTTTAGGGATTATCGGGTTTTATGTAATTTTGCTGTTAATCCTAAGACTTGTGTTCAAAAAAGATTTAAATAGATCATCTATTTTCTCCTTAAATGCGACTCAACCTTCTTTCGCTTTTATGGGTATACCTGTACTTGGAAGTTTGTTTGGAGCTGCTGAAGTTGCTATTCCAATTGCGATTACAGGTATTGTTGTTAATGCGTTACTTGATCCAATCGCAACCATTGTCAGTTCTGTAGGTAAAAAAACACAAGCAGGGCAAAAAGATGGACATCCTGAAAACTTGCTCAAACTGACTGTTCATTCGATTTTACATGGTCTTAGAGAACCTTTAGCTTGTGTTCCTTTATTAGGGGTTGTGCTTACGATGTTTGGATTCCATTCTCCTGAATTGCTGCAAAGTTCACTTGATCAAATTGGTAGTATTACATCCGGTGCGGCATTATTTGCAATTGGTGTAACTATTGGTCTGAATCGTATTCAATTTAGTGCGAATGCTATCAGTATTTCGGTATTAAAAGTAGTCGGATTACCTATTTTAACGTATGTATTAGCTTTAGCATTTGGATTATCTTCAAAAGATATTACGATGGCTGTATTGTTGGTATCTTTCCCGGGATCAGCAGTCGCCGCAATGATTGCGTCTCGCTTTGAAACGCTGGAAGTCGAAACAGCTTCTTCTTTTGTTATTAGTTCGGTATTATCCTTAATTTCTTTACCTATCTTAATCTCGATTTTATTGTAAAATGTGTTTTTTAGATCATACATTTTAATTTTAAAATAAATTTTAAATCAAAGTCGTTCGCTGAAAGATTTCCGGTGAATGGCTTTTTGTTTTGCATATTGATAATTGAACGTTGAATTTATAGACTATTCATATGAAAATAGAACAATAACGAAATCATATTGTGAGGGAGCAAATATGAATCAACGACAAGCTCAAAAAGTCATTCCAGCTACATGGATTATGATCGAAAAACAAAATAACTCTACATCTGATTACATATTATATGCGATAGATTGGAAACGCAAAGCTAGATGGAGCTGGGAAAGCTGGAACGATTTAGCGGATCTGTTGCAATTTAATATTCCTGTCCGAAGAAAGTTAGGCAGTCCAAACTATTCTTCACAACCCTGTGCTAAAATTGCTAAAAAAGCTATAGTGCTACGTATGAATGAAGAACAATATGATGGGTTTGAGACGTTGTTATATAAACCTTTTTCCAAAAAGAAATGGAATTCTTTCCTAAAGGAGTATCGCCAATGAATTCATCGCTAAGTATTCGAAATTACGCAGAAATTGATCAAGAACAAGTAGTACAGCTTATTCTCCATATTCAGCAACAAGAATACAATATACCGATTACTAAGGAAGATCAGCCAGACCTGTTATCCATTCAATCTTTTTATCAAAAAGGGAACGGTAACTTCTGGGTGGCTTGTGCTGGTGATCAAGTAGTGGGTACGATTGCTTTGTTAGATATAGGGAATCAACAGGTTGCTCTTCGCAAAATGTTTGTCCATTCTGATTATCGAGGAAAAGTGTGGAATACAGCTACATTATTGTTACAACAAGCCGTCTCGTGGGCAACCCAACAGCAATTGACGCATATATATTTAGGCACAACTCTACAATTTATAGCCGCCCATCGATTTTATGAAAAAAATGGCTTTCAAGAAATAGAAGTAACCCAACTACCTGCTTCTTTTCCAGTAATGCAAGTGGATAAAAAGTTTTATCAGTTATCCGTTATACTGGATTCATAAGGTGATCACACTCAACAGAGAGGAGCAATACATAAATGACACTGCAACTGAAATCAGGAGATACGGTAGCACTTATTGCTTGTTCAGACCCTATTTCACAGGATCGGCGAGTACAGATTAATGAACTGATCGGGCATTTACAACAATGGGGGCTTCAAGTAGTAGAAGCTAGCCCATTGATTGATGCTCATACGGCACAAGAAAAAGCAAACGAATTGAATCGGTTGTTTGCTGATCCTCAAATCAAAGCGATTTTTGATATTTCAGGTGGCGATCTGGCGAATGGAATACTTCCGTATCTAAACTATGCACAGATCCGCACAGCTCAAACCGCGTTTTTTGGCATGAGTGATCTAACAGTAGTCTTAAATGCAATCGTACAACAATCACAGATTCAGACGTACCATTATCAGATCATGAATATAATCAAAGAACATGGAGCAGAGCAACGGCAACAATTTTATCGTACCTTTTTTGAAGGTGGTTCAGATTTATATCAATTTGATTTTGACTTTATACAAGGTGAAAATCTGAATGGTGATGTGATCGGAGGCAATATTCGTTGCTTTTTGAAATTGGTCGGTACTCCTTATTTTCCAGATGTATCGGGTAAAGTTATTTTGTTAGAATCATGGAGTGGACGTGCAGCACGCATAATGTCTATGCTGGATCAGCTACATCAAATCGGTGTGTTTTCTACCTGTTCGGGGATACTGTTAGGTACATTTACCGAAATAGAACAACACCATGAATGGCATCAGATTCAGCAATATCTGTTACAACTGACTGCACAGCGTCCTATTCCTATCGTAAAATCCAAAGGAATCGGTCATAATAGTGATAGCAAGTGTATTATTATTAGTTAAAATGTAATAATCGTCCTGAATGTGGCAAGAACAAGGAAAAATGAAATTTCTTTGTTCTTTTTCGTCTTTTTCGTTATAGGTCTTAGTGCATAATTTGTCTAATATTCGCATTTATACATAACATTTTCTTTGTTTTAAGCCGATTATTGTAAATAAGAGTCTATTTTTGAGTGGAACATGCTAACAATGTACTTAAAATGGTTAAGTTATAAAAAAATACTTAAAATATTGCGTATCTTCTTACTAAGACTCTTGTTCATAATGATGTTAACAACGATATACTTTGTTTAGCTATTTTAGTAAACGTATTCAGTAACCTAAAGGAGACAACAATGATCTATTTCGTGAGAAAAAACCAAGTAGAGAAATTACCAGAAGGTGATGCCGAACTGAATTATTGCTTAAAACAGTTGTTAGAACAAAATGAAGCAATTTTAATTGATCGGATGCCTGAAGATTTACAAATGCAAAGTATGCAATTGCTGTTGAGTAATCCCGCTTTTGTAATGGTTAATGTTCAAGATCAAGTACAGGAGCGGTTTATTCGTTCTCCGCTCAAAGGATTTTCTAGCGACGTATACGAAGAATCGTTATTGCTCATTACTTCGTATGTTAAAGATTTGCAATTAGAAATAGAAAAAGGTGCGAATGCGCTAGCCAGTTATCAGCAAGGTGAACAACAAGGGATGGTACGAGACGGATTACGCAAAGCATTGATTGATCTGGGAGAACGTAGAGAAATCATGTCGATTATGCTTCAAGAGATTCGTTATCGTCTTAGCGAACAAGCCAAGCAAGAACATGCTAGAGCTACAGAACGCTTTTCTGGAGATGAATGGAATAGTTAAATAGAGTCGTTCATACGTTCAAGCTTATGCTATATATCTGCATAAGCTTTTTTTGTAGTGCATCATTTAAGCGATTTGGTGTTATAGATAATAGAGTCGTAGAATGTAGACCTAGATTAAAAGGAGGACATCTCATTGATATCACAACACAAAACCGTTCTAATTGCAGGCAGTACAGGTGATCTAGGAGGACGAATTGCTAGAGCACTTGTCGATGAAAGAGCAACTGTACGAGCTTTGATCCGTCGGGGCACACCTTTAGACAAAATAGTCCCGTTAGAACAGCTAGGAATACACATTGTAGAAGTCGATTATCATAACGCTACTGAAATGAAAGAAGCATGTCTCGATGTATCTTGTGTAGTGTCAGCTCTTAGTGGATTGGATGAAGTAATTATAGAAACGCAGACTTTATTATTAGAAGCGGCTGTAGCAGCAGGTGTTCCTCGCTTTATTCCTTCTGATTATTCTATGGATTATACCAAATTGCCTGTAGGATCGAATCGCAATTTAGAGTTACGTCGTGACTTTATGAAAATATTGGATCAGGCTCCGATCACAGCAACATCGGTTTTAAATGGAGCATTTGCAGATATGCTAACCGGTATGGCGCCGATTGTTTTGTTTTCTCACAAACGAATCCTGTATTGGGACGATGCTGATCAACCGATGGATTTTACCACCAAAGACAATGTTGCTACCTTTACAGCCAAAATCGCTCTGGATGATCATACTCCACGCTTTGTCTATATTGCAGGAGATCAGATCAGTGCACGTCAATTAGCGGTGTTGATGAGCTCGCTAACCGGTCAGCGCTTCCGTTTGTTCAAAGCAGGAAGCCGTAACTTTTTAGAGACATTGATTAAGATTGTACGTACCTGCTCGAAGTCAACCGATGATCTATATCCTGCTTGGCAAGGGATGCAGTATGTTCATGGTATGTTCAGCGGATTAGGAAAGCTAGAACAGATTAATAATAATCGCTATTCTGGCATACAGTGGACATCTGCTAAGCAAATCCTTACAAATCATATTCGCTTTTCAAAAGAATCAGCAAGTTAAGCTGTAAACGTTTTATTGCTATATTTTGAAACGTACATGCCCGAAAGTACAATATCCTTTTACAAGCAACTGATATACTATAAGAAGCTTGTGAAAGGAGGGCATTATGCAAAAACAGCATTTGATTGAGATAGCTAGAGAATTGCGTAAACCTGTCATGATATGGATTATTATTGCACATATAGGGATCACATTATTAGAAGTATTGAATCATAATCGTGTTCTTGATATCATTATTAGTAATATAAGTATTTTTTGTTTTATATTTTTAAATTGGCATTTCTCACGTTTTATTGAGAAAAGGACATGGATGTATTTTATATTACAAAGTGGTATTTTAATCATAGCTGCTTATTTTATGACTTCCGGTTATTATTTGGTGATGATCGGACTTTATCCGATTATGATTGGACAGATGTTGTACTCCCCTTACTCCAAAGTAAAGATCATATCATTTGTTATTATTAGTTATATTATATGTATTTTTTATATGTGGTATATTGATTCCGTCTATATTAGTATCCTGTTTATCTGTTTATTCACATTGATGAATATCATGGTGGCTGGAATTATTCGATTAACTTTACGCCAATTTTCAGCGCGTTTGCGGACACAGCATTTTTTGAACGAATTAGAGATTGCTCATTATCAAGTAGAAGAATTAACCGTAGCGAATGAGCGTCAGCGGATGGCAAGAGATTTGCATGATACACTGGCACAGGGCTTAGCGGGTCTGGTCATGCAATTAGAAGCAGTCGATGCTCATTTGTCAGTAAATAATATCAAAAGGGCGCATGAAATCGTTCATTTATCTATGAATGGTGCTCGTCATACATTAGCAGAAGCCCGTAATGCTATTGATGATTTGCGTGTGCATACAGGGCTACAGATTGATTTTACTGAATCTGTTGAAAAAGAAATACAACATTTTATTGAATCTACAGGTATACCGATAGAGTATAAGATTGTAGCACCTATAGAGGTATCACAGCTTATTCATGAACATAGTATTCAGATTATACGCGAATGTTTAACCAATATTATTAAGCATGCTCAGGCGACACAAGTGGAGTTAACGATTGGCAGTAATCCATATGATCTGATTATCGATATATGTGATAATGGTAAAGGATTTGATACTCGTCAGATTGGTAAGCTAAGCGGACATTATGGGCTGATCGGTATGCAAGAACGGACACGTATTATACATGGAACACTAACGATTACTAACCGTATTCCTCAAGGAACTTCAATTCATCTGAAGATTCCCTGGAGAGCAGGAGAATATAATGAAACATAACGTATTGATAGTCGATGATCACTTTGTAGTAAGAGAAGGGCTCAAGCTTATTTTGGAGACAAGCGAAGAGTATCAGGTGATAGGTGAAGCGGAAAATGGTCAAGTGGCTCTACAGCGGATAGAACAACTCAAGCCTGATATTATTTTGATGGATCTTAATATGCCTGTTATGAATGGGATCGAAGCGATAGAGAAATTACAAGAACAACACAGCTCTATCCCTATCGTTATCCTAACTACCTACAATGAAGACGATCTTATGATCAAAGGACTTACCATAGGAGCAAAAGGTTATTTGCTCAAAGACACCAAACGTGAGCATTTATTTCGTACACTCGATTCCGCTATTCGAGGTGAGACATTATTACAACCGGAGATCATGGAGATCGTTTTTCAAGCGAAGCGTCAGGCGACACCGAAGAAACAGAGTACTTCTAATTCGTTTCCTTCTTTATCGGAAAAAGAAAAAATTGTGCTACAAGCAGCAGCTTATGGGCATCGGAGTAAAGAAATTGCTTTTGATATGGGGATAGCCGAACGAACCGTCAAAGCACATTTGACTAATATTTATAATAAACTAGGTGTAGATTCAAGAGCACAAGCTGTTGCGATAGCAGTAGAACAAGGATTAGTGCATATCTAGCCAAACAACATAAAGAACACATCACATAGTTATAGTGGTGTGTTCTTTTTTGCGTACATGCCCGAAAGGGCAATAGCTGGATGTACGGATGGACGATTCGCTAGAGCGCAAGCTTTGTTAGGATCAAAGCAGAGAAAAGAAAACTATATTGGATAGAGATAAGAAAGGAATATGATCTATGAACCCAAAACGTTCTTCCATTGTGATAGCGCTCTTGCTGATGGTTAGTCTAACAGCTTGCTCGACAGAACCATCGACTGCTGCTGTGCAGACAACAAGCAACAATGTCACATTTACAACAATTAAGCAACAAGCGTTAGATGTAAATTACGATCTATCCGGCACATTAACAGCGTATAACGAAACGCCTGTTACTTTCCGAACGGCTGGAACAGTCACTTCTGTAAAAGGAGAAATTGGACAGAAAGTCAATAAAGGCGCGGTATTAGCTACTCTGGATACTGCTGATCTACAATTGTCGTTAGCAGATGCGAATCAGTCAGTCGCTGCTGCTCAAGCAGATCTGTCCAGTGCAAATGCTTCTTTAAGAGATGCTCAAGCAGCCAAACAAAATTCATTAGCTACCGTCTCTTCGGCTAACGCGCAACTAGAAAGTGCTCAAGCCAAAATTGAAAGTGCTCGTGTGAGTCAACAAAGTGTGCTATCTGGAGCACGATCCCAAGAAAAAGCACAAGCGCAAAATGCAGTAAACAAAGCGCAAACCGCATACAATCAGGCAAAAGCAGAAGCAACTCGTTCGCAGACCCTAGCTAGTAATGGATTGCTAACGCAACAAGAAAATGAGCAAGCACAAACTGCACTAGCAGATGCGACCGATAGTCTCAAAGATGCTCAAGCCAAGCTTTCTTTAATCGTAGAAGGTGCAAGTGCTTCAGAGCGTGCAAGTGCAGCATCGACAGTGAAAGAAGCGCAGACAGGCATTGCGAATGCACAGGCAACGATAGAACAAGCCAAAGCCGGTGTAGCTCAAGCTGAAGCAGGCATTGCACAATCTCAAGCAAACATACAAAAGTCGCAAGCAAGTTACGATCAAGCCGTTATTGCCAAAAATAAAATCGTATTGAGCCTATCGTATACAACACTCAAAGCCCAAACATCTGGAGTGATTTTAGAAAAAAATGTATCTGTAGGTCAAACGGTCAGTGCAGGTTCAAGCGGTGGCGGAGCAATGGGTGGTTCATCTGATCCATTCGTGATTGGAGAAACAACACGCTTAAAAGTTCTACTTCCAATCGCTGATAGTGAAATCAATCAGTGGAAAGTAGGGCAACAAGTGAGCGTCAGCCTGTATGATGATGTGCGTACAGGTAAAGTAACCAAATTGTATCCGCAAACCAATGAAAGTACGGGTTCTATCAACGCGGAAGTAACTGTCAGCAATCCGAAGCAAGATTGGAAGCCCGGTCAAGTGATCAAAGCTTCCCGTCAGGCAACTACTCAAAAAGGAATCTTATTACCTGTAGAAGCAGTGATTAGTACAGGAGATAAACCTTATGTATTTAGAAATAACAAAGGCAAAGCGGTTCAGACGTTTGTCACTATAGGTGAATCGTATAACAATCAATATTTGATTAAAAGCGGGCTTCAAGTCGGAGATCAAGTCGTTGTACAAGGGGCAGACCGTTTGTTCAATGGAGATGCTCTTGCTACCCCAGCCAATAGTTCTACGACTAAGACAAATCAAAGTACTACAAAGAATCAACAAGAGGTAACTGCACATGATTGAATTTTTTATCAAAAAACGTAAAGTTACGCTATTATTTTTTGTATTGTTGATTGCGTACGGTGTCTATTCCGGTCTAGGATTACCACGACAATTACAACCTGATGTTGTCGTCAAAACTGCGGTAATCACTACAACATATGCCGGTGCTTCACCAGAACTGATGGAACAGACAGTTACCGAAGTGTTAGAGCAAAAGATCAAAGAAGTGACTGATCTCAAAACAATATCATCTACGTCAGGCAACGGCATCTCTACGATTGTTGTGCAAGCGGAAGATAAAGCAGATGCAGAAAGTGTATGGAATGAAATTAGACGTAAAGTAGAAGATGCTCAGTCGAGCTTACCTGCTGATGCAGATGTGCCGATCGTCAACGATAATCTGGCACAAAGCTTTGTACAGTCTTTTGCTATCTATGGCAAAACCAAAGAAGATATCTATGCTCTAAATGATCTGATGAACACATGGAGCAAGCAACTTCGTGCTATTCCAGGAATTACTGAAGTATCTATCAAAGGTCTACCTCAGCAGGAGATCAGTATTGAAGCAGATACTACTAAGTTAAAGCAATACAATATTACCTGGGAGACGGTAATGCAAGCGATTCAATCTGAAAATGACCGCATACCTGTCGGAAATCTGACCTATGAAAATCGTACGTATCAGCTCAAAGTCGATAAATCAGACGACTTTCAGACGATAAATGATATTCTGATCGCTCAGACAGATGCTGGTATTCCTGTCTATCTCAAAGATGTAGCAGATGTGAAAATGGTTCCTACTACCGCATCTTATCTGAGTTACTACAATGGAGTACCATCTATCACGATGGATATTAGTAGTCAAGCCGGTTCAGATGTTATCAATATGAATAAAGCATTATCTACTAAAATAGCTTCTTTAGAAAAAACATTACCTTCTAATCTAAAAATAGATTCATTATTTGCGCAAAATGATGAAGTACAGCGAATCTTTAACGATTTGATACGAGAAATGGCTATCGCTATTATTGCTGTTATTCTGATCTGTACGTTAGGCATGAATTTACTGACAGCAGGTTTTGTAGCTCTTTCGATTCCAATCTCTATTGCGCTAGCCTTAATTGTATTACCGCAAGCAGGCATCACATTGAACCAGATTACTATTGTTGGTCTTATTATTGTATTAGGGATTCTGGTGGATGATGCTGTAGTAGTCAATGATAATATCGAGCGAAGGCTATCCACACTTGGAGAAAATCCCAAAGAAGCTTCTGTACGGGGGACCAAAGAAGTATCCGTTTCGATTATTACAGCAACACTTGCTACGATTGCTGCTTTTGTCCCGTTAATGTTGCTACCCGGGGATATGGGTTCGTTTATCCGACCGATTCCAGTGATTATTTCATTATGTATGCTAGCTTCGATGATTATGTCATTAACGATTATTCCTATTTTCCGAGAATGGTATGAAAATAGACAAATTGAAAAAGGCAAACGTCATATTGATAAGCCAGCAGGTCTATTAGGAAAACAAATTCAGAAATTAACAAATGGATATGCTTTCCGCTTAATGCCAGGTATACTCAAACGTCCATTGATCGTTGCTTTAACAGGGTTAGTGATCAGTACAGCAGTGTATAGTCTTGTTTTGGCAACACCTGTGGAGCTGTTCGGAACATCAGAAGAACCGCAAATTTCTGTTGATGTTAACTTGCCTTCAGGAACATCGCTGGCAGAAACTAATCGAGTTACAGAAAATATTGCTAGTTGGGTGAAAAAGCAACCTGATATTGATAAGTTAGCTTATGCTGTAGGCGGAGCAGCTCCCAAGCTATTCAATAGTACTTCTGAATCTGGAAGTGGAGCAAATTCCGGTCAGATCTTGGTTACAGGAAAACATGGTATGAATGTCGATTCTATAGTAGAGCTATGGTCACAATCATTAAAAACAGAATATCCTGGTACTCAAATCTCTGTAAAAGGTGCTGCGCTTGGGATTCCAGTCGGAAAGCCTATCTCGATCCGTGTAACAGGTGATCAATTACCAGAACTGCGTCATCTGAGCGATCAGATCAAGCAGATTATTTCAGAGTCTCCAGGTACGTATGGGATTACAGATAGTACCGGAAATGATAGTTATACATTAGATTTTGCTGTCAACAAACAAGCGATGGATCGCTATCAAGTCACATACAAAAATTTAACTCAAACATTGCTGATGATGGGTAGCGGATTTAGTGTAGGTGATTTTGATAATGGTAGTGATTTGATCGATCTCAAGTTATATATCAAAGATTCACGTAACAGCAGTCCAAATACATTATTGCAACAGGTAAATATCACCAATGCGGCTGGTATACAGATTCCATTATCTCAAATTGTCGATATCAAGCCTGTATTTTCAATTCAACAGATCAACCATTATGATCTCAAGCGTGTGAATACAATAGAAGCAGAACTCAGTGGACCTACAGCAACAGAAGCGATGCAAGATATTAGACCTAAGCTTGAGCAAATTCAGCTTCCAGAAGGATATGCATGGGAAGTTGGCGGAGAAACATCCAGCCAGACAGATACGTTTACAGATTTGGGTGCATTATTTTTAGTCGCTGTATTTATTATCTTTATCCTGATTACGATGCAATTCTATTCGTTATTGATTCCGTTTATTATTATGACAACTGTATATTTAGCGGCCGCAGGTGGAGTGTTAGGACTATTTGTCACTCAGACGCCGATTGGATTTATGGCGGTAATGGGGATTATTGCACTCGCAGGGATTGTGGTGCGTAATGGTATCGTATTGATCGAATTTATAGAAGATGCCAGACATGAAGGCATGGAATTAACGGAAGCGATTATTCTGGCAGCATCCGCACGTTTTCGCCCGATTATTTTGACATCATTAACAGCTATAGTAGGGATGATTCCAATTGCTACAGTAGGTGAACTGTTATTCCGTCCATTAGGTGTTGTTATTATTTTCGGCCTGGTATTCTCAACGGTCTTAACATTATTTGTTGTACCTTCACTGTATATGGTTATGGCACGGTATACCGATAAACGCATGACTTCCAAGTTAGCACGTAAAAACAAACGATTAGCCAAACATCAACAACCGATGTAATAGAGTAGTTCGTCATTATAATCGCTTCTCCAAGCAAAGTTATTATACGTAGATAGTGACAACGATGTATGTTGTTGCTATCTATGTCATTGTGCCAAGGAGGTACTGGATGAATAATACCTATCCGATGATTGAACAAATCAAATTATTGTTTGTTACCAAGGGATATGAAGATACTTCAGCACAAGATATTATGCAAATATGTCGTCTAACAGAAGCCGATTTTGCTAATCAGTTGAAAAGTAAAGATCATGCGTATTGCTTGGTTTTGGATACAATCGGTCAGGACATTGATGATCTTATTTTCTACAATTATGCCGATCAGCAGATCACGCCAGAGCAAAAAATAATCGTCTATATACAAAATTATATGCAACATATGATACTTATTTATCCGCATATATCTCAGAACAGTATGATCGACAAAAATAAATGGCATAATTCCACAATTCATTATGCTTATCAACGACTGGAATATAAGTTGAGTGCTTTACTTCTAGAAATCATGAATACTGTGTTATATGAGCTAGATAGTGTTAATCTGTTAGGATGGAATACAGATTATTTGCGCCAACAGATCAAGCAGTCCAATAGTCTTACATTATCCCGAGCATTAGATATTCAACACAATCTGTATCATTCAAAAATAAGGGTGCATGGTGATAATGCAACTATAGATACCAAACGCAATAAATGGCTTGAAATACAACAGGTAGAACAGGAAATAATGAACACCAAAGAACGATGTACACTGGTGAAAATATTGCTTCACTGTATAGAACAATATCCGATCATTATGCTTGATTCTGTGGGAGTTACAGAACAAAGACAATACGAATTGCATTGAAAATATGTGGATATAACTTTAAATATCAAAAAAATCAATCCCGATCATAGTATATGGTTGTTTCGGATTGGTTTTTTTGTTGTAGGATGTCATTGGAATTTAATACTAATGATCTATCAAGAATCCCAACTTACTCTGAATTGTTCTGGTGTCATAGCAACGACTTTTTTGAAGCAATGAATAAAGTAGCTACTTTGCGAAAAACCTGAATCTAAGGCGATATCTTGAATAGTCTTATTTGTAGAAAGAAGAAGCTTTTTCGCATATAAAATACGTGATTCCAGTAAATAAGCAGTTGGTGTTACTCCCATAGACTGGTGAAATTTACGCGTAAAATAAGGTACGCTGTATCCTGTAAATTGAGCGATCTCTTTGATTGATAATGGTTCTGTACAGTGCTCACGCATATAATTAGCGGCTGCATGAATACCTGGCAGGGCAGGATCTTTGGGCAAATGAAGAGATACTGCATCTTTGGTAATATGTAATAACATCTCATAAAGTACAGTCGAAGCGCGTATTTCTTGCTTGAGATCAAAGTTACGACCTAAAGCTAACAGTTCTTCCATACATATATTCAATGTCTGCATAGAGTGTAGTTCAAATAACCATACTTCGCTAATTCCACGTTTACCTAATAACGATTCCAGACCAGAAGCGGAAAAGTGAATCCAACGGATATCCCATGGATCATAAGAATCTGCTTCATAACGTTCTGCTAACTCGGGGCCATATAAGAATCCATGACCGGCACTCAGCTCATATCTGGTTCCCTGACTGTATACATAACCTTTTCCTTTCAAAATAAAGTGTAGGTTATACAATCGATTTAATTTGAAATCACTACTGTTCGCCGGACGATCAACGATATGAGAAGAATGGTTCTGATAACCTCCTATAAAATCTGGATAACAACTATAATGTGCAAATGATGGATTGGGGAAGAAAATATGTTCTCTCATCTTAGTACTCCTTTCAGATGAAATTTATACTATACTACAGTCTATTTTATAGCAATACCAGCTATATATTGAAATATTCATCGCAAAATATTGTTATCAGGATAATTACTCGTTATATACGTAAACATGACATAGCTTTAAAATAAAGATATCCAAACATTAGAGGTGATTGTCATGAACAAATCGATTCAACTTGATTCTTTACAATTAGGAGTATGTTATTATCCTGAACAATGGTCTGATTCGCTCTGGGAAGATGATTTTAAACGTATGAAAGATATGAATCTGTCTCATATTCGAATTGGTGAATTTGCTTGGAGTATTTTTGAACCGCAAGAGGGAGTATACGACTTTGATCTGTTTGACCGCGTATTAGACTTAGCGCACCAATATGGTCTGAAAGTGATTATGGGAACACCTACTGCCACACCACCAGCATGGTTAACACAGAAATATCCTGAAGTATTGAATGCAACGATTGAAGGTGTTACATATCAGCATGGCATGCGAAGACATTACAATTATAGTAGCCCTAAATATCAGGAACTATGTGCAAATATTACACGTCAAATGGCAAATCATTTTAAAAATCATCCAGCTATTATCGGGTGGCAGATTGATAATGAACTGAATTGTGAAGTCAGTGAATTCTATGCAGAAGCTGACCATATTGCTTTCCGTCAATGGGTACAAGAACGTTACCATACTTTGGAAGCGCTTAATCAAGCATGGGGGACTGTATTCTGGAGTCAGACTTACACAGATTGGAATCAAGTGTATTTGCCACGTCTTACTACAGCACATTCTCCTAATCCGCATCTGGCGTTAGATGAGAAACGATTTATTTCTGACAATACTATCGCTTTTGCTCGTATTCAAGCAGACATTTTAAGAGAGATTGCTCCTCATCATTGGATTACAACGAATGGTCTGTTTGGACATTTAGATAGTCATGCGTTAACAGAAGAAATGCTCGACTTTTTCTCCTATGATTCATATCCGCAATTTTCAACCATCTTTGGCAGTGACGAACCTAAGCCATTGTTGGATCGTAAATGGAGTCAGAATCTGAGCGTTGTCCGTAATATATCTAACAATTTCTGTATTATGGAACAGCAAGCCGGGCCAGGTGGATGGGTGAATCGAATGAATATGCCTGCTCCACGTCCGGGGCAATTAAGATTATGGACATACCAATCGGTATTACATGGCGCTGATCTGGTAATGTATTTCCGTTGGCGCACGGCTACATTTGGTACAGAAATCTACTGGCATGGCTTAAATGATTACCATAATCAACCGAACCGTCGTATTCAAGAAGCATCTCAAGTAGGGCAAGAATTTGTGGCGATCGGTGACAAGATTGCAGGTACAACTTATCAAGCAGATATAGCTATCGTCAAAGATTATGATAACGATTGGGATGGCGAATACGATATATGGCATGGCCCTTTAACAGGCAAAAGTATCAACGCATGGTTCAAGCAACTTCAATATCAGCATATCCCAACAGATATTATTTATTTACGTAAGCAGACACTCGCAGAATTACAACAATATAAAGTGCTTATTTATCCGCATGCCGCAATCATGTCTGAGCAGACAGCGACTTTATTGACTCGGTATGTAGAAGCAGGTGGAACACTAATTTTGGGTGCACGCACAGGATACAAAGAGTTATCCGGTCATTGCCGAATGGCGCCTATGCCGGGCCCTGTCGCTTCCTTATGCGGAATCTCTGTAGCGGATTTCACTTCGATTACAGGTAATGCTCAAGTGCCAGGACTTCGCTGGCAACATAACCATCATCATATAGCGCAAGTAGCCGAGTTATTTAACGATATTTTACAAGTAAATGAAGACGATGTAGAAGTATTGGCGACCTATACATCATCTTACTATGAAGAAGCTCCTGCATTAACACAGCGACTATACGGCAAAGGTAAAGTGTTATATTATGGGGCAGCTTTCCATGAAGAGGTTGTCGATGAATTATTGTCGATCTTAGAGATATCCTCACCTGTAGCTGATTGGTTAGAAGTTCCGGAACAGGTGGAGATAGGGATTCGTCAGAATGAACAACACCAGTACATCTTTTTGCTCAATTATAGCGATCAAGAGGCTTCTATTCAGATCAAACAACAACGTACAGATGTATTAACAGATACTATAATTGAAGGCACGACGACGATACCGGCTTATGGTGTAATGATTTTACAATAATAATACAAGACAGATAGAAAACCTCCTGCTAGTTAAGGAGGTTTTTTGTTTAGGATATCTGTTCCTTTTTGCGATATACACATAATACACATAATGGTTGTTACACTTTGATTATCGTTCAAACACATAGTATGATAAGAGACAATACGATAGAAAGGAGCGACAATTGTATCTTACTTGCATAATTAGGTATACCAATATAGATATTCTATCTACATAAGAGGAGCCACGACAATGACCCAAATGGATACTATTCAAATTGTAACCTACGAGCCACGTTTTGCTGCATCGATTGCAGAGATGTGGAATGCCAGTCATGAAAGTTGGGGCGGTGATAATACGGTCCAGACCGAAGAAATGATTTTGAAAGAGCACCATAATCATACACATATTGATATTTTTCTAGCAGTAAAAGACGATGAAGTGGTTGGATACTGTAGCTTTTCTCATTATAAAGAAGACACAGGAGCACTTTATATTCCATTACTGAATGTACGTCCAGATTATCATGGATACAAAATCGGAAAAAGATTAGTATTACGAGCAGTAGAAGAAACATTACAACGAGGTTGGCCAAGATTAGATTTATACACATGGCCGGGTAATATCAAAGCTGTACCTACGTATAAAAAAGCAGGATTTTTCTGGGAACGACGTGACGATACAACACACCTTATTAATTTGATTCCAGCAGTGTTACAGACACCAGCAGTACAGCCTTATTTTGAACAGATTGACTGGTATACCGACAGCACGCGTGAGATTATAACCGAACCTGATGGACGACAGGAATACGGGTTTGATTATTTCACATATCAGTGGAGCAAAGATGATCTACAACTCAAAATGGAATATGAACGAACCGGTCGTGGCCTACGATTGATTGAAACGAATGATTATCTGATTCAGGCTACCATTCCTGTTGCTCATCAATTGCCATTTGGAACCGATTATCCAATCGTCTATGAAGTGATTAACAAAACAGGTAAGCCATTATCGCTTGAGATTAAGTCTATCGGTAACGATGATATTGCTTTTGAATTGCAAGAATCCAGAATAGTAGAATCACAAGCTACGATTGAAGGGCATTTTCAGATTAAGCCGATTGAAGAAGAGCAAGATCCGTTTCAGACACATCCTGTCGTAGAAGCAGAATTAGTCATCAATGGGCAATCTGCCGTATTCAAAATCGGTGTTGAACCCAAGTTCCCGGTACGCTTAAAAGTAGAAGCTCCTCACCGTACGTTAATAGTAGGGGAAGAGGTCGCACTAGAATTAACAGTCGAAAATGAGTACGATCAACAGATGACTTATTACCTGCAATGCCCTAACGATAATATTTTGTCGTTTCAAGATACTAGGGTAGCTATTGAAGTACCTGCTCGATCACGTCGCTGTGTTACTCTTACAGCCACATTACTTCAATATGGGATCTGGCATCATGCTATTCCAATCTATACACAGCCAGAATGTACTGAAGAGAGTCGCATACTAGAGCAACACATAAGTCTTGTATTTCCAGGCATACAATCTGCATTCGGAGGCGAGACTGCTAAAGATTGGGTGATAGCCAATGGTAAATACAGCGTATATTTAAATAAAATCAATAATAATTTTACGATCTATGAAGGTACAGAAGAAGCTGCTCGTCTGTTTTATCCTAAATTTGGACTGCCTTATAAAAATGAATTTCAAAAAAATCGTGCGTCTCAAGTCACGTTCCGTCATGAAGATGCTATGATCATGGAAGCAAGGTACGATGTAGACCATATCGGGGTTGTTTTAACAACGATCGTTACATTGTATGCAAACGGTATGATAAGCCGTTATTACACTATAGAGAATCAACATGAGCAGGAACGTAGTGAGCCGCTATTTTTGAAAGAGCATTTCCGTTTCCCGTTAGAAAATAGCATTATTCCTTACCGTAATCAGTATATTGACACAGCTAAAAGTTCAGACGCTTCTGCAATAGATTACTGGCAAGCTAGCGATATTACAGAAAATTGGTTGTTTTCCTATACTTCTGATTCCACATACGGTGTAATGTGGTCAAAAGATATAACATTAACGACCGATCACTGGCTGTATGGATTAGAACATCCATTGTCTTTAAGCAATGTAGGAGATAAAGTCGAAACACCTGCACTTCTATTCGCCATCGGTACATGGAGTAATTGGCAAGATTTCAGAAAATTTGCAGTACAGAATAGTTCAGATCACAATCTAACAACGACTGTGCCTCTTGAATGTAAATTAAATCAAGGCAATCCATTCGTCCAGCAATCAGTAGATGTACAGATTATAGAGCACAAAAATGCAATATTAGATGGAACACTCTCAATTTCATCTCAGTTGGGTAGTGTGGAACAGACTCAATATGAATTATCCAAAACATTAGAATTACATGATTTTCAGGTGCAACTTCCTCTACAGACATCTTCTACAATAGATGTACTTACATTACAACTGGATATGGACTCGTATGTATTGGAAGAGAAAAGATTGGTATTTCCAGTATCTGAACAGGCAATTATTCAAGAAGTGATCTCAACAGAACATGGAGATATTCATACGGTGCGTAACGGTGTGTTGGAATTTCAAGCCAGTCAATCTTTTGCACCGACTTTATTTTCACTTAAATATGATGGATCAGAATGGTTAGATTCTTCATTTCCACAACCAGTAGCCAGATCATGGTGGAATCCGTGGATAGGCGGTATTTCATTAGAAGTGCATGGTTTATCACAGCGAACATTATTGGAAGAAAAACGGTCTGTAGAATTTACAGAAATCAAAGATAATCTAGGAAATACATGGTCAGGCATCTGTATTACTATTGATATTGAGAACAATGTCAAGTTAAAAGGATTATCGATTCAACAGTATTATGTTACTCTGCCAGGTGTTCCAGTGCTTTGTCACTTTATTAAGCTTGATCAACAAACGGGAACAACGTTAGCACCATTTGGAGCGAATCATTTTAGCTTTTACAAAGTGAGCGAAGAGATCACAGATGCTAAAGCATATGTTACAAATACAGCAAAAGAAAATATTATCTATAAAGCGGGTAGAGTTCAATATGAAACCGAAGTGAAAGATAAAGTCATTCGCTTTGGTTCTCATGAACGGAAGTCGCAATTAATCGTTGTCGATCATCCAGATAATGAGACTTGCGCTGTTTTTGTAAATACACATCTGATCGCAGCTGTCGTTATTCAGAAAATCTTTGCTAATCATCAGCAACAGGTATGGGGTAAACCACAGTTTTACATGATTTCGGATACGGATATTCCGGATTCAACTTTAACGGATTTATTTCATATTCAATTCGATTTCAATCCTGTAACAGAGGATTAAGAAGGGAGTACACCATGAAAATCATCGATGCACATATCCATTTTTCCGAAATTGATTCTTTTTACGATACTGCTAAGTCATTAGCATCTATTGATTATACTGAAAAAGGGCTATTGGACGAATTTGCACGTTCTGAAGTAGTAGCAGCTGTCGGTATGGGCGTCACCGAAACGTCTGCTGGAGGTTTCCCTGATACTGCCGCACGCAATCCGATGTTGTTGGATTTGAAGGGGCATATGCCAGATAATCTTTTTACATGTATAGGTATTAATCCAGTGACTCTTCATGAAGAAGGGCAATTAGAAGCCGTCGAGCAATCTTTACAATGGGATCATGTGGTCGGCATTAAGTTATATGCCGGATATTATCATTATAATGTGGGTGACGCTATCTATGATCCGGTGTATGACCTTGCTCGCAAGTATCAGCTCCCTATCGTTATTCATGGTGGACTGACTTATTCAGATCATGGGCTACTCAAATACTCTCATCCTTTATCAATGGAAGAAACGTTTCTCAAGCATCGGGATATTACCTTTATGTTATGTCATCTAGGTGATCCGTGGGTGATGGATACAGCGGCTTTGCTTGAAAAAAATCCGAATCTGTATGCTGATCTATCCGGTTGGATCGTTGGTGATAGCTCCAAAGTATATCGTCTCATGGGGGAACAAACGTATGTTGATCATTTTAAGCGAGCTATCGTATTCGCAGAGAAGTATGATCGACTGGTCTTTGGAACCGATTGGCCATTAGTACCTTTAGATGCTTATATTGCTTTTATCAAAAATCTTATACCTGAAGCACAGTGGGAAAATGTATTTTATCATAATGCGCTTCAAGTCTTTCCCAAATTGAAAAGTTGGATAGAGTCGCAATCGATCTAGTCCAACTATCTTGTAACATAACAAGAAGTTGTAAGTTAGTATTGTTATTATCAATAGGTAAACGAAAACGTGTACTCGATGTCAATGTCTGGCATCGAAGTACACGTTTTAATTATATCAGATTTCTATTTCTACCTCATATATACATATAGATTATTATTTATAACGAATCGTGTTCATCCCATAATCGTCCATTGTCATGCCGTTGACCATACATTTTATTGGCTTTGGTGTTGATGATAAATTTCTGAAGTCGGTTGTAGAACAACTCTGGTTGATGATACGTACTCTGAATCGTATCTATTCGTATTCTTTGATAGGGCTTGGCAAACGCTAGAAATATTCAATGTATCATGTTCCTTTCGATCATTAGATAGATGATGCCGATTCCTGATACCAGAATAATAGATAATCATTCATTACAGAAGCATGACCTAATTGACGAAGCATAGTAGAAATATTTCCTCGATGATATGTTCCGTGGTTTACTACATGGAGTACGATTTCCGCTAAGCTCGTCTGCCTTGGGCCGACATAAGGATTGTTCAGGAGAAAAGATTGTTCTAAATCTATTCCACTTTGTAGCCATTGTTGATACTGATCAGTTAATACTGCAAAACGAGTGATATACTCATCGATAGAAGTCAGTGTGGTCTGATTCAAAGCCATACATTCTTGTAAGGCTTCCGGCATTTCTTCACCTTGTAAAACTTGATAAAACATTCGATCCACTGCATACATATGACTTAACGCATGCGCTATCGTTGGGAAAGAGCTATTCACCTCCTGATGTAGTACAGACTCAGGAAGTGCTTGGATTCTTTCCATAATAATACGACTTGCCCAGATGTGGTACTTGAACATTTCTACAGGATGATTAGACATCAATAACAGCTCCTTTGGAATGATAATGAATGGTATTACAGTTCTCATCATAGCCAAAGAAGTATGACAACAGTGTGTCATACTTCTTTATAAAGGTGGAGTGCTTGTTCAAGTTGTTGTTTTAATATGACTCGTAACTCGGCAGGTTCTAACACTTCAGCACCACTCCCAAAGCTAAGCAAAATCGACCATAACCATTTGGCTTCAAGAGGTTTATAGATAGGAATACGCATGATCATACTTCCATCAGACTGAAATGTTTTGTCTGCTTGCTGAAATTGATCCATTGCTTCTGCTAAAGATTGAGGGGCTACTCGAATCACAATTTCTTTTAATTGCTTTTCCCATTCTGGCTCAGTCTGTAGAATGTTCTGTGGAGTAGATGGATGAGGATGAAAATCTTCGGTCGTTAACTGTACATCCATCATTCGAGATAAGCGGAACTCTCGATAATCCTGTTTACTCTGGCAAAATCCATGTACATACCATGTGCTATATTTGAAATGAAGCCAGAGCGGTTCGATCTTCCGATGAGTATGTTCATTATTGGCGTTAATATAATCAAAATGGACTACTTTGGTATCTGTAATCCCTTGACGTAGATAAACAAGAGCATAAGGTTCTGTTCGGTATGTATCGAAATTGATTGCTAGATTAGAATTGTGATGTTCAGGTGCAATGGTCTGTAGACGTTCGATTGTACTTTGCGCACGTTCATCTTGAAAGACAGTGGAAAGACTCGTTAGCACAGTAATTAATGAATCGACGTCATATGCACCAAGCAGACTTTTGTCCATTTTATACCCATCTATAATCCCATATCCACCACTACTTCCTTGATACGATACAATCGGCAATCCAGCCGCACAGAGTACATCAATATCCCGATAAATCGTTCGTTGTGACACTTGAAACTGCTCAGCCAAGACAGAAGCAGATAACACTTCATGATTAAGCAATTTGTAGATCATCGCAATCAATCGCTCTAATTTCATAGCATTATCCCGCCTATTGTTATGATTTATTTGCTTCTTATTTGGATCATAGTGAGTTGCTTTATTCCTTAATCTATAACAGTATACCTTAGAATATAATCAAAGATGTTGGTGGATTTAGATAAAGGAAAGTTACATTTTAAAAAAGTAAGCATGCATACTATAAGCGGTATAATATAAGCAAGTTGTATAATCATATACGTTGCATCATAATCCTGCTGTTCAACAATCTGTTACTGAAGCATTGCAACAGTTACAGCAAATGAGAAACTGATAGTTTAAAAGAAAAAACAGCTCATATTATCGTTATGTATTTAGGGATCATCATTATCGAAAAAGTAAGTGGTGAAACTGTAGAATCTAGTTGTTATAAAGGAGTATACATGATTACTATAAATGCTTTGTTGATCGGTGCAGGGATTATCCTTATTGCAAGTTTTGTGCAAGGATTAACAAGTTTTGGTTTTGCTTTAATTGCTCTGCCTTTACTTAGTTTATTTCTACCAATTCAGCGTGTCGTGCCGATGATTGTCATATTAAGTATGCTGATTTGCTTGTTGGTTTTGTGTTCTCTCTATAGGGATACCAATATCCATAAAATAGGATTATTGATTATTGCAAGTGTGGTTATGGCGCCGGTTGGAACGTTGTTTCTGCTTATTATTAGTGGAAGTACTCTTAAAATTGTAACAGGTATACTGATCACTTTATTTGCTGTATTTTTGATGAGTGGACGAATTATTCCGATTGCTAATGAAAAAGTCGCTTATGTCTTAGCAGGAGCTATCAGCGGATTATTAAGTGGAAGTATATCTGTAAGTGGGCCTCCGATGGCATTGATGTTGTCTAATCAAGGCATGTCCAAGCAGATGTTTCGAGCGAATCTAGCATTAGTCGGTGTAATATTAAATGGAGTGACGATTATTACCTTTGTATATAGTGGATTGATCGATCAGGAGATGAGCCTATATCTAGGTTGGATGTTACCGGTGATGCTAATTGGTACATGGGTAGGAGTCAAAGCCGTTAAGTATTTGAATGAACAGAAATTTAAAAAGTATTCGCTTGGTTTGATCATTTTATCGGGAATTTGGACGTTATTAGCAGGTCTGGGTGTGATATGAAATAAATAAACTACATGCAAAATAGTAAAATCAAAAAGAGAACAGATCCTTATACAGGACTGTTCTCTTTTTGATTTTATTGTATATAAGGCATTATAGCTATCAAAAATCGATCTTTACAACTTGACCCATGCTTCCAATCCATCCGGTTGATCAGGATTAATATTCTGACGCTCTGCACTGGCTAATGCTACTATTTGTGGGATGAAAATAAAAGGAATCCCTTGAGCTGCTGGATGCAAAGGTTGTTCTAAAACAATGCCTAGATTTACCGATGCGTCTGGAATCCGATTGGAGTGATCTGCTAACGCAATAATTCGTGCTCCACGAGCATGGATATCTTGAATAAGATTGTGTTGATACGATGTGCCTTCTCCAGTTAGTGCTGCAATCACCAAAGTATCTTGATCAATAGTTACCATTGGTCCATGACGAACATCTAATAAGTGAAAAGCATGTGCTTCTGCTTGAGCAATTTCAGTGATAGCAATTGCACCTTCATTAGCTAATCCTTGTAATTCACCATCTGCTAATAAAATGACACGTTTCCATGCGAAATCAGCTACTTCTCGAATCGAAGCTTCTACTTTTTCCATATAAGCTTCGCCCATTTGAATGGCACTTTGAATATCCTCAATTATTTTTTCGTTATTACTCCAAAAAGCATTAATCAATAGATTAGCTACATACAAATTTGTTACTGTACGAGTCTGACAGACACTATGATCAAACGCCCATGGTAATTCTAACGATAAATCAGCTTCTGTAGATAAAGGAGAACTGGATACACAAGATAGAGAAAGAACAGAAAGAGGTTGTTGTTTACGTACACGTTGAATAGCTTCTATAATTTCGCTCGTACTCCCTGAGCGTGATGGAGCGACCAATAATGTATTTGCCAAAAGGGGAGCATACCGCTCTGCATTTAGCATGAGATCGCCCCCTGCTAATGCGGATGCAGGCATATTGGTATACAAACGAGTAGAAAAAGCAGCCGATTCACTTAGACAGTAACTAGAACCGCAACCTACAAAGGTAATAGAAGTAGGATGAAGTTGTTCCAGTAAGTCTTGGATAGCTTGACGATGTTCTAACATATAATCGAATGTCTGATGTAGGGCTGTATATTGCTTTTTCACTTCCTGATACGTTAAGTTCATGAATTGACCTCCATATAGTATATTTTGCAAGATAATCATTACAATGGGTACTTACCATATAGTATATTTCTTTAATATGATTTATTCAATCATTATTATGACTAAATAAATCAAATAAATATATTTTAGACTTATTTTTTATATTTTTAATCAAAAAATAAATAAATTAACAAAAAATGATAAAAAAAGATTGTTTTGATCATTAATTAAGAGTATTATAATTAAAAAATGATCTAAAGAATCAATTTAAATGATTTATTCAATCATTAAGGAGATGCTAATATGCCAATTATTTCATCAACTGTCATGCTCCAAAAGGCAAGAGAACATCACTATGCTGTAGCTGCTTTCAATGTACATACTTTGGAAATGCTACAGGCTGTTGTAGATGCTGCTACAGAAATGGAATCTCCACTTATTATCCAATCGACAGTAGGTACTGTTCGTCATTTAGGTGCGAAGTATCTAGTTGAAGCAGCTACAGTTGCTGCGAATCAATCTTCTATTCCTATTGCACTTCATTTGGATCACTGTACAGAATTCAATCTTATTATTGAGTGTATACGAGCAGGCTATACCTCAGTCATGATTGATGCTTCAATGCATCCTTATGAGGATAATGTAGCCATCACTAGTAAAGTTATGGAAATAGCAAATGCTGCGGGTGTGAATGTAGAAGCAGAGCTTGGCAAAGTAGGAGGGGTAGAAGACGATATTGTTGTTGATGAACAAGATGCTTTATTAGCAGATCCTGAAGAATGTCTACAATTTGTAAAACAAACAGGAGTACTTACATTAGCACCTGCGATTGGAACAGCTCATGGTATTTACAAAGGCGATCCTCATATTGATTTTGAACGAATCGAGAAAATTGCAGCATTGGTCGATATTCCATTGGTTCTTCACGGAGGTTCAGGGATTCCAGCAGAACAAGTGAAGCGAGCAGTTGCTCTAGGCATGTCTAAAATGAATGTAGCTACTGAATTACGTATCGCTTTCTCAGATGCAATCAAACATATTTTTGACGAGAATCCTTCCGAAAATGATCCACGTAAATATATGATTCCTGCTAAAGAAGCGGTTAAACAATTAGCGATGCAAAAAATTGGACTATGCGGATCGGCAGGTAAAGCAGGCGTTTTACAATGATTACTACGGTGACCTTAAATGCAGCAGTCGATAAAACCTATTATATGGATTCATTTGCTACACATCAGGTCAATCGGGTTAGACGTGTACTCACAGAACCAGGTGGTAAAGGAAATAACGTAGCCAAAATCATCAAATTATTAGGTGGCGAAGTGACTGCTTCGGGTTGTATAGGAGGAGACAATGGACAGATAATAGACCATTTGTTACAAGCGCGCAAAATAAGTACAGATTTTGTTATGACATCAGGTGAATCGAGAACATGTCTCAATATTATTGATGAATCTAGCCAACATGCTTCTACTGAATTGTTAGAACCCGGGCTTATCATTTCTTCATCGCAATGGATAGCTATCAAACAGAAAATACAGCAACTTGCACAGATGTCTACGATTATTGTTTTTTCAGGAAGCTTGCCTCAAGGAGTGGCGACGAATGGGTATGCTGAACTCATCAAAATTGTACAGCAGGCAGGCGGACATGCTTTTTTGGATACAAGTGGAGCTGCTTTTACAGATTCGATCCAAGCTAAGCCTTATTTTATCAAACCGAATCAACAAGAGTTAGAGCAATGGACTAATACTTTGCTGACTACAGATCAACAATACATTGACGCCGCTTGGCTTCTAATTGATCGTGGTATAGAGAAAGTTTGCATTACCCGAGGAAGTCAAGGATCTATTGCGATTATCAATAAGCAAGTGTATCAAGTGATATCTCCATCTATTCAAGCCATCAATACGGTGGGGTGCGGTGATGCTTTTGTAGCAGGGATGGCATTTGCAACATCAAGACAGTATGAACCTATACAACAGTTAAAGTTAGCTTCTGCTGTTGCCACTGCAAATGCATTATCTGAAAAAGCAGGCGATATGGATTATGCGACTTACCTGGAGTTAGAATCTGCTGTTCAGGTCATTCCCTTATAAAGGTGAAAAAATTATCCTATAATAGATGCTTGCAATTCATTCTGTAATCATACAAAATGATTAAAAAGAGCAAAATTATATTAATAATGCTCATAAAAATCAAAGGAGATTGCAGAAATGGAGTATTCTAAAAGTGAATTACGACGTACAAAAATTATGAATATGATCAAAAAGAATGGCAAAATATCTGTTCAAGAAATCACTGGAGTTATTGGTTGCTCTGAAGCTACAGCTAGACGTGATCTCGATCTCATGGAGAAAGAAGGGCAGCTTATTCGTACGATTGGTGGAGCCGTCTACGAAGGTGGAAGCAAAATCAATCAAGATGAAGTTCCATTTGTTGATAAACAGCTAGATCAGCAACCAGATAAGCAAAAAATTGCGGAAGCTGCTGCTGCATTGGTCGTTGATGGTGATGTTATTGGACTTACAGGTGGTACAACTACTTTTTTGATAGCGATGGCATTAAAGCATCATAAAAATATTACTGTGGTTACCAATGCCGTCAATATTGCTTTTGAATTGGCAGATGCAGAAGGGATTCAAGTGGTTCTAACTGGTGGCGTAATGCGCTCACAAAGTTATGAATTAATCGGTCCTTTAGCTGAAAGTGTTATTCAGAAGATTAATTTAAGCAAAATGTTTCTGGGTGTAGATGGTGTCGCATCTGAACGAGGATTTACGATGCATTCTGAATTAGAAGTACGGATTGCTCAGCAATTAAGTGAACGTTCTAGTGAAGTGTATGCGGTATTCGACCAAAGTAAACTTGAAAAAACAGCTTTATTTACGATTATGCCTTTAAAAGAAGTGACCGGCATTATCACTAATGTACATGCTGACTCCTGGTTACAGCAATTATGTGACAAAGAGCATGTTCAACTACAACTAGTCTAATGATTGAGATATCTATCTGATGATATAGCTGTTTATACGTATAGACAAGGTTGCTTAGGTCTAATATCCAACTTTTGTCTATACGTTATATGTAATACCAATAGAGCATGTAAGACTACTGAATTTGAAAGGGGGAATTCATTGATATGCTTACTAAGGTTTTGAATCATTTCATCTTTCTCGTCTTGATTACTGTAATGCTAGCAGGGTGTGCATCAAATTCTAAAAATGTAGGTTCCTCCGGTAAAACTAAAATCGTATTTTGGGCACATCAAGAAAGTGCAATGAATGATGCATATCACAAGCTGATCCAAGCCTATGAAGCCAAACACCCCGATATCGAAATTGATTTTCAGACTTTTCCTTATGATGTGTATAATCAAAAACTTAAAGCTTCTTTTTCTGCACAAAACCCTCCTGACGTAGCTGAGATGTTTGGTACATGGGTTCCTGAGTATAGCAAAAATGGAGCACTGACCGAAGTTCCTAATATCGATAAGATCAGCAAAGAGTATTATCCTGCACCATTAGGAGCTTATCAATACAATGGAAAGTTGTATGGCTTACCACTTGAATACAACCTCGAAAACGGAGGTATGTTAATCCATCCTGAAATGTTCAAAAACAAAGGGCTAGAGTACCCACCCAAAACATGGGACGATTTAGTCGAAAATGCCAAAATATTAACAGTACGTAATGATAACGGTATCCAAATCAAAGGATTTGATTTTATTTCTTTAGACAATATTACGTTTACCTTTCTTTCTATGATTTTGCAACAGAATGGAAAGTATTGGGGAACAGATAACCATGTAAACTTTCAAACTCCAGAAGCTATCCAAGCAATGAATACGCTTACTTCTTTGGTTAGTGTAGATAAAGTGACTGATCTTTCTGTTTTTGGCGGTCAATTGGATAGTTCTGACTACTTTTTCCGTGGCAATTCTGCTATGACCTATCGTGGGCCTTGGACGGTTGCTTCTGGATTGGATAACTATAAGGTAAAAGACTTTGAGTATGTACCTGTTCCTTCATTTAAGAATGAGAATCCTTATTTTGCAGCAGAATCAGGATGGGGTGTAGTAGTAGCCAGTAAAAGTGAAATACAGAAGCAAGCTTTGAATTTTATTCAATTCCTAAGTGAAAATGAAAATCTGCTTCAATGGAATATAAGTACATTTACGGTACCTCCCAAAAAAGAAGTCGCAAATAACCCTAAATTTCTGAAGGAAAATCCGTACATGAAAGCACCGCTTGATATTTTGAAGTATGGTCAATGGATTGGCCCTGTTGCAGATCGAGATTATTTTTTCAAACAGATTAATGATAACTTTCAGTTGATTGTAAGCGGACAGATCACCGTCGAAACGGGTCTAAGTAATATAGAACAATCAATCAATTCAAGTCAAGACCAACACAAGTAGTCGAGGTGAATAGCGAATGAATAAAAGTATCGAAGCTGGAAATACCAGTAAAAGAACATTCGATAAAGGAACCACTCGTTCATATCAAAATGAGAAATGGTTTGTGCGTATTGCTCTAGCCCCGATTCTGCTTCTTTTTGGAGTATTTGCTTTTCTACCGATTGCTTGGAGTTTGTTGTTATCTTTTTATGATTATAGTCCGCTCAGTAATCATGCTGTTTTTACAGGAATGAAAAATTATAAGTTGTTACTTCAAGATGCAGTCTTTCTAAAATCGCTCTGGGTCACTTTTAAGTTCGTTGGTATTACTGTGATCAGCAATATTGTGATTACATTGATTATTGCAAGTGCGATCTATGCAATACGAATACAATGGCTTAAAAATTTATTTCGTACCTTGTTCTTTTTACCAGCTATTGCTCCACTAGCGGGAACAGCTATTGTTTGGACAACTATTTTGAATTATGACAGTGGATTGTTCAACGTGATTCTCGGTCAGCTACATATTGCTCCTGTTCACTGGTTAAGTGATCCCAAGTATGCGTTGTTATCTGTTATTATGATGACGCTCTGGGCAGATATTGGCTATAATATAGTGCTATTTATAGCAGGCAGAGAGTCTATTGCTGATATGTATTATGAAGCGGCTATTCTGGATGGAGCTAATCGCTGGCACTTGTTCTTTTTTGTGACGTTGCCATTATTGCGTAGAACTATGTTATTTGTAACGATCACTACAGTGATTTCATATTTTCAAGCATTCCCACAATTCCAGATTATGACCAAAGGAGAACCGTTTAACGAAACAAGGGTCTTAGCGCTTAATATTTACGATCAAGCTTTTTCCAATTCCAATATGGGCTATGCTTCTGCAATGGCAACGATATTCCTGATCATCATTTTAATCGTAACGCTAATTCAGTTCCGATTAGGACGTGCTAGCTGGGAACAATAAGAGGGGGAGATACAGATGCAACGAAAAAGTCCATGGTTGGATTCGATCGTATTGGTGTTTCTAATCGTGACAGCGGTGGCAATGATGGTTCCTTATCTATGGATGGTAGTATCTTCTTTCAAAAGCAATATGGATATCATGTCAGGTCAGGGAAGTTTCTTCCCAACTCATCCGACATTAGAAGGGTATTTCACTGTATTTGAAGATGCTCCATTTGTGAAATGGATGTGGAATAGTGCTATTTCAGCAGTTATTATCACCATCATTACACTATTTACAAGTGCACTTGCAGGTTACGTTTTTGCTAAGCATCAATTTAAAGGTAAACGCATTTTATTTGTATTGATTCTGGCAACCATGATGATTCCTTTTCAAGTGATTATGATTCCCACATATCTGATCACTGCAAGACTTGGATTGATTGATCATTTAGCCGCTATTATTTTGCCTAATCTCGTTAGTTCTTATGGAGTGTTCTTAGCCAAACAGTTTATTGAAGATATCCCGCAAGACTTGCTAGATGCTGCGCGAATAGATGGTGCTGGTGAATTACGATTGATGATTCGAATTATTGCTCCTCTTATTTTGCCGATGCTATCAGCGCTTGGTATCTTTACATTTATGAATGCGTGGAACAATTACCTATGGCCGTTAATTGTACTGAATGATACCGACCATATGACTGTACCTCTGGCACTTGTGTATTTTAACGGAACTCATGTGGTCAATTACAATGTTGTGATGTCTGCTGCTGTCTTAATTACTTTACCTGTCATGATTGTTTTTCTTATTTTCCAAAAGCAATTTATCAAAGGCTTAACCATGACAGGTATGAAATAACAATATTCCATCATCATAAACATGCAGAGAGGAAGAATTATAATGACAAAAATATCTATTATTGGTGCAGGTAGTGCTTTTACACAAGATATCACTACAGATATTCTAAAAATTGAAGGAATCGATGGAGGCACGATCGCTTTGGTCGATCTTGATGCAAAGCGTCTAGACATTGCTCGTCGTATGGTCGAAAAGTTGGTCGAAATGACAGGCGATCGTTGGAAAGTTATTGCGTCTACAGATCGGCGTGAAGTCATTGGCGGCTCTCAATTTGTTATTAATCAGATTGAAGTCGGTGGACTACAAAATGTAAGGTACGAGTATGAAATTCCTCTTAAATATAATGTAAATCAGTGTATAGGAGATACGCTTGGACCAGGCGGTTTGTTCAAAACGTTGCGGACGCTCCCAAGCTGGATTGACATTGTAAGAGATATTGAAGACCTTGCTCCTCAGGCTACCATTTTAAATTATACGAATCCGATGTCAGCAGTCACCTTACTGACTTCACGGATTACAGAACTTCCGGTAGTCGGTCTGTGTCACTCGATTCAGAACACATCCAGTCAATTAGCAGAGTATGCAGGTGTACCTTACAACGAATTAGAATGGCGAGCAGGTGGTATTAACCATATGTCATGGTTCGTTGAACTTAAGCATAAAGGTCAAGACTTGTACCCTGTATTACTGGAAAAAATAAAAGACGAAGAGTTACTGCGTCAAGATCCTGTACGCTTAGACGCAATGAAGTATTTAGGTGCTTTTGTATCGGAATCCAGCGGACACTTTTCTGAATATATTCCTTATTATCGTAAACGTCAGGAGTTAATAGATCAGCATTGTAATACAGGATATAACGGTGCAACAGGATTTTATGCAGACAACTGGCCTATCTGGAGAAAAGAAAATGATGAGCGCATCTTGCAACAATTAGAAGGTACTTTACCTATCGAATTGAAAAATAGTAATGAGTATGCCGCAGTTATTATAGAAGCGATGCTAAAAAACGAACCTAAAGTGATCTATGGTAATGTACCTAATCAAGGGCTTATTCATAATTTACCGCAAAATGGTGTTGTCGAAGTAGCTTGTATGATTGATGGTAATGGAATTAACCCTTGTCAGTTCGGTAGTCTACCAGAACATTTAGCTGCGTTGTGTCGCTCGAATATGGCATTTTTTGAACTAGCTGTAGGTGCTGTACTCGGTAATGATAAAGAAATGGCACGTCATGCATTAATGTCTGATCCATTAACAGCAGCCGTATGTTCACTTGAAGAAATTAGAAATATGTTTGATGAATTATATGAAGTGGAACGGGAATTTATCCCGAATATGAAATAATGATGAATACTCAAGCATCACATACACCTGTTGCTAGTATTGTTGTCGTTGGTGAATTGAATGTCGATATGATTCTAACTGGAGAAGATATTGTACCCGAATGGAATCGAGAAAAGGTAGCCAATCAATTCGAAATCGTTTTGGGGTCATCTTCAGCGATTACGGCTTGTGCACTTGTTAGTCTGGGCGTTGAAGTGAAATTTGTAAGTGTAGTGGGAGCAGATTATTTTGGAGAGTTTTGTATACAAGAATTACAGCGAATGGGTGTAAATACAGACCATATTCACATACGTTCCGATATCAAAACAGGAGTCACATTATCATTTTCCACTTCATCTGATCGGGGTCTTGTCACCTATCCGGGAAGTATTCCGTGTGTTACACCTGATATGGTAACTGAATCATTACTTCGTGAGGCTGACCATCTACACTTCGGTTCCTACTATCTACAAGATCAGATGAGAGAACATTGGTCAACCTTGTTTGCACAGGCACAGCGACTAGGCGTAAGCACTTCTTTTGATACTGGTTGGGATATTCGTAATCTATGGGATCGTTCAGGAATCGAACAATTGTTAACATACACTAACTTGTTTATTCCAAGTGAAGAAGAGATTTTGCATATTTATAACACGTCACATATGGAAAAGGTTATTACGCAATTACCTAATCTTGTAGGAAATGTGATCGTAAAATTAGGTTCTCAAGGCTCTTTGCTTGTTGATGCAACCAAGCAACCAATTACGATTCGCTCTTATCCTGTAACGCCTATTGATACGACAGGAGCAGGAGACTGCTTCAATGCTGGGATCATTTATGGATATTTGCAAGGCTATCGAAGAGCCACTTTGTTAGAATTCGCCAATGCTTGTGGTGCTTTATCTACTCAAGGCGTAGGTGGTACAGGAGCTTTACCAACTTTACAACAGATAGACCATATACAGATGAGTCATTCTTAATGTGTTTATTTTTTAAAGGGGGTGAGCTTGTAATACTTATGCTGCTATACAAGGGGTAAGCAACAACGTTAATGTATCTCAATTCACTATTTCAGAGGAGATGATGATGAAGTGTTCAAGTCCATCAAAAAAGTAGTGCTAGGCGCAAGTATGGTGTTGTTAATGACTACAGGTATTCAGTGGAATACTTCTCAAGCAGTAGCCGCAGAAACACAATATTATGTATCCACCAGTGGTAATGATTCTAATGCAGGAACATTGAGTGCTCCATGGAAAACACTACAACACGCCGCGGATGTAGCTACAGCGGGAAGTACTGTTTATATTCGTGGAGGTACGTATAATCAGAAGCTGAAAATTACTAAATCAGGCTCTTCTACAGGAGCGATCACTTTTAGCAACTATGCTTCTGAAAAACCTATCATTGATGGAACGGGATTAAGTGTTACAGGATTAGAAGGATTAATTGATATTCAAAATGCCGATTACATTACTATTCAAGGGTTAGAACTTAGCAATTATAAAACAGCGACTAAAGATTTGCTACCAATTGGTATCTATGTTCATGGCAAAGGAAGCAATATTAAGATCCTCAATAATAAGATCCATGATATCAAAAGTACAGCAACACCTACCTCTACATCAAGTGGAGACATCTGGTTAGGACGAGATGCTCATGGTATCGCTGTCTATGGAACCCAAGCTCCAGCTTCCATCAATAATCTGACAATTAGCGGAAATGAATTGTATAATTTAGTATTGGGTACAAGTGAAGCATTAGTTGTAAACGGGAATGTCGATACATTTTCAATTCTCAATAATACGATCCATGATGCCGACAACATTGGGATTGATGTGATTGGGTTCGAAGGCAAGTCTCCAACTGTTGCTTACGATCAAGCTCGTAATGGATTGATTCAAGGTAATAAAGTGTATAATATTACGTCTAATAATAATGTATCTTATGGCCCTGTACCGAATAATACCAATTCTGCAGATGGTATTTATGTAGATGGTGGAAAAGATACAATCATTGAGCGTAACTACAGTTACAATAACGATATCGGTATCGAAATTGCTTCTGAGCATGCAGGCAAAGCAACTGACAACATTACAGTTCGTAGCAATATGGTCTACAAAAACCGCTTAACAGGTATTGCGATGGGTGGATATGATACAGGTCGTGGTTCAACCACTAACTCCAAAATCGTGAATAACACGCTGTACAAAAACGATACCTTAGGTGACGATAATGGACAATTATTAGTACAATACGATACTTCTAATAACGTTATCAAAAACAATATTATGGTAGCTGGTTCTTCGAATGCTTTGATCACAAATCCATATACCAAAAATTCAGGCAACGTAGTCGACTACAATTTGTACTTTGCTTCAGGTAGTAGTGATTCTACATTTTGGATTTGGAAAAACAAAGAGTACAATGGATTTGCGGCTTACAAGTCAGGATCAGGTAATGATGCTCATTCCATCTTCGCAGATCCTAAGTTTGTAGATGTAAGTGCAGATAATTATCATATTCAGACGACTTCACCTGCTGTAGATAAAGGATCAACGGATACAGCGATTATCGGAACTGCTGATATTGACGGACAAAATCGAGTATCTGGCAGTGCAGTGAATATTGGAGCCGATGAGTAATTAGTATACCTAGTACCTATGATGTATCAATAGCAAAAAAGCGACTATCCGATATAAAGAATATATTCGGATAGTTGCTTTTTTTAATAATGATTATATCTTTTTCACACTATTATTTTGTTTTAAAATAAATGTCTCTATCTAGGTCTGCAAGAAGTGTAGAGTGTATAGGTGTCCAATCCAGTTGCTGTTGCGTCATTTGACTTGAAGCGGGAATATCAATAGAAGTGAAATGAGCCAACCAGCCAAAATGTGCTTTTGCTTCAGTAAGAGGGATACTGATAACAGGTAATTCTAGATGTTGACCAATCATTGTCGCGATATCTTTTAATAAAATCCCTTCTTCTCCAACAGCATGTAACATAGAACCGGTTGTAGCTTTTTCGAGAGCTAAGCGATACAAATGTACGGCATCCAAACGATGAACCGCAGGCCAATGATTATGACCTTCTCCAATATAAGCAGATACTCCTTTACTTTGAGCGATACGAATTAAAGTAGGAATAAACCCGTCATTATCTCCCTCACCATGAACTGACGGTGGAAGTCTAATTACAGATACCCGTACACCTTGTGCAGACAGTGATAAAGCTAATTGTTCAGAAGCAGAGCGATGTTTGGTCATCGAATGTTGATCTGGAGAAGAATGTTCAGTAGCGAGCTCATTAGATGCAAGGTGTCCGATCACCGATGTGACTACAAATGGTCGATTGGTTCCAGCCAGTTCAGTACCCATCGTTTCAATTGCAAGCCGATCTATTTCTCCGGCAGAGGTCACATCTGAAAAGTCATGAATAAATGCAGCATGAATCACACCATCTGTTGTAGCTACACCTTGTCGTAGACTTTCCAAATCTGTTAAAGAACCACGTTGTACTGTAGCTCCCCATTCGGTAAGTTTGGTTGCCGATTCATCTGAACGAGCAAGACCAAGTACTTCATGTCCGGCTTCGATTAATTCCTGCACGATAGCTGATCCGATAAATCCAGTTGCACCTGTTACAAAAACACGCATAATTAATTTCCTCCTAAAATGAGATAGAATAATGATGTACAAAAGCTATCTTTTAACTGTTTTCTTGTTGATACAAGATTACATTTAGTATAGCTTTTACTTCATTCCGATCATTGTCTATTCCCTTTCACTTTTTGCCTATTTCTACAAATAATCCTTTCACAACTGCTATTTATCCATCTATTTCTTTACTAACACAAAAATGCTCACAGTTATTACGCCATGAGCATTAAAAGTAGCAATTATTATTTTCTAGCCTTACAGAGAAGTTGTGAAATTATTTCTGTTTATTGGTTTTATACTATTAAGATGTTAATTCGTTAAGATGCTAAGTCATTCTACCATTTGTGGGTTTTGTCTTAATCTTGCTATGTCTCGACTTGGTGGATTTCCAAAAAATCGACTATAGTCCCGGCTGAATTGCGAATCGCTCACATATCCGACCAATCGACATGCAGTATTTGCATCTAATGCATTGGCTAACATAAGACGTCTCGCTTCATGCAGTCGCAACGTTTTTTGGTATTGCAACGGACTCATTGAAGTCACAGACTTGAAATGTACATGAAAGGAAGAAGGGCTCATATGAGCTAGTTCTGCTAATTCAGCAACTTTTATCGGTTGTGAAAAGTGCTCTCGAAGCCAATCTATCACTTTAGCAATTCGTTGCACTTCGACCTCGCCAAAGCCTGTTTCAGCAATAGATACTCCAATAGGACTGCGTAATACGCGTATCATAATTTCCTCTAAGATCAATGGTGCAATCGTTGTGCGATCTTCTTCATTTTGCAGACATTCTAATAAGCGAATAGCGGCATTTATCATACTGACATCAGTATCTGCGATATGCCCTTTCGTTTGTTGACGTACTGGAGAAAGTCCCGCCGGACTCAATTTCAATACCAATTCACTCAATTTCTGTGGGTCTAATTCTAATTTAATGCCCAAATAAGGGTCAGAAAGACTAGTCTCTGTAATCTGTATATCTAATGGTAACGCGATTGGTAGCAAAATCATATGTGATTTGCCGAAAGAGAATATATTATTTTCTATCGTAATCGCTTTGGCTCCTTGAGCAACAATAATCAGAGAAGTTGAAAAAAAGGTTTTGATAGTATCTGGAGTGATATAAGAGTAACGACTGACATGCAGTCCAGGGATATGTTTGCTTAAATCTACTGTTCCTTCATGCGGTGCAAGAGTAGAGATTGCATGTGCTAATTTGGAAGTTTCTATATCCAGTGCATGGGTATGTAGATCTGAAGATACAACAGATGTATCTGGGTCTTTTATTTTCATATCAATCTTCAACTCCTTACGTGTAACGTATTCCGAATTCTATTGTATAGTGATACTCTTTATTATACATACTCTTAAAGTGATGTGTATTTTTTTGTATTTAAAATGGTATGAAGGTCGAAAAGCTCAATGTTTGTGAACGATATAAACCTATGATTTATGGGGCAATATTTCATAATATAGCCCTTAAAAAACAGCGTATAATATAAATTATACGCTGTTTTTGTTAGAATCTATTAAAAGTAATCCAGTCGACCACTATTGTGTGTTAAAATGCGTGCTTTTTTGATTTTATTTAACATTAAATTCCATATGCGAAATACCTAAAAACTCTATAAATTTATAAGACTCCATAATTAATATTATGTAAACTAATAATCTGAACTACATTTACACTTTACAGATGACTAATTTCAATCACATTCATTGTCTCTTGTTAGGATCATCTTAACAAAGAAGATTGCAAAAATTAACTCCATCTAGAGGATGATATTTTGTAGTTCATAATTCATCCTCTGAGCCGATTTGAAAAAGAGAGGATTGTATTATGATATAAAAAAGAAAAAAACTATTTTGCTGGATCTTCTTATAAGAATGTTGTTTTGTGTCGACATAAATATAAAGCGTGCAGAAGGAGATGGATAGACAATGAGTCATATCTATAATGCAGAGAATCAATATAACGATCAACAACAAGAGATATCGGATAAAATCATCTGGTTATTTACCCCTTTGATGAATAATGAATTTGCAGAGGTAGAAGAGTTCAGTAATCAAGAAGATATGGATTCGGAAGAAAAGCAACGAGTAGAAGAAGAATTGGAGTATTTGAACTCATGGGAGCGCGTTTTGGAAATTATATAATCATTACAACTAAATGAATAACAGGAAATGCGAAATCTTATACACATAAACGTTATTTATTTAGCTGTCTCTATTAGCTTTTGTTTTTTGCATATTAGTTTACATAATAAATAATACGTAAACTAATAGAGATATTGCTATTTTACATATTACTGCACTTCATATGATTCACCAATCACAAGCTATAGATTAGGGTAATAAGCAAGAAGACATACTTCATTATTGTCTGTTTTTACACATGTATACAATCTAGCTGAAAAGCTAATCAAATGATATTTTTAAAGGAGGATATAATTATGGGATTTAATTTAGGTGGAATGGGCGATCTTAAAGGAATGATTGAAAAAGCAAAAACACCAGGTGGTTTGATGGAAATAGCTAAAAATTTACCATTAGATCAAATTGTACAAAAACTTCCATTGGACAAATTACTTACTCCTGAATTTATGCAAAAGCATACTCCATTTCAATCGATTGGAGAACTGTTGCAAAAAGCAGGCGTTGGATCTCCTACAGATTCAGCAGATAAAGTAAAAGAAGTACCGCAAGGTCAACTAGATAATCAGGTGAAAGAAAGTACTTCTTTCGGTTCGATGCAACAGTTGATTCAAAAAGCAGTAGAATTTTACAATTCTCGTCAAGCCGGTGGAAAGTAAGTAGTAAATATAACATGCGACCACAAAATTTCATTTATAATGTAGTAGGAGAATGTGAAGTATAGACATTCTCTTTTTTTGTAATTAATAGTTTACATAATTATTATTATGTTAATTTATAAAATATTATAAAAATCGTATTTACGTTATTAATTAAAATAATACATGCAAGTTTATTTTGAAATAACAAATCAATACGTATCATATCCATATGTAAAATATCTATATTTATAAATAAATTCTTTATACTTCACTACCGAAATGGAGAGAATTACCATGCCTATTTTTGCGATAACATCATATAATAGACCACAAGCTTAATGATAAAGGGAAGTTGTTATGAAAGAGGTGATTGTTGTGAGTCATATTACAGTAGAAGAAGCGATGACTGTAGGAGCTTTAACTCGTGCAACAATAATTGCCGGGCAAAGCGGTATACGTAATCCTATTGAACATGTCACTGTGCTTGAAATACCAGATGCCGAAGAATGGTTTAAAGGGAATGAACTTATTATTACTGCTTTTTATCATATTAAAGATGATGAACAATTGCAGCTTGCTTTATTAGAGAAAATGAAGCATACTCATGCGTCTGCGCTAGCGCTTTGCTATCCAGGATTACATTATCGAGAGCTCTCTGAAAAAGTGCTTCAACGTGCTGATGAATTACAAATTCCTATTATCGAGATTCCTCGTGATGTACCTTATATTGATATTATTTCTCCTGTTGTTCAAGAAATTCAAAAAAATCGTTCACAAGAAATTAAACAAATGCTCGAAATTCAAAATCGTTTGACTGAATGGTTAGCGCTCCAATTCGATTATCATACGATTATTTACAATATCGGTGAAATTTTAGACGACTCTTTGCTATTACTTGATAATAATTTCAAACAATTAGCGAGTTATCACACAGATTTATTTTATAGCGAAAAAGAACTTCAATCTGCGCTAGAATCAGCTTTTGCACGCCAACAACAATCAGCCCATTCTTCCAATTCTTTTGTACTTTCCGAAACAGAACAGTATACCCATATCGTAGAAACGATTTATTCAACTCATAAAGTATATGGTTATTTATGTGTATTAAGCCAAGAAAGATTACCACCTTTTAAAGAGATGCTGTATCATTCTGTAGCAGTTAGTCTAGCTTTATATTTCTCACAAGAAGAAGCTATTCAAAATGTGACCAAAAGCTATCAGCAAACGATGATTATTAACTGGTTAAATGGACAAGATATTTCTCCGGGACATCTCGAAAAAAATAGCAAAGAAACAGGATACGATCTATCACAAATGGGTGGTATTGCTGTAGTCGCTGCTGTTGATCATACAGATCATCATATGCTTATATATGAAATAGAACGTAATTACGCTTCTTCTAAACAACATGGTGTGATGATTATTCCTGACGGATATCAGTGTATTTTGCTATTACCTCGATGTACAGATCACAAGCAATTTCAAGAACAATACTATCAGTTATTTCAGAAATGGCGTCAATCAAGTTCGGTTCCTCTTTATATAGCCTATCATCAAGCACAAAAAAGTATTTTGGAAGAAGGAGTATCTTTGTACAAAGAATTACGCCATATTTTGCATTTTAAAGAAAAAATGCCGGCTTTACCTTATATACTATATGCTCCTTATTTGCCTTTATTCACTCTGATACGTTCTGAAAATATACAGAATATGTTCGATTCACTAACACGCTTATTAGAACCTTTGGTAGAATATGATTGTAAAGTAAATGCTGATTTTTTGATTACATTGGAATACTTTTTATTTTATCCTGACCAACAAGAATTACCAGATATTTTGCATATTCACCGTAATACGCTAAATTATCGGAAACAACGTATTATAGAAATTTTACAAGTAAATCCTTTTGAGAATCCATATCGCTTACAATTTGAGCTCGCTATTTTACTTTATAAAATGTAAACAAAAGATGATTTGACTATAAATAAAATAAATAAATTATAAAAACTACCGCAATTGTGGTAGTTTTTTTGTCATATATATACCAAATTGGTCAGTTGAACAATAAAATAAGCATTATTTTGGTGAACCTCATTATTCGCAATAGAGAATGAATACATTAAGATATGAGAATACCCGGAAGTTACCGGATAAAGGGGGTTTCAATATGAGTCAAAGTGAAGCAATAGATGATTACTCATTATCCCGTGTGCCCCAGGATCAACGCCAATCTATGTTTAGCATTTTGTTGGTTCGGATCGGAGCACTCACATGTATCTCACAATTTCTGCTTGGAGCGGCATTAGGTTATGGAATGACGTTATGGGATGCTTTTTTAGCAACGATGTTCGGTAGCATTATTTTGCAAGTGGTTGCTTGTGTTCTTGGAATTGCGGGTGCAAAAGAGGGCATGTCGACAAGCTTATTGGCACGATGGTCAGGGTTTGGACGTTATGGATCAAGCATTATTGGATTAGTATTTGCTATCTCTTTAACAGGTTGGTTTGGTGTACAGAATTCTGTTTTTGCAGAAGGAATAGACGCCGTTACCGGAGGTAAGCTTGGTTTTGTAATAGCTTCTATTATTACAGGATTAGCGACTACTTTACTCGTATATTTCGGGTTCAAATGGATTACATGGACTGCCAAAATTACAGTTCCTCTTTTTCTAATTGTTATGGGGATTGGAGTATATCAAGTACTCAAAAATCATTCATTAGCTACATTAGCAACGATGGAACCTCCCGGTCCTTTATTAACAATTGGAGCAGCGACCACGATGGTAGCAGGTGGATTTATTGTTGGATGTGTAACCACACCTGATATGACGAGATTTGCTAAATCCACTAAAGATGTAATCTGGATTACGGTGATAGGTACATTTTTGGGCGAACTAGGAGTCAATCTGATTGCCGTATTAATGGCACATGCTATCGGAAGTTCAGATGTGATGGCAATTGTTATGCAATTAACTGGTCTGATGGGTGGAGCGATTGTTGCTTTTGCTACAATCAAAATTAATGATATTAATTTATACTCTTCATCGCTCGGAATCACCAATTTTTTAAGTACTATTTTCAAAGTACAAATGAATCGCGGTGTGCTTACATTGATCTTAGGGGTGATAGGTACCGTTCTTTCAATTATGGGTATCTTGGATAAATTTATTACGTTTCTGACTATTTTAGGCGTGGCTATTCCACCGATTGCAGGGATTATGGCGATTGATTATTTTATACTCAAACGTTATCGCAGTGAATTGGATGCTAGTCGTGCAAAAGGTACATTGCCAGAATATTGCGAAAAGATTAATTGGATAGCTATTTTTGCATGGATCATTGGATTTGCCTCAGGTCTATTGATTACCTGGGGTGTACAAGCATTAACTTCTATTATAGTGAGCTCTCTATTTTATTATATAGGAATGAAAGTTATGGTTCCCCAAAAGGTGATCAATTTTAGCAAAAGCGAGTAATCCGTATATAACATCTAAGGAGGTTTTACTGCATATGAGATGGATAGATGAAGAAGATATAGAAGATTTGGCTATTGGAGCAGCGTTACTGGGAACTGGTGGTGGGGGTGATCCTTATCTGGGCAAGTTAATGGTTCAGAAATGTATTCGTGACAATGGTCCGATTCAGATGATAGATGTTACAGAGGTTCCTGATGAAGCATGGGTGATTCCAACCGCTATGATGGGTGCTCCAACAATCATGATGGAAAAGATTCCGAATGGAGACGAAGCGCTCAAGTCAATGCGTATGTTAGAAAAACAAACAGGGATTAGCGCTTATGCCACAATGCCTATTGAATGTGGAGGATTAAATTCAACAGTTCCATTTGTAGTGGCATCCAAAGCAGGCATTCCTTTAGTGGATGGAGATGGTATGGGACGTGCTTTTCCTGAATTGCAAATGGAAACATTCCATATCTATGGTATTAGTGGTACCCCGATGGTATTACACAATGAACGTGGTGATCGGGTACTGTTAGAGACGTTAGATAATTATATGTTAGAACATATTTCGCGTGGTATTGCTGTACGTATGGGTGGTGCAGCCCATGTAGCTGAATATATGATGACAGGAGCAGATGTCAAAAGAACAGCTATTCATGGCACGATGACTTTATGTATGGCACTTGGTCAATCTATTCGTCATGCTCAAAAAACCAAACGTAATCCTATAGAAGCGATTCAAGAAGTAACACGTAATTCGATCTATGGAGAAGCAATCGTTGTATTTCGCGGTAAAGTGACAGATATTGAACGTCAATCTACGGATGGATTTGTACGGGGTAAAGCATTAGTTACGGGTTTGGGAGAATATGAAGGAAAAGAGTTAAAAGTAGATTTTCAAAATGAGAATTTATTTGCAACAGTAGATGGTCAAGCTATAGCAATGGTTCCTGACTTAATTACGTTCCTGGATCAAGAAACAGGAATGCCTATCACCACTGAAAGTATTAAATATGGCTTTCGGGTGATCTGCCTAGCCATCCCGACACCGGATATTATGCGTACTCCTGAAGCATTAGAAGTATGGGGTCCCCGTTACTTTGGTTATGATACCGATTATGAACCCGTTGAGATCATTCAACAGAGACGAGGTACACAACATGTATAAAATTGGGATTGATGTTGGGGGTACCAATACAGATGCTGTTATTTTGGATGAACATCATCAGGTAATTGCAAAAGTAAAAGTACCTACCAGTTCAGATGTAGAATCAGGAATCTATGAAGCGTTAGAACGTATATTACAAGAAACTGATATTCCGGCTAGTCGAATATCTTCTGTTATGCTAGGGACGACTCATGCAACCAACGCGATTATCGAACGCAATCGTTTAGCCAAAATCGCTTGTGTACGTATTTGCTTGCCTGCTGGAACATCTGTCGAACCGATGTTCACATGGGATCAATCGTTACGAGACGCCGCTGGAGACACGTACTATTATATTCATGGTGGTTGTGAGTCTAATGGTCGTCCGTTGGCTCAGACCACATTGGATCGTGCTGAGTGTGAGCAAGTACTGTATGATATTCAAGCTAAAGGGATTGAGTCAATTGCGGTGACTTCGATCTTTTCACCCGTATTGTCTGGATATGAAAAGCAATTTGCAGAATGGGCTTATGAAATATTAGGTGCTAATTTTCCAGTTACTTTATCTTCTGAGATCGGTAGTCTAGGATTGTTAGAGCGTGAAAATTCAGCTGCATTGAATGCGGCATTAGTACAAGTAGCTTCTGCGGTATCCAATGGTTTAGAAATGGCGTTAAAACGTTATGGGATAGAAGCACAAATCTTTTTTGCTCAAAATGACGGTACATTGATGACGTTAGAATATGCTAAAAAGTATCCTATTTTAACGATTGGTTCCGGCCCAACCAATAGTATTCGCGGAGCAGCAGAATTAAGTGGATTAAAAGAGTGTATTATTTGTGATATTGGAGGTACGACTACAGACATCGGTATATTAGTTAATGGATTCCCGCGCGAATCAAGTGTAGCGGTGTCTATAGGTGGAGTACGAACGAACTTTCGAATGCCTGATATTATTTCAATTGGTATTGGAGGAGGAAGTATTGTTCGTCAGACTAAAAATGGTATTACTGTAGGACCAGATAGTGTGGGTTATCATATTGTGCGTGAAAGTATCGCTTTTGGTGGGAATACGTTAACTGCAACAGATTGTTTGCTAGCTTCAGGAAAGGCAAAGATAGACCATCCTGATTGTGATCGTACTCGGTTAGCCCAGATCCCTGAGCAAGTATGGCAACAGGCGATAGATATCATTAATAGTAAAATTCAGATTGCGGTTGACCAGATCAAAACAAGTGCGCATGATATGCCTGTTGTTCTAGTGGGTGGTGGAGCTATTCTGATCCCTGGAGAAATGGATGGAGCTTCTGAAGTGATTCGTCCTGAACATTCCGGTTGTGCCAATGCGCTTGGAGCGGCAATAGCGCAAGTCAGTGGTGATATTGATAAAATGTTTTCTATGGCAGGACGTCATCGTCAAGATGTGCTAGAAGAAGCCAAGCAAGAAGCTATTCAAAAAGCGATTATAGCGGGGGCTGATCCAGCTACTGTAGAATTAATTGATTTGGAAGAATTACCTATGGCGTATGTAACTTCAGAGTTTGTACGAATCAAAGCCAAAGCAGCAGGTCAAATGAAAAAAATGATAAACACTTTGTAAACTGAATGATCGAATCAGATTGAATCAGTATCATTCATATTTCTATATTTTATTAACATAATATTAGTTATGTAAACTATAGAAAGTAATCTAAAACTATCACTGTTGAACATTAAATGTCTATCTATATTAAGCATATGTATTTGCATCACATTCTACAAAGAAAAGAGAGACTTTCTTTTAAAAGAAAGTCTCTCTTTATTTATATTTTTCGAAAAGAAAAGTCTTAGAATCCTTCACGCAAGAATGTAGTTGCTAATTTGATAGCACCTTTTTTAGCATTAGTATCTGCTAATACATTCAGCATAACAAAGTCATGGATAATTCCCTGGAAACGAACAGCTGTAACTGGCACGCCAGCTTCACGCAATTTATTAGCGTAAGCTTCGCCTTCATCACGCAGTACATCAGCTTCACCTGTGATTACCAATGCTTCTGGTAGACCACTCAATTGTTCTGTTGTTGCACGAAGAGGGGAGGCTGTAATTTGAGCACGTTCGTTAGGATCTGTAGTGTATTGATCCCAGAACCATTTCATACCATCGCGCTGCAAGAAGTAACCTTCTGCAAATTGTTGATACGATTCAGTGTCAAAAGAAGCATCTGTTACCGGGTAGAATAACAATTGTTTTTGGATAGTAGGGCCGCTGCGTTCTTTAGACATTAATGTAATCGCCGCAGTCATATTACCACCAACACTATCGCCACCTACATATAGTTTGGACGCATCCAGACCTTTAGTCGAACCTTCTTTAGCAATCCATTCCACAACAGCATAGATTTCTTCAATCGCTGTAGGGTATTTATGCTCAGGAGAAAGGCTATAATTAACGAATACAACAGCTAATTCAGCACCTGTTGCCAGTTCACGACTTAGACGATCATGAGTATGAGAATTACCGAATACCCAACCTGCACCATGAATATAGACTAAGACAGGCAACGTTTCAGGAGCATTTTTAGGACGTAAAATACGAACCGATACTTCTCCAGATGGCCCGCCTGCAATAGATAGTTCTTCAATATCTACTTCTGGTTTGTATACTTCTCCAGATTGCACTTCATCTACTGTTTCGCGACCTTTTTCTGGACCCAAGTCAGGTAGAAATGGAGGCTTAGAATTGTCATCTGCAAATTTTTGAGCAGCAGGTTCAAGATAAACTTTTTTGAATTCGGTCATCGTAGAATCTCCTTTTTATAAATAAGTATTTTGTTTAAAATCGTATCTAAATTAATTTTGCAAAATAAAATTTTACGCTGTTTGTTTCTATATAAGTTATACTCTATTTTACCCGTTTTGAAACGTTCAAACGCTATTATCTGCACTTTTCTGTATTTTTATTTCCGATAGAGAAATAACAACACCGTTATTAGGCTGTTGTATAATAGAAGAAAGCAAGCTTGTATAGGAAAGGATGACTTTGGTCTGATGGCTAATTATTACGACTCTGAAGAAGAGGATTTTATATATCATGAAGAGATTGAAGCTTTTACCGATTGGATGAAAGATGCAGGTTACACCCGTTATACACAGAAGTCTTATTTGAGCGATGTGTACGAATTTCTCCATTCTCATGCTATTCGGAATAAACCGCTGGATGAGATGAAAAAAAGACATGTACTTTCTTTTCTCAGTAGTGCACGTACACGTGGGGTAAGTGATTCTACAAGAAACCGTAAGCATGCCGCAGTTAGTTGCTTTTTCAAAGCATTAATAGAACTTGAAATGGCTGAACATAACCCTGCATTTGGGATCAAAAAAGCTAAAACAGAACATAACAAAGCTCCAGTTTACTTGGATGAGAGCAAGATTACTGAGTTTATGCAGTCCGTAGAAGGGAAATATCGGACTCGGAATTTGACCATCTTTTTGTTTATGGCTTATATGGGATTACGGGTAGGCGAAGTGCATGGTCTGAATCTTAACGATTACAATCCTGAACGGGGAACTTTGCAAGTATTGGGAAAAGGGCGTAAATGGCGTACGTTACCTGTTCCAAATGCAGTAGCTACTATCCTCAAGCAAGCGATCGAAGAACGATTAGCCCCATGGAGAGATGGAGAGACTGCTCTATTTATTTCGCAAAAAGGGACACGATTATCGATTCGCAATATTCAGCAGATCGCTACTGATACATTTGATCGTTTTCAAAGTCATATCGAACCTGAACAACGGCTTCCGTATTCCAGTCATAAATTACGACATTCCTTTGCCACTATGTTGTTGCGTCAAGGTACCGACTTGCGCACTGTGCAAGAATTGCTAGGTCACTCTTCGATCCAGACGACGACTATCTATACGCATGTTAGTAATCGAGAGAAAGAAGAAGCGATCTCCAAATTAGATGTACAGCTTCCTTTCGAAATGAAATAAAATAAGGATAGATCGATTACAGTTACTGTCGATCTATCCTTATTTTTTGTACATATATTTCAACCTGATAAGATCATACATTATAGCTATTCTCATTCATCGTATAGATAGCCAAATCCCATTATACTCTATCACGCAAGACCAATTGAGGAATTATACGAATATAAATCAGTTCACCAACCAGCTCCACCATCGTCTGAGTCACAATAATAGCAGCCACTATAGTGCTCCATTGATCCGGCAAAGATAAAGCAAGCGGAAGAACGACCAAAGAATTACGTGTGCCTGCACTAAAAATAACAGCTCGTCCGGAGACAATATCTAACTGAAACCATCTCACAATCCATTTTGTTATCCAGGGCATCAGACATAGAAAAGCGATATAGATCGGAATCACATAAATAATAATATGACCATACATCGATAACTTACTTATTTGAGACGATACTATTATAAATAGAGTGAGCGCCATAAATGGAACAGGTATCCATGCTGATCCTTCTACTAACCATTGACCACGTGAAGCTACCTTTCTCGCCAACAGTTGAATACCGATCGCGAGGATAAGTGGCAATACGATAATCATAAGAAAAGATTCAATAAAAGGAGCAGGATTCACTATGTCGGCTACTTGCTTCCCCATAAATAGCCACAAATACAATGGTAATAACATCATTTGAGTTATAAAAAGAATAGGGGTTGCTAGTAAGATTGCTTTTTCATTTCCACGTCCTAGATGTGCAAACACAATAACATAATCAATACATGGCGTGAGGAGCACTAGATATACTCCTAATAATATAGGCGCTTGCTGTGGCAATAACTGAGATAATCCCCAGACGACAATCGGTACAGCAATATAATTAGCGACTAACAAAGCCATTATAAAACGTCGATTACCAAAAGACTGCTTTAGCTGTAAAAAAGGGATTTGGGTAAACATACCAAACATTAAGATAGCAATTACTATAGAAATTAGAATCTGATGATCTAATACTGATATTAGAGTAGGAGCGCTTAATCCTAATATAGCAGCTATACTTAACACAATAATATAAATCCAAATCTGATATTGCTCCAACTGTTCTCGTGTAATCATAGATTGCATAACTCCTTTACTATTCAATACTTTGATATATGAGGATGTTATTTGTATGTTAGATGGATCAATAGATCGTTTTTCATAGTTTATCATGAAAAAAGGATAAACTTTTTTCCAAATTGGAGCCAATGAAAGCTTTTATCTCATAATTTATTGATTATTCGTAAATAAATTTATTAATTCAACGCATCACAGTGTAGTATTATGTAGTTTTTTATAGGTGTCCTTTAATATTATAAAAAAATGTCATAATACCTCACAGTGAAAGGATTTTGTGTATGAATAGTAATAAAGAACAGACTTCTTTATTCAGACGTAAACCTATAGCAGAATCGGAAGAAAAAGGGCTTAAAAGAGTATTAGGTGCTCTTGATCTAACGACGCTCGGAGTTGGGGCTATTATTGGAACAGGGATTTTCGTATTAACAGGGGTGGCTGCTGCTAAGTATGCAGGTCCTGGATTGGTACTATCTTTCCTATTAGCAGGTATTATCTGTGCGTTTGCAGCATTATGTTATTCTGAATTTGCTTCAACTGTACCGGCTTCAGGAAGTGCGTATACATACAGTTATACAGCTTTCGGCGAAGTGATTGCTTGGATTCTAGGATGGGACTTGATTCTGGAATACGGCTTCGCGAGTGCGGCGGTAGCTAGTGGATGGTCTGGATACTTCCAGAGTCTACTATCAGGATTTGGATTAGAACTCCCACATGCGCTGACCAGTGCGTTTAGTCCGGAAAAAGGGACGTACTTTGATGTGATTGCTTCAGCGATCACACTGATTATCGCATTCTTGTTAACACGCGGAGTGAAAGAAGCAGCGCGTGCAAACGGAATTATGGTTGCTATCAAATTGATCGTTGTATTGATCTTTATTGGTGTAGGTGTATTTTATGTACAACCTGAGAACTGGCACCCATTCTTGCCTTTCGGTATGGCAGGCGTAACGACAGGGGCAGCAACAGTATTTTTTGCTTATATCGGATTTGATGCAGTATCTACAGCGGCAGAGGAAGTTAAGCGTCCACAACGTGACTTGCCGATCGGTATTATTGCTTCGTTAGCAATCTGTACTGTATTGTATATTATTGTTTCGTTAATTTTGACAGGGATTGTACCTTACCAAATGTTGAATGTTAGTGATCCTGTCGCATTTGCTTTTGAATTTGTGAACTTGAATGGTCTCGCTTGGATTGTGTCTCTCGGAGCGATTACAGGGATCACTACGGTATTGCTTGTTATGATGTATGGACAAAGTCGTCTATTGTACTCGATGTCTCGTGATGGACTATTGTCTCCAGTCTTTTCGAAAATTAGTGGCAAAGGGCAGACTCCAGCTAAAGGAACATGGATTGCAAGTATCATTATCGCTATCTTCGCTGGTTTTATCCCATTGGGGGATCTAGCTGAATTGACCAATATCGGTACATTGTTTGCTTTTGCTGTAGTAAGTCTAGGGATTATTGTGCTTCGTCGTAATCATCCTAATCTGAAAAAAGGATTCCGCGTGCCATTGGTTCCTTGGATTCCAATCATTAGTGCGCTAGGTTGTGTATACTTAATGACTCGCCTTGCACCATTGACCTGGATCGTATTCTTTATCTGGTTGTTTGTTGGATTATTGATTTACTTCGCGTATGGACGTAATCATAGTCTACTAAATCCAAACCGCAAAAATCGTTAATCTTATAACAGTATTGCAATTCTAAACAAAATCCTCTGAACTGTGGTTGATATCGCAGTTTGGAGGATTTTTTGCTTATATTGCAGGATATTGATCAACAGATAAGGCTAAAAAGTATTGAGATTATATCCAATATGCAATATATTGGTTTTATGAAAAACAATCTTATACAAAAAATAAGTCGACCGACGCTACGTGATCAAGTGTACGATACGCTCAAACAAGGCATTGTTACTTTAGAATTATTGCCCGAGCAGAAATTAAACGATACAGAATTAGCAGAGCAATTCGGGGTAAGCCGTACTCCCGTACGTGAAGCACTCAAACGATTGGAGGATGAAGGGTTAATCGAGTCTTTTCCAGGAGCTGTTACGCGGGTTGCTCCTTTATATGAACAATCAGCAGTACATGCTTTTACAGTGGCGGCAGTATTACATAGTTTGGCGGCACGCTTATCTATTCCTTACTTGGATACCTCACATTATGATATGCTAAAACAGTTCAATCAAGAGTTGATTACTGCTCTTCAACAGCAGAATGCTTCTGCTGCTATTCAAGCAGATGATCAATTTCATGATGTATTCGTACAACAAGCCCATAATCCCGAGATTATAGCTGCATTAAACCGGGTCATGCCAAAGATTAGACGATTAGAATACGCCAAATTCAGCAGTATTGATCATACGCATTCCCCCGAAGACCATCGATTGATTATAGAAGCTTGTGAAGCAAAAGACAGTCTATTAACTGCGGAACGAATAGAACAGAATTGGATGAGTCTGGGTAACTGGTTAGCTTCTGCGGCTGATCATACCCAATCTGCTACCGATCAAGGTGAACGATGAAAGCTGTTCTGATTGGTGTCGCGGCTGCATTCTTTTTTGCTTTTACATTTGTACTGAATCGATCGATGGAAGTTAGTGGAGGAAGCTGGTTATGGAGTGCATCGCTTCGCTACTTTTTTATGATCCCTTTACTGGCTATACTGGTTATTCTACGTGGTAATTTACAATCGTTATGGCTTGAAATGAAGAAATCTCCTATCCAGTGGTTGATATGGAGTATTATCGGTTTTGGTTTATTTTATGCACCGCTATGTGCGGCGGCTATCTATTCACCAGGTTGGTTAACAGCAGCGGCTTTTGAAATGACGATTGTTGCGGGTATGATTATGTCGCCATTATTTCTATTTATCCGGTATACACCTGAAGGCCCGATCAAAGAACGGGGTAAGATACCGAGAGCAGGGATGTTAGCGGCTTTAATTATTTTGACAGGAATCGCATTAATGCAATGGGAGCAAATCAGACAACATACAGAAGGTGCTAGCTGGCAAGGCATTGTCCTTATCACTATTGCTGCTTTTGCTTATCCGTTAGGCAATCGTAAAATGATGGAAGTCTGTGATGGACGATTGGATGCTTTTCAGCGAACACTGGGAATGAGTATTGCTAGTCTTCCCGTATGGATCATTTTGGCTTGGATTGGTTATATGCACTCGGGACTGCCTTCTACTGCACAGACAGGACAGACATTTCTAGTAGCGCTATTCTCCGGCGTTGTAGCTACCGTGTTGTTCTTCGGGGCTACCGATCAAGTAAGACACCATCCTGCTCGTCTAGCGACTGTAGAAGCAACCCAAGCGTTAGAAGTCGTATTTACTTTACTGGGAGAATGGTTGCTTCTGGGTGTAATGCTATCCTCTATAGGAATGTGGATAGGATTGATACTGGTGATCGGTGGCATGGGCGTTAACGCATGGTTATCGATTCGTGAACCAGGTATCACTCGTAAGCAAAAATCCAATCATTCGGTGATGTAATGTTTTTAAGAATATAATCTACAATTCGGTCATGATCAGATTATTGTCATTGATCATTATGCGAATAATTGAGCGATATTAAAGGAGTTTATTATGCGATTTGATATTCAATTTTTATCTTTTTTTGTACTTCAAGTTGAAGGCAAAGAAGGGCAGACGAACAAAAACTATAAACATTATCAGACATTAGATGAAGATGAGTATGAAGAAAGTGAAATTAAAAAGTTTCTTCATGCTGAATTTACTCGTACCGCTAAGCGCAAAGTAGAAAAAAATCCAGGCACAGAACAACCACCTACCAAAATAGGTACATTTTTAGTAGAACCGGGACATGAATTGACCAGCAATCCCAACTTCAATTTATTTACTCGTCTTAGAGCTGTTGATAACAAAGAAGATTTCAAAAATGCTTGCGACGATCTGGTACGTAGCTATCTGGAAACAAGCTCTGTACGTGGAGGAGCATTGATTATTACACAAGCAAAGCTGGATACCCATTTTGACGATCCATTTATTTTTGTAATGAAATGTGATTTTGAGCAGCGAATTGCACGTATCTCTGATGAACGTAGTCTGATTAGCGAAGTGGAAATGGCGATCAGTGCTCGGAATATGAAATCGATCCAATACCCTCATATGCCAGAAGAAGGCATGATTGAAGAATGGGAGCTCAAAATTCATCAATCGTCCCATGCGCGGTACTTTGAAGACTTTTTGAAATATATTACGTATGAGCAATCGATTCCTGAGATTGTAAATGAACGTGTGATGGATTATGTACAGACTTATGTAGAAGAAAAGTGGCCGGATGCGACTAACCTGGAACGTCAGCAAGAAGAGCATGATCTAGAACTATGGGCAGCCAGTGAAAAGCGAGATATTCAAGAAAAATGGGAACCTCAACATGTGATCGAAGCGGCAGAGCGCATCGTAGAGATCAAGCCAGAGATTGAGATCAAAATGAAGCTAGGCGATACCAGTATTCGTGGACTACTAGCTGATTACGGATACCGACTGCACATTGCCAAATTAGGTGACCATTATGCAATGGTGATTGAAGGCGATGCGTTTACCTTTGATAAAGGATTCTCCCCGGTCGAACTGTTACAGCCGGAGCCTTTTGAAGTGGTCGCTAGACGATTAGTAGATCGCGCCAATGAAGTACCTGAACGTGATGACGATATTCCTTATTGATCAGATAACAGCGAAATTTGATGTATACAATCAAAAAAAGTGGATTCAGGGTTTTACACCTAAATCCACTTTTTTTATACTGAGAAGTCATTCTATAGATATAGATGAATTAGAGATTTGTCATATGAATAGAAGATAGTCTATAGTTATCTATATACGACTTAAATATCTAGCTGTGCAATCTGATCTTTCAGTTTTTTCGCAGAATCACGTAGTAATTGTTCTTCATGCTCATTCATAGGAATCGGTAGTTTTGCCTGAATACCATCTCGACCGACAATTGCAGGTACACCGAGATATACATCAGAGATTCCATGATAATCTTCAAGCAGAGAAGATACATTCAATACAGCGTGTTCATTTTGCAAAATAGCGGCTACAATGCGGTCTAGTGCGAGTGCTATTGCATACGATGTAGAGCCTTTAGCATTGATAATTTCGTAAGCGGCATTTTTCGTATTTTCAAAAATTTCGTTCTGTTTGTCTTCTTCAAAATCCAGTGGAGCTCCTGCAATATTAGACAGACTCCATACCGGCAACTCGGAATCACCATGTTCACCAATAATATGAGCATGAATACTACGAGGATCAATGCCTTTTTCTTTACCAATTAAATAACGGAAGCGTGCGCTATCGAGTAATGTACCGGAACCAATCACTCGATTAGATGGCCAGCCGCTTTTTTTCCAGGATACATAACTGAGTATATCTACTGGATTAGTAGCGATCAGTAGAATACCACTATTATTATATTTCGTAATATTCGAAATAATCTCTTCGAAGATGGCTGAGTTCCGATTTAACAAATCAATCCGGGTTTCGCCTGGACGTTGATTTGAACCGGCAGCGATAATGATAATATCTGCGTCTTTGCAATCCGAATAATCACCTGCCCATAGTTTGACGCCGCCGACAAATGGGAGTCCGTGGTTCATATCGAGTGCTTCGCCAAGAGCTTTGTTGTGATTCGCATCAATAAAGACGAGTTCAGACATTCTCTTGTGGAGTAGAAGGGTGTAAGCGGTTGTGGAGCCTACGGCTCCTGTGCCAATAACAACGACACGGTGGGGCTTGGATACAGATTCAGATACTGTCATTTTTTATCATCTCCTTAATTGATCTTTGTTACAGATTCGCTACTATTGTAACGGAAAGCGCGACCAATGTAAAAAGGATCACACATCAGTAAATGCACAAAGTCGCTGAAAACCCTGCTAAAACAGCGAAATCTGTAATCGCTTGTAACTTTTCTGTAAACAACCTATGTTCATTTTAGTTTACTCTTATAAGGGTCATGAATAATTGAAATACAATAGCTTTATGTAAGTGCGGAAGGAGCGAAGGAATGAAGTTAACTATGCGCAAAGCGCTTTTCATATGGATTACACTTGTGTTTGTACTTAGTGCTTGTCAATCTTCTACAAGTGATTACGATCCAGCAGCAGACAAAGCATCAACTCAAGAACTCAAAAAAATGCAAACTGAAGATCAGGGGCAGACACTTACCCTTAACCATACAGCAACATCCGATACGAAGCAGGGGGGCTCTTCTGTTGAAAGAGGATATAAGATTCAGACAAGACTGACAGACTTTCAACTACTAAGTGCTAGTGCAGGGCTTGCGTGGGGGGTAACCCGTAACGAATTACGTATATATGTTACACAGGATAGTGGAGACACATGGGATAATGTATCTCCTGCACAAACGGTCACGTTTTCAGAACCACCTACGTATGGCAAAGATATCTTTTTCCTGAATCAAAATAATGGCTGGGTGATTCGCAATGCGTCAGGTGTAGGAGAAACATTGATTCTGCATACTACTGATGGCGGGCAAAATTGGAACTTTGCTACATTAAATGATGAAGCTACTGTATTGGGCATTTATTTTATTGATAGTAGCAATGGTTGGGTAATGACTTCTTTGGATTCATCAAAAGATTCAGCAGATATGCAAGAGAAAGCATTATATACTACTACCGATGGTGGTAACACATGGAAAAAAATTATGCAAAACACAGGCGTATTTGTAACTGAAGGTTCAACCGCTCAAGCGATCCCGCAATTAGGTAAGCTGGTAGGAATGTCTTTTCGAGATCGTAACAATGGATTTGTAACTCTGGAACAACATGGTACACCTCATTTATATATTACAAGTAATGGGGGCAAAACCTGGAAAACAGGGCCAGACTTTGATAAAAATAAAAAATTGCCAGCTTGTCATTCTTTCACCACAGGCAAACCTCAATTTTTTGGTGATAGCAAAACAGCAGGCTGGATGAATATTGGTTGTGTGAAAGATAGCCAGACTAGCTATAACGGATACTTTACTCATGATGCAGGGAAGACATGGAACTTTGCTCCATTTGCTTTACAAGCGCAGACCGGAGTCAATCAATCGATGGGACCTACTTTTTTAAATGATAAAATCGGTTGGTCTGTAGTCAATGGCATCGTGTACCGTACAGCTAATCAAGGCAAAACGTGGAAAGCTTTACCTATCAATAACACATTGCAGAACACATTGAATAAATATCCTGAATTGGTTAAATTGCAATTTTTCTCTGCGGATGTAGGCTGGTTATTAGTTGCCAAAAATGAAGAACGACGTTCTTTATTAATGCAGACGACAGACGGTGGCAAAACATGGCATGTACTATAAAAAAATAACAGTAGGTAAGTAAAAAAGATCGATGACGTACACCAATATGGGGTTGCGTTATCGATCTTTTGTGTATCACAATAGCTTCTTTTTAGAACATTAAAAAATAATTTAAAATTCTTTGTTGATTGTGAAATAAATCACATTAATGTAGTTTTAAATCAGTTATGCTTGGGATGTAGAAAAAACAAGGAGATGATTAAGATGAGAAACAATACTAATGAAAATCTTACTAACTTTTACATGAACCTTTGCTACACTTGTCTAGATGCTAATGAATGTCGTGAAGAAGAAGCTTGCAAAGCATGTTGGGCAGATCAAGGTGTATTGGATGCCGCTAAAGATGATACTCAGGAGCTTTTACAAGCGTATTATGCATAATCGATCAGCAAGCTTATTTACAGGTCAGACTAGACATTCCAAAGGATTATATACCGGCACTTCATAAAGGAACACACTTCACAGATGGATAAGAAGTGTGTTCCTTTGTTGATTTTTAGACTACCAGATTACATATGAGCTAGACAGGTATGTTTCGTAATGCTCTTAATCGTTGAAATAAGCAGTATAGAACCATCGTACTTATAGACGAACTCCAAAGGGGATACATTATGAAATATGCTTCTAAAACAGTTATCGTAACCGGTGCAGCCAAAGGAATCGGTAAAGCCGTAGCCGAAAGTTATGCCGCAGAAGGAGCTACTGTATTTTTAACAGATACGTTAGAGCCAGAAGGTGCTTCAGCTGCCGCGACTATTCGTGAAAGTGGTGGACAGGCTCATTTTCTACCGTGTGATGTACGTCGTGAACAAGATGTAATCGATACGATTCAAGAAATTGTAAATACGACCGGACAGATAGATATAGTAATCAACAATGCTGGGGTATCCCGCTGGAAATCTCCTTATGAATTAAGTCTAGATGAGTGGGACGATGTGATGAATACCAATGTAAGAGCATGCTTTCTGGTATCACGTGAAGCGGCCAAAGTCATGCGTGATCATGAGGGTGGTTCGATCGTCAATATTTCCTCAACACGTGCTCATATGTCTGAGCCTCACTCTGAAGCTTATGCTGCTTCTAAAGGCGGTATTACAGCGATTACGCATGCTTTGTCTGTATCGCTAGGCCCTGATCATATTACTGTTAACGCGATTAGTCCTGGTTGGATCGAGACAGGCGATTATAGTGCTTTGAAAAAAGAAGATCATGAGCAACATCCTGCTGGACGTGTAGGTACACCTCAAGATGTTGCAAGAACCTGTTTATTTTTGACTGATCCAGAAAATTCTTTTATTACAGGTGCAGAATTAATTGTAGATGGTGGAATGACACGCAAAATGATCTATGTAGAGTAGAACATAGTATAATGCACATAACAAAAAGAGATGCGATATAGTCGCACCTCTTTTTTTTGTATATACATGCAATCTGTTGAATTTGTATCGTAGTGTATCTATTGGTAAGCATATATAAATTCAGCTTCAAATATAACTCAAGCTCAATTCCAATACAATGATCACATGCTATTAATTAGAAGTCACTAGGCGCTTACTCCATTTTTCTTTAAATAATGGCAATGTGCTTTCACCAAAAATCTGTGCTTCTTCTAAATGAGGATAGCTGGATAGAATAAAAGAAGTAATACCAATCTCTGCATATTCGATCAGACGATCTGAGACTTGATCTGGTGTACCGACAAACATCAAAGCTCCACCTGAACGAAGATTCGATAATCCTGCCCAAAGGTTAGGTCCAACTACAAAGTCATTTTGAGCGGCTGCATCGCGAATCTGATTTTGACGTGTCTGACCTGTAGCACCTGTCTGACTAAAGGAAGCTTTGGCACGTTCAATCGTTTCTGGATCGATATCTTTGATCAGATCACGTGCAGCTTGCCATGCTTCTTCTTCAGTATCACGAACCAGAACTTGAGCACGCATACCAATACGAAGAGGACGCACTTCGCCATGTTCTTGCGCATAGTCTGCTTGAGCTTGCTTGAGTTCTTCGACTTGCTCTCGAATCATTTCAAGAGGTTCGCCCCACATTAGAAATACGTCTGAATACGCTGCACCGACAGATTTTGCCATTGCAGAACTACCGCCGAAGTAGATCGGAAGTGTCGGCTTTTGAACAGTAGCTGGACGGCTTGTACCGCCTTTTAATTCATAGTATTCTCCTTTGAAATCCACTTTGTGATTGGATACAGAAGAATGATTATTACTGCCAAATTCTGTTGAAGAAAGACCGGCAGCTTGTTCCCACACACTTTTCATAATATGCACATATTCACGAGTACGGGCATATTTCTCATCATGAGCACGAGCAAGTGGATCGCCTAATTCTTCTAGATCATCAGGAGAACTGCCAGTTACGATATTAATACGTGCTCGTCCACCGGATAAGTTATCTAGCCCTGCTGCCATACGTGCGGCTAATACAGGAGCGATCAACCCCGGGCGAAGAGCCACAAGAGGTTTGAGGGTAGTCGTTGCACCGATAATCGCTGATCCAACTACCCATGAATCCAGACAAGCACCACCTGTAGGAATTAAAGCAAATTCAAATCCTGCTTTTTCAGCCGTCTGAGCAACATTTGTTAAATAGTCAAGAGTTGGAGGACGCTCCGATTCTTGTCCAAAACGTGTTCCATCTCCCATAGTAGGTAAAAACCAGCCAAATTCTACTTCATCCCGTTGAATATGATCAGATGTTGACATAGTAATATCTCCTTTAAAAAATCATCTATATTTTAAATATATCATTTGTCATGGCAATTAATAAACTAATCCGACAAGCATACTTGGTATAAATGATACTAGCATTTCCGTTATAGTGTGTCAAATCATTTTGGGTCATATTATATGTAAGTCTAGTGGTGAAAGAGTGTCGCTTGCGTTAAGATAGAAATCAAAGTATCCGGCAAAATGAGTAGCATTTTATCTATAGCATAATAAAGGAGATCTAACGATGAGTACTGATATCCAACAGCAAAATAAGTTAAGTATCGGAGAAGTAGCAGAACGTTCAGGATTGAGTGTGCATTCTCTTCGATTTTATGAACGAGAAGGGTTATTGCTATCTACACGCATTGCAAGAGATGAAGGCGGACGGAGACGTTATAGTGAAGTAGATGTAGAATGGTTATATATTTGTACACGACTGCGTGCGTCAGGTATGCCTATTGCTCAGATTCGTCGTTTTGCTGAGCTTGTACGTACAGGCCCTGGCAATGAGCATGAACGCTTGGATATTTTGAAAGAGCATCAACAGCGTGTGGTGAGTCAGATGGAACATTTAAATGACTGCTTGGAAGTCATTACACTTAAAACGAATGTGTATGAGAACTATTTGAATCGTAATGAACCAGAACAGACATGGGAAAATAAATCTTTGACTTCTACAAACACAGACAATGATAAATTATGTCAGTAATAGGCGTTACGAATCAAATGATATTTTCGAAAAAATCGTGCTTGACCTAGAGTGAACTCTAGATTGTACAGTAATAGTATTCCAATGAAAAGGAGAGAAATAATATGGAACATGCTTATACGCAAACACCACAACACAACATCAATTCTGGATTTGGACATGATAGTACAGCTAGTGAGGTATTACAAGGAATCGACCTTACAGGTAAATTAGCTCTAGTAACAGGTGGATATTCGGGTCTGGGACTTGAGACAACACGTGCGCTTGTACAAGCAGGTGCTCACGTTATCGTTCCCGCTCGTCGCCCTGATGTAGCACGCGAAGCTTTGAAAGGGTTAGAACATGTAGAAGTGGATGAGCTTGATCTGTCTGATCTGGATAGTGTACGTGCATTTGCAGGTCGCCTTGTTGAGAGTGGACGCAGTATTGATCTAGCTATTCTAAATGCAGGTGTAATGGCTTGCCCCGAGACTAGAGTAGGCCCGGGATGGGAATTACAATTTGCAACAAATCATTTGGGACACTTTACATTGATTAATTTGATCTGGTCTGCACTTACAGCAGGTGAAGGTGCAAGAGTCGTAGCGACTTCATCCGCAGGACATCATATTTCTCCAATCCGTTGGGACAATATTAACTTTGACGGGAATTACCAGAAATTCGAAGCGTATGGACAAGCGAAAACAGCTAATGCACTATTTGCAGTCGAATTGGATCGACGTGGTAGCGAGCAGGGAGTACGTGCTTTTTCTGTACATCCAGGCGGAATCTTAACACCATTACAACGTCATTTACCTAAAGAAGAAATGGTAGCTTTGAAATGGATCGATGAAGATGGAAATGCAATCAACTCTGCTTTCAAAACGCCAGAACAAGGCGCGGCGACTCAACTATGGGCAGCGACTTCTCCTCAGTTAGAAGGTAAAGGTGGCGCCTACTGTGAAGATTGTGATATTGCTGAACCGGCTGTCGAAGGTGTACCTTCTGTTGGTGTCAAAGAATATGCAGTTGATCCTGAACAAGCCAAACGTCTGTGGGACTTATCGGTTAAACTAACCGGAGCATCAATTTCATAAGATAAAATTAAACAAAAATAATAGAAATATAGAAGAAGGTATATCGCTGAGATGGTTGCAGAGATATACCTTTTTTCGATGTCTATCTAAACATAATATAATGCCATCAAGCGAAATAAACGATTGGAGCTATACATAAAAGGGTAATATTAAGAGTTAGCATGTCTAACAATTTTCTAAAATTGGGAGGAATGTAATCATGTTGACTCAACCTTATCGTCCGGTCGCTTATCGAACTGAGCACAGCTTTGCTGGCATGGAACCTATTCCGACTCAAATGAACAATCCAACACTACCAACTTATCGTGAACCTAATCGTTTAAATACTCGTACTACTGATTTGTCATTGCATCAGAAATTACAAAATAATCTTGGTAAAAACGGAATGTTCTATATGATTCCTAGTCGTGAGGTTATCCATAGTGATTATCGTGGTCTATTAGAAGCTACAGGAGAAGATCATATTGTTATTCGTGATCTGAATACAGGGCTTCGACATGTATTACCGTTGACTTCACTGGATTATGCCGTATTTACAGAACCGAATGGTGCGTATACCCATATTTCCGGACAGAATCCTTCTATTCATGCACCATCGACACGTATGTAATCGTAGCTGAATAACATAAACTGTATTTATGATAAAAGAAGCGCCAGTTCAGTGGTTGAATCCAACCGTTGAACTGGCGCTTTTTATCTATTTGTCGCTTTATATCTACTTATCATTCTTTGGTAACAGACAAGCTATAATTTAAGGATTAACGCTATCGTTATAATCTTTCAATTTCTGTGTGATTTGCGCTGCTGCATCACTTAGAGCAGCTTGAGGTTCTTTGGAACCGTTAAGAGCTTCTTCAATCGCTGTCTCTGTTAATTGACGTGCTTCTGTGAAAATACCCATTACAGCACCTTGAGTCGCTGGATCGATTTTGGTATTGTGCAATTGATCTACAGCAGTCTCGAATTGAGGATATTTCTTCATGTTTTCTTTGACCAAATCTTCATTATAAGCAGCTTTGGTAATAGGGAAGTAGCCTGTATTTACATGCCAGTAAGCTTGTTGTTCTGGTTCTGCTAAGAACTTGATAAATTTCCAAGCCGCTTGTTGTTCTGCTGCGGGCTTGTCATTCATAATCCAAAGACTTGCACCCCCGATAACCACGCCGCCTTTACCGATATCACTAGAAGATACTTTAGGCAATGGAGCTGTTCCGACTTCAAATTTACCTTCTGTCGAGCTAATCAATCCACGAAGAGAAGCTGTACTATCCATCGTTACGGCAACCTGACCCGCAGCAAATGCTTTTTTCGTATCATCTGTTTTACGACCTAGATTGAGCATGTATTTCTCATCAATTAACTTTTTCCACCATGTTAAAAATTTCACGCCAGGCTCAGTACCTAATTGAGATTCAGTTGCAAGTGCTGTACGACCATTATCATTATTTAATAATGTTGCATCCTGGCTTGCAAACATTTGCTCCATTAACCACCCGTAGATCGGTAATGACATTCCTGTTTGTCCATCTTTGGTTAAAGCTTTAGCTGCTTTTTCCCATTCATCTAATGTTTTAGGAGGATTTTCTGGATCTAGACCTGCTTTTTTGAAAGCATCTTTGTTATAGTAGAAAATCGGATTAGATGTGTTAAAAGGCATAGAGTACAACTGATTATCAAATGTATAGTATTTCAAAATATTCGGTTCGAATTGAGAAGTATCAAATTTGTCTGCATCGATAAATTGTTGCATTGGTGTGATCGCTTGAGAATCGATCATATAACGTGTACCTACATCATACGTTTGAATCATTGTAGGGCCGCTACCTGATCCCATCGATGTTTTGAATTTGTTGATACTTGCGTCATAATCCCCTTGGAAAATAGCTTCGACTTGAACATCTTTTTGAGAATCATTGAACTTTTTAACTAACTCATCAACTACTTTATTCAAATCGCCACTCATCGAATGCCACCAGACTATTTTTACAGGACCGGAAGAAGTCTCGCTAGCTGCATCAGCAGTTGTACCTGTAGATGCTGTAGAACCTGTTGTACTTTGACCTCCACCACAAGCTGCCAGGAATAAAAATAGGCATAAACTAAGCAAACTCCATGTTTGACGCGAACGATTGATTTTCATTTCTTTTCGTATTCTCCTTTTGGTTGACAAAATTTTGAATAGATAATCTATGAGTTAGCCCTTCAGTGCACCTGCTGTTAGACCGCCTACAAGACGACCCAGACCTACAGCAAGAAGAACAAGAGAAGGGAGCATCACCAACACAATACCAGCCATAACGACATTCCACGCAGTAACATCGGCAAATTGCAACATACTAATACCGATCTGTACTGTACGCATACTTTCACTATTCGTAATTAGTAGTGGCCACAGATACATATTCCAATGATTTAGGAAAGAATAGATACCCAGTGTAGCTAGCCCTGGCATTGATAAAGGCACAGCCAGTGAAGCAAAAATACGAATATGACCACAACCATCAATACGAGCAGCTTCCATTAATTCTTTAGGCAATTGTAGGAAGAACTGACGCATCAGAAATGTACCAAAAGCAGTCGCTAGAAAAGGAACCGTTAATCCTTGATAGGAATCTAACCAGCCCCAGCTACGAACAGTTAGATAGTTGGGAATTACAGTCACTTCCCACGGGATCATCATTGTAGCCATAAATAGACCGAACAAAATTTTACGACCCGGAAATCGTAGAAATGCAAATGCGTAAGCAGCCATACAGGATGTAATCAAATTTCCGACCGTAATGATACTACTCGTCAAAAAGCTATTTACAATAAACCGAATAATCGGAATATTATTCATTACCGTTATAAAGTTATCGATATTGATACCTGATGGCAAAAAGCGCGGCGGATATGTAGCTGATTCAGATTCAGTCATAAATGAATTGGAAACGGCAATCCAAAAAGGTAAAAGAATAAGCACTGCAGCTACAATCATAAAGAAATAAGCCATCCCTGTGCGCATTAGACCTTGTCTCATTGGTAATGCACCTTCTTTTCACCGAATTTGAATTGAATCAGAGTTAAGATCAAGATCATAACGAATAATACCAATGCTTGAGCACTTCCTGTCCCAAAGCGGAAATTCATAAAAGCATCTTGATACAGATTGTAGACAATGACGTTGGTACTGTTCATGGGTCCACCTTTAGTTAGAATATTAATCTGTCCAAACGCTTGAAATGCACCAATCATCGACGTCACACTAGCAAAGAAAATGGTAGGCGAGATGAGTGGTAAAGTAAGTTGAACAAAAGTACGAATAGGGCTTGCTCCATCCATACGTGCACTTTCATAAATATCTTCAGGTACACCTTCCATACCACCGAGTAGAAGGATAAATAAGAAGCCTAGATTCATCCAGATCGTCATTATAGAGATAGAGATCAACGCCCAATTCGGATCGGTTAACCAGTTAATCGTTGGTAATCCCGCAACACTCAGAAAATAATTTAACGTTCCAAGCGTAGGATGAAAAAGAACCATCCAGATCACTGAACCCGTACTCACCGATATAGCGAGAGGTAGAGCAAAAATAAAGCGGAAGATGCGACTACCTTTGATACGGCTTCGGCAAAATGCAGCTAAGATCAATGCTAGGATCAATGTTGTCGGTACCGTAAACAACATAAATTGAGTAGTTACCCACAAACTGCTGAGAAATGTATCGGAAGTAAATAAATTTGTAAAGTTTTTAAACCCTACAAATTTGGCAACATCTCCACGTGGTGTAGTGGAATGAAGACTGAGATACACCGATTTGATCAGTGGATAAAAAAGAAATATACCAAACAGTAATATAGAAGGAGCTAGAAACAAAGCTGCAAGTATATATTCACTGTAACGGCGGGTCTGACGGGGATAACGCACGATAGAACGAGTTTTTCGAATCGAACGTTTCGTTGAAAATACTGACGTTTTATCCAAGTTAACACTTACCTCACTTTCATCATTTGCTTCCTTTTTGATCATCTTGCTACGTGGTTCAGTATAAATACAGGATGTTAAGAGAAATGATTATCTATGTAAAAGATTTGTAATCGGATGAATAGAGCATTTGACGGGAGGGTTTGAGACGATATAATAAAGTAAGGAACATGTATAATCATACATAACTAAAAGAAGGGAGTGAGGACACTTGGGAAAATGACGGTGCATGTGATGTGGCGGCAAATTCAAAAAACAAATATACGAAGGAGGTGAACCCGTAACTGTCTATCAATTTGACAGTACGGGATATACACTTGACTGACCCCTTACCCAGTTTACTTAATTTAGTTTTGGTGGCATTTCTGGTGATGCTCAATGGATTTTTTGTATCGGCTGAATTCGCAATGGTTAAAATTCGCAGTAGTCGATTAGAAACATTAGTCGATGGTGGTAGTAAAAGAGCGCGCTTTGCGCAAACGATCGTAAACAATCTGGATGCTTACCTTTCTGCTTGTCAGTTAGGGATTACACTGGCATCGCTTGGATTGGGGTGGATTGGTGAACCAGCAATTGCTGACCTGATCAGACCTATATTTACGGCATTTGGCTGGAATAATGATGTAGCTGTACACACTGTCTCTATCGTTATTGCTTTTGTTGTAATCACGGTATTGCATATTGTACTTGGAGAGCTTGCTCCGAAGTCTCTGGCGATTCGCAAAGCGGAAGTCGTGAGCTTATGGACAGCAGCACCGATGCTCTTATTCCATAAAATCATGTATCCCTTTATCTGGGTGTTGAACGGCATGGCGAACGCTTTACTCAAAATGTTTGGTATTGCTCCGGTCTCTGAAGAAGATTCCGCTCACACAGAAGAGGAAATACGTATACTTATGAAGGAAAGCAACAAAAGCGGACTGATCGATAATACCGAACTGGCGCTGGTTGATAATATATTCGAATTTGCTGATACAACCGCCCATGAGATCATGATCCCACGTACAGAAATGATCTGTCTGAGTCTACACGGTTCCAAAGAAGAAAATTTGGAACTGGCTTTTGAAGGAATGCGTACTCGTTATCCTGTATGCGATGGCGACAAAGATCATATTGTCGGATTTGTGCATATTAAAGATTTGATGCGTTATCAAAGTGTAGATTCAGCCAAATTGATCCGTCCCATTATAGCTGTACCTGAATCAATCAAAATTAGTGAACTGATGAAGCTCATGCAACGTGGCAAAACACAGATTGCAATTTTGATTGATGAATATGGTGGTACAGCGGGTCTAGTAACTCTTGAAGACATTATGGAAGAAATCGTCGGCGAAATTCAGGATGAATTTGACCATGAGCGTCCAGCTGTAGAACCTATTGATGATATGACTTACTCCATTGATGGAATGATGTTAATTGAGGAGATCAACACACGGTTCTCATTGGATTTGGATTCGACAGAATACGATACCATTGGTGGTTGGCTGTATTCCCGAGTGGAGTCTTTACCTCCGCAAACCGGGCAAAGTGTGGCACATGAAGGACATCTGTTTGTGATCGAAGAGACGGAACAGAAGCGTATTTCAAGGGTGAAATTAGTCATTACGCAATTCGCAACAACTCATAATCAGGCAGGAGCCTGAACATCTTGCAAGTAAAACAAAGAGCAAATGACTGATCACTTCAGTCATTTGCTCTTTTATTACATATACACCTCAAAGACATAAGCGAGCATTTTCGTTTATGTCTTTTTTTATACTCGGAGGCTATAAAGGTAGTTTTTGCAGATAAAAAATATACTTTAATTCTTTTTATCTAACAGTGTAAGTTTTTTCTTTACAGATGCCGATATAGATGATATCATCTAACACTGTAAGAGATAATCTAACGGTGTTAGATATAATTAGATAAATAATCTCTCTTCTGCCTTGTAGCTATTGAGTTATACATGAGGTTGTAGCGAATAGTCTAGTTGTTAATAAATAATAAAAGAAAGTAGTGATTGATATGGATGCAAAAAACTTGTATTACTTTGAAGAAGCGCCTATTGCAAAGTCTGTAGCTCATTTTGCTGTGCCGATGATGTTAGGAATGTCGATGAGTGTAATCTATTCGATTTTAAATGCGTATTTTATTGGTACACTCCACAATACAGCGATGTTAACTGCATTAGCATTAACATTACCTTTATTTGCAGTGATTATGGCGTTGGGCAATTTGCTAGGGATAGGGAGCGGAGCGTTTATCTCTCGTTTATTAGGGGAGAAAAGATATAACGATGTCAAACATGTATCTTCGTTTGCTTTTTATAGTAGTCTAATACTGGGCTTACTGGTGGTAGTATTCGGACTTCCTTTGCTTGATCCCATCGTGCATTTTTTGGGCGCTAATTCAGAATCATTTGCGTTTACCAAAGACTATGTCATGATTATGCTTGCTGGTTCACCGTTTATTTTATTATTTTTTATGCTTGAAAATATTGTACGTTCTGAAGGTGCAGCTACTACTTCGATGATGGGTATGATTTTGAATGTGATCGTAAATATTATTCTGGATATGGTAGTCATTTTTGTTTTTCATTGGGGTATTATTGGAGTGGCTTCTGCTACAGTTATTTCTAATTTGGTAGCAAGTGCGTATTATATTTTTCATATCAGATACAGTAGTCAATTTTTGACGGTTTCAATCAAAGCGTTCAAAATCAATACAGAAATAGTAAGCAACGTATTCAAAATTGGAGTACCGGTGTTTATTATGAGTCTTTTTATGGGAGCCATGTCTTTGATTTTTAATCGTTTTCTGATCGAATATGGGGAACAAGCTGTAGCTGGATTTGGAATTTCATCACGTTTGCTACAATTTCCTGAATTTATTTTGATGGGATTATGTGAAGGTATTGTACCTATGATTGCTTTTAATTTTGCAGCAAATAAAGAACGGATGAAACAAACGATTACATTTACGATTAAAATGATTGTGATATTAGCGACTGTATTCGGTGCTATTGTTTACTTGATTTCAGATCATTTAATAGGGTTATTTACACAAGATATACAATTGATCGAAATGGGAAGTTATATTCTACACGTAACGTTTTTATCTTTATTTATCACTGGAATCACTGTGTTATTTACAGGTATTTTTCAAGCAACCGCACAAGGAACTGCGGCATTTGTAATGTCTATTATTCAAGGGATAACATTGATACCTGTATTGTATATCGCTAATCAAATGAATGGATTTCACGGAGTGATCTGGTCATTGGTTATTTCGGATGTCGTGGCATTTCTGGTCGGTGCTATCATGCTGTATATATTGCGTAACAAATTACAGCCTGATTTGGAAAGTATCGTAGCTTAAAACAAACCAGATATAGAATAGAAAAGTTGATATGTTAATACAAAAATGATAACAACGTATAGAATAGAAGAGTAGAAGTATAAAAGTAAACACTAAAATAGCCACAACCCTCTTAACAGAAATAGAAGAGAGTTGTGGCTATTTTTTATATTTATATACTTAAAAATGAAGTATAAAATTAATTGTAACGATGTAACGATGTAACGATGTAACGATGTAACGGCTTAGCGACGACGATCTGCATCTTCGCTTTCAGCGTCGATTTCTTCGTCCTCTTCCGTTACCTGTAACTCGGTATCGCCTTCATCATCAGCTACATAACGATCTAGATCTTCACCACGCTGTACATGACGTTGACCGCCTTCAATATCGTTACCAGCAAACTTCTCGATATCTTCTACAGTGCCAGTGTCTTTATTTTCTCCACCTTCAGCAAGTTCGTTGTAGCTTTCTACATCACGTTGTGTAGACATCGCAGGTGAATCAGCTACACCATATTCTTCGACAGCTTGCCATGCACCAGCATCATCGAATTTACCCGTATGACTTTGACGATTTTCACCAGCACCTTTAGCAGCAGGTGTAATCAAATCTTCCTCGATAGGACGGTAATCATTCACACCGCCGCCTTCTTCAGCACTTTCACCGACTAACATAGTCGTATAAGGCAGTGCTTGTAGACGTTCGAAAGGAATTTGCTCACCGCTAATTTCACTGACTCCATATGTGCCATCTTCGATACGTTGTAGTGCAGCATTGACTTGATCTAGCTTATCATCCATATTGTCGTCGATAGCCATATCACGTTCACGCTCATATGTTTCTGTACCCAAATCAGCAGGGTGGTTATCTACAGAAGACAATTCACCCGTAGAATCAAGCTCAGATTCAACTTGGCCATCAGTTGTATCATTTTCCATATTAAAATGGCGTTCAAGTGCCTCTTTATCTTCTAAAAGACTATTTTTCAATTCCTCAATTTGTGCAGATGTTAAATGTTTCATTGGATATTGCCCCTTTCAAAACGAGTTATCGTCAAGTTATTAAGTATATGTTAGTTTGTATAATCTATTCTCCAATTACCCTACTACACTCAAAATCAATCGCTTGTTAATAAAAGGGAAAGTTTGGTTAATACAAAACTAGCAACATTAAAATTTGAAAGGGGAGAATTAATGTGAAAGCACTAACATACCAGGGTAAGCGTAAAGTTAAAGTCAAAGAGGTAGAAGATGCGAAGTTACAAAAACAAGATGATGTTCTAATCCGTATTACATCTACAGCAATTTGCGGATCTGATTTGCATATATTTAATGGAGCTATCCCGGGTATGGATGGAGATTATGTTATCGGACATGAGCCGATGGGAATCGTAGAAGAAGTAGGGCCAGAAGTAACCAAAGTGAAAAAAGGCGATCGTGTTATTATTCCTTTTAACGTATCTTGTGGCGAATGTTTCTTCTGTAAAAACGAAATGGAAAGCCAATGTGATAATGCAAATGAGAATCCTGAAAAAGATACAGGCGCAATGTTTGGTTATTCCAATACTTATGGCGGATTCGCTGGTGGACAAGCAGAATACTTACGTGTACCATATGGTAACTTCTTACCATTTGTTATTCCAGATAGTTTGGAAGTTCCTGATGAAGACGTGCTATTCTTGTCTGACGTTATCCCAACAGCGTACTGGAGTGTTGAAAGCGCTGGCGTGAAAAAAGGTGATACGGTTATCGTACTTGGTTGCGGTCCAATCGGCTTAATCACTCAAAAATTCGCTTGGCAAAAAGGAGCAAAACGCGTTATCGCTGTCGATCATATCGATTACCGTCTAGCTCATGCGAAGCGTACTAATAATGTAGAAACGGTTAACTTCAAAGATGTAGGCGATGCAGATCAATATCTGATTGAACTTACAAGCGGTGGAGCAGACGTTGTTATCGACTGTGTAGGTCTAGATGCAGAGAAATCAACGATCGAGAAAGTAGAAACAGCTTTGAAAATTCAAGGCGGTTCACTAGGAGCTTTCCAATTGGCAAGTAATGTAGTACGCAAATTCGGTACGATTCAATTAACAGGGGTATATGGATTGAACTATAACCAATTCCCACTAGGTCACTTATTTGAACGTAATATTCAGTTGAAAATGGGTCAAGCGCCTGTAGTTCACTATATGCCAGAGTTGTTCAAACAAATTCAAACAGGACAGTTCAGCGCTGCTGATATCATCACTCACCGTCTTTCTTTGGATGAAGCAGAGCATGGTTATCATGTATTTGATAGCAAAGAAGAGAACTGTATCAAAGTCGTACTTAAACCATAATAGGTTCTTAATCAGCAGACTAGCCGTTAACAATATGTATCTCATCGATTAAAAAAGTGTAGATTCCTTGTGGAGTCTGCACTTTTTTTGTGCTCTGATCTTGCAAAAGCGATATGTTCATCTTATAATTTGATAATGATAATCATTTTCAATTAGAGAAAGAAAAGTAAACTTGATTATCGCTATTCGAATTATTATTTCTGAAAGGAAGCGTTGAAATGAATATCTCTCTTCCCGCATTTCACCATGCGTTTTATACATTATCTTTGCGCAAGCCTGAACAACCAGACAGTATTATTCGAATAGGAGAAGTGCAGTTTGGTGGTGGGCGCTTTGTAGCGATTGTGTCGACAGAAGCAGAATCAAGAATCGAAATGGAGCAAGATGCCGCTGCAATTAGTCGTTCAGGAGCACAGATCATCGCCGGTCATTGGAAAGAGCAGAATGAAGGCATTCCATTTCGTAAAATGAGTACATTACAACGTGTAGCCAATCAATATGGACTACTGACAATGCTCGAAGTAACAGCTCATGAACAATTGAAAATATGTGAAGAATATGCGGATCTGATTGCTATTGATATTCGTTTATTACGTAATCAATTATTATTACGCCGATTAAGTAGTGTGAAGCGCCCGATTATTTTGAAGCGTAGTCATCAAGATTCGTATGAAGATTTGTTAGGAGCCGCTGAATATTTATTATCTCATGGTAATCCCAATATTATTTTATGTGAAGGAAGTATGTGTCCTTTTGAAAATATACAATATAACTCGCTAGATATAGCTGCGATTCCAGAATTGCGCCAATTAACTCATCTACCTGTTATTGCTTATCCTGTACATTGTATCTCTAATGGAAATACGCTTAACTCACTGACCAAAGCCTGTGTAGCAGCAGGAGCTGATGGATTATTATTAGAATTGAAGTCTACGGCTGAAAATAATCAAGCCAGCACCTATCCTACACCGACTCAAGCTTTATCAACAGAAGAATATGCCGCATTAATGCATGATGTACGGATGCTTGCACTGGTATGTGGACGACGAATGAGCCGGATGAAGAATTAACAAATATTGATAAGTATTGAGTATTATCGAAAAGTTAAGGTCTGAACTGCTCAATCGGTGTTGCATGAATTTTTAATTTGTGTTTTTGGATCTCTTGATATAGCGTCTCAGAAATGATCGGATTCGAAATGTATGTATATTCCAGTGTGAAAAATTCATCTTGTTTGATTTTTTGCTCATCTAATATAATCTGCTCAAACCCTTTGGCTATACGGCGTGGTGGTTGCTCGATAGAGCGTAGAACCAGTTTTTTGCCAGCATATTGAGATTGTTCGTAATCGACACAATCAAGAGACTTTAATCGATGAGCAATCCAGTATGTTCCTGGTACAGGCTCCTGATTATAATAGTATATCTGTGCAGGGATAAACTGTGCGACTACGTTCCATTGTTCTAGCAGTTGCTTGCATGCATCGGATACAACAGTAGCTCTATTACCCGTATAGAAAAAATCAACATCCATTTTTCTCAAGTTAGAATCCAAGATGACTTCAGCAGTCGTATGTGTCGGTAATTCTGTGTGGTCTGGATCGTAATATTGATCCAGTACAGGCAGGAATGTAGCTCCTCCTGAAATAAATCCTTTGCGTGGATACTGATATTCCAAAACATAATATTGCATAGCGTATATTCATTCCTTTCGACTCTGAAAATATCTTTGGTTCTATGTATTGTGAAAAAATGAGCTGAAATAATTATAATAAAAGACCTGTCATATCACAAATGACAGGTCTTTTATCGTTATTCATATGAATGACTGTTGCTGATAGATAATCAAAGAAATACGATTAAAATGCCCATTCGCCTTGACGGAATACAGGTTCTTTTTCGCCGTCTTTAGTGATACCATAGATATCCATTTCACCGGAACCAATCATAAAGTCGACATGAGTAAGACTGTTATTCAGTCCACGTTCATTCAATTCATCACGAGACAATTCTTTACCACCGATCAAGTTAAATGCGTATGCACTACCGATCGCAAGGTGATTCGAAGCGTTCTCATCAAACAATGTATTGTAATAAAGAATATTGGACTCAGAGATCGGTGATTTGTGAGGCACTAATGCAACTTCACCAAGATAGTGAGAACCTTCATCCATACTTACCAGACGCTCTAATGTATCTTGTCCTTGCTGTGCTTCTATACCTACAATACGACCGTCTTTGAATGTTAATTTGAAGTTGTCGATAATGTTACCACCATAACTTAATGGCTTAGTGCTACTTACATAGCCATTAACATCACTTTTCAGTGGAGCTGTAAATACTTCTTCTGTTGGCATATTTGCCATAAATGTAAATCCACGCTCGCTTGTACTTTCTGCTGCTGCCCATAGATGACCTTCAGGAAGTCCAATCGTTAAGTCTGTTCCAGGTGCAACATAATGTAATTGTTTGTATGCTTTATCGTTTAGATATTTGGATTTAGTATTTAATAATTCAACATGTTTTTCCCATGCTTCGATCGCATCGCCATTACCTACACGTACTGCTTTGAGGATCGCATCCCACATAGCAGATACTTGCTCTTCTTTAGCCACATCAGGGAATACTTTAGCAGCCCAAGCTTCTGAAGGTACAGCAACAATCGACCAGCTTAATTTTTCAGATTGTACATATTCACGATATTTAGCTAATGCTTTATTTGCTGTCATTTGATAAGTAGAAATGCGTTCTGGATTAACTCCTTTGAGCAAATCAGGATCATCTGAAACGACATGCAAAATCGCTCCGCCATCTACTGCAAGTTCTTCCATTTCAGCAGCATACCATTTTGGACCAATTTCAAATGATTCATCTGGAGCCAGATCATAACGCATACGTGCGATTTGATCGTCACTCCAATTGACTTTAACAAGAACAGCACCAGCTTCATATGCTTTTTTGGTCACTACACGTACAAATTCAACAGCATCAATCGAAGCATTGATCACCAAACGCTGACCTGGCTGTATATTAACACCGACACGTACCGCAAGTTCGGCGTACTGTTCTAATTTGCTCTGAAAATCTGACATTGATAAATTCCTCCATTTCAAATACAAAAATGTGTCAAAGAATCATTTTATGATCCGTCTTATCTATTTTACAGGAATCTATTCACAAAGAAAACAAAATGTATAAATGTATAAATTTCCATATCCAAAAATAAAATTTGGTTTCTTTAAAAAAATGGTCTAGAATACTGTATAAATTGATATATTTATTATGAATCCGTTATCGGTTGATGTGAGGTAAGAGAGGGGCAATCTGGATGGTATCCGATTGGAGAGTAGCAGAAGAAGCATTACGCCGCATAGGTGTCAGTGGTAGTGATGATAATGATCCGGTAGTTATATCTGGTTATGCAGATGGAGCACGATGTATAGGGATAGGAACAGATGCGGCTGTATTTACGTATGATCAAGTTCCTGAGTATGCCTTTAAGCTGTTTACACCGGAAGCGATTGATAAAATTCAATCTGAAGTATTTGTATATGAGCGATTAGCAGGTTCACCTTATTTCCCGACCTGTTATGGTAGAGGTACGAACTATCTGGTAATGAGTTATGAAGAAGGGCCGACACTACAAGATTGTTTGTTACAAGGGATTGAAGTTCCTGAGCAAGTCATTTTGGATGTAGAAGCTGCTAGAGAGTATGTACGTAGCATTGGTCTGAATCCACGGGATATTCATTTAAAAAATGTAATTGTACAAAATGGACATGCTAAAGTAATTGATGTGTCTGAGTATATTCAAAAAGGTGATGATAAGCGCTGGGATCATCTCGTATGGGCATATTATCAATTTTATAGTCGGATATCCGGGAAAAGTATTCCGTCATGGGTACTCGATACGGTCAAAAATTGGTATTCACGTCTAGGTAAAACGAATATCGATCTTGAAGAATTTGCGAAAAGAGCAGGCGAACTGTTCTCTAAATATATGAAATAAAAAAAGAAAGGAAGTTCTCTACATCATCTTGTAGAGAGCTTCCTTTTTATAATAAAGCAGACAGTTAAAAAGAAATCAAAGCGTAACCAAAGCAAGTTGCAAATTAAAGTTTGAATCCAGCTAATAGTTGTTGAAGATCTTCAGCAAGTGAAGAGAGGTAACGAGCAGATTCAGATACTTCTTCCATAGTTGATAATTGTTCTTCACTCGCAGCATTCATTTCTTGAATACCTGCTGAGCCTTGTTCAGATAGAGCACTTAAATGTTCCATCGCTTCAGAGATTTGTTGAGATTGTACAGTGATAGATCCAACCATCAAACGTGTGCCACCGATCTGTTCTACAGTATCTGCAACCGCTTGACGAATCGCTTCAAACGCTACGTTTACGCGTTCACTGCTTTGAACCCCGGCTTGTACATTACTTACAGACGTATGAACTTGTTCGACTGCTTTTTGACTTTCTGATTGTACATCTGAGATCAATGCTGTAATTTGCGTAGAAGATTGTGCTGCACCTTCTGCAAGTTTGCGAATCTCATCTGCAACGACTGCGAATCCACGTCCAGACTCACCGGCACGAGCCGCTTCAATTGAAGCATTTAGAGCAAGCAAGTTGGTTTGTTTGGCAATTTGTTGAATCGCTTGTGAAGCCAATCCAATCTCATCTGATTTTTGGTTCAAGCTAGTCAATACATTCAAGTTATCCTGAATATTACTTGCCAGATTATGGATCAAATGAGTAATTTCTTGCACTTCACTAATTCCATTACCAGCGGTTTCTTCCATATGATTCGTAAGTGCTTGAACATTTTTATTGCTTGTTTGTAACTGTTTCATTTTATCGGTCATTTCATTTGTTGCATTCGTTACCTGGTTAACCGTTTCGACTTGAGATTCGAATCCAGTTGATAATTCGCCAGAAGAAGTAGCAATATGGGAAGAAGCTTTGGCTGTTTGTTCAGCACTAGCTGTTAATTGTTCCGATGAAGCAGAGAGAGTCATTGCACTTTCGTCTACTTTTTTCGTAATTTCACGAATACTCGATATCATAGTATTGAATCCAGCAGACAATTGACCAATCTCATCTCGGGATGCGTAATCGGAATGAACTGTAAGATCACCATCTGAAGCATTAGTCATTAATTGTGTTACATTGTTGAGAGGACGTACAATCAAGCGTACGATCCAACCACCTAGTAGTAGGGAGATAATCAATCCTATTACAAATAGAATACCTGTAATCCATTGAGACTGGCTATATTGTTGATCAGCAGCTACTTTGGCATTGCCTGCTTCATCAATAAGATTAGTACGCATAGCATTCAATACTTCGTTTAGTTGAGTACGTTGGCTATTAAGATTCGCATAGGCTTGAAAAGCTTGCTGATTCTGGTTAGCGGCTGCTAATGCGGCAATTTTATCGCGTTGTTCTGAAAATGCTGTTGCTAACGGAACCAGTTCAGCGGCTAACTTTTGATTAGAAGGACTCAATGTCATTTGTCCCATCATTTCAAATTGTTCTTTATTATTGGCTGCAGTGACATTAATTTGATTCACCAAACTTTTATTAACGGTTGGATCAGTCGTCTGCATTAATTCAAGAAGGCTAGCGGCATTATCACCGTAGTTCATAATAATTTGATCCATAATCGTAAGAGAGCGCATATTGACTTCGTACATATTTGAAGCGACTTTGGACATTTGATTAGTCATTAATGTGCCTGTAGCGCTTAACATCACTAAAACGAGTAGATTTACTACAATAAGCGTAATGATTTTAGTTCTAACTTTCCAATTTCTCATGCTGTTTTCTCCTGACTGAATATATATTATATTTTGAAGCGGGCAAGAGTTGTTTGTAAGTTCTCAGCTAAATCAGCTAAATAACGTGCTGCACTTGAGACTTCTTCCATTGTAGACAATTGCTCTTCACTTGCAGCGCCTGTCTGTTGAATACCCGCAGAACTTTCTTCTGATATTGCACTTACATGTCCCATAGCTTCTGCAATCGTCTCGGATTGCTTAGCAACTTCTTGAATCAAAGAACCTGTACGAATAATTTTCTCTGTTGTATTACTAACAGAATGTTGAATCGCTTCAAACGCTGTGTTTACACGAGTACTACTAGCTACTGTACTTTGAATACTATCTGACGACTTATGAACCTGTTCAACCGCCATATGACTATCATGTTGAATAGACTGAACCATATTAGAGATCAATGTAGAAGAATCCGCTGTACTGGAAGCAAGTTTACGAATTTCTTCAGCAACTACTGCAAATCCTCTACCTGCATCACCTGCACGAGCCGCTTCAATCGAAGCGTTAAGAGCAAGCAAATTCGTTTGTTGTGCAATCTGTTGAATTGCAGATGAAGCAATACTAATCTGATTGGATTTGTCATTCAAATTAGTCATAACGGCTAGATTATCTTGCATATCTTGAGCTATACCTTGAATTAACTGGGTAATCTCGGTAACTTCGCTTAGTCCATTTTTGGCATCAGCATTCATTTGTTCTGTCATTTGATTAACTTCGTTACTTATTGCTGCTACATGACCCATACGTTCATACATCAAGCCGATTGATTGGTTGACCTGGTTAACAGATTCGACTTGAGATTCGATTCCGGTAGACATTTCATTGGTAGCCACTGCAATATGTTCTGCTGCTTGTGCTGTCTGATCTGCACTTGCTGTTAATTCTTCTGAAGAAGCAGATAACGTCATCGCACTTTCATCAACTTTACGGATAATATCTCTTACATTAGTCATCATCGCATTAAATGAAGTGGTCACTTGTCCAATTTCATCACGAGATTGATAAGAGCCGTTAACGGTAAGATCACCTTCACCAGCACTACCCATTAATTGTTGTAACTGTTTGAGAGGGCGACTGATTATACGGCTAATCCAAAGACCTGCAAGAGCAGAGATTAGAGCGCCAGCAACAAATACAATAATCAATACGAATTTGGCAACAGATGCTAGATGTATAGCTTGTTCATTATTGTTTTGTGCTTCTTTTTTTAGTAAAGCATTTAGTGCTTTGGTTGTATCATTCATACTAACGCGTAATGGTTCGACATCGGTTTGGAAGATACGGTAAGCTTCAGTGTTATTATTTTGTGATGCATTTTGGAGTACTTCTTCAATTTTGGAAGTGTAATCTGTAAGTGACTTGCTGTAAGTATCATAGAGCTTGGTTGCTTCTGGAGTAAGAGTGATCGTACTCATATCTGTATATAAAGTTTGATTTTGGGTCAAACGTTCTTTGATCGAAGAGTCTAATGCTGCATTGCGATCTTTATCTGTAGTAATAATAAATTCAAGTAATGCTGCTTCAATTGTTCTATTATCAATAATGATCTGACTTACATCACTAATGGCTCGGACATTCTGGTTATACATTTCATTGGATTCGGTAGACATAAGATCCGTTGTTTTGTAACCTGCAAATCCAACGATAATCATAAACAATGCACTGAGTAACGTTAAGCTTATAATTTTGGTTTGTACTTTTAAATGTTTCATCAGCTTCATCTCATTCCATTAATAATTAGTAGTTAATAAGTCTTGGTTTTTAAGTAATGTAAATATCTCACATTTTGTCGAATATGTCGATAGATTTTTAAACATTTTTTCATTAAATGTATTTTAATGTATTTTTAAGCAAACATTAATATTAAAATGGTAACTAGAAAAAAACCTATAAATCCCTGAATAAAAGCATTTATTAACATTTTATTGTTATAACAAATTATATTTCGGCAAATTTTTTAAAAAATGTATAGTTATCTAAAAAATAAATAAACAAATATTAATTGTCGAATATAGTCGTAATTTATTTAGTATAAAAGACCCTATTTTACTGAATATAAAATAAATAAACATACTTTGTTGCAAAAAAGGGTATTGAGTAGGAGCGCTTATTTCTAGCGTAGCTTTATTTTGAATGAAGAAAGGAAGATCATTGTGGATAAAAAACATTTGTATATTAACGGGGAGTGGGTTACAGCTCATTCCTATACGCCTTTATATTCTCCATACAATCGTTCTCTAATTGCGGAAGTTGCCGAAGCTAATGAGGAAGAAACCAAGCAGGCTATAGCGGCTGCTTATGAAGCTAGAGCAACGATGCGTGCTATGCCAGCACACCAACGCGCATCTATTTTGGGAAATCTAGCACGACTGTTAGAACAACGTTCAGAAGAAGCAGCACAATTGATAGCACTTGAAGGTGCTAAACCACTACAAGCTGCTCGAACAGAAATAGGGCGTACAGTAGAAACGTATAAATTTGCCGCAGAAGAAGCCAAACGAATTCATGGAGAAACGATTCCACTGGATGCTTCTGTAAGTGGAGAAGGACGAATCGCTTATACGGTCAAAGAGCCTGTAGGTGTGGTAGGAGCGATCACTCCATTTAACTTCCCTATGAATCTGGTTGCACACAAAGTAGGACCTGCTCTTGCTGCCGGAAATACAGTGGTATTGAAACCTGCGGAGCAGACTCCATTATCTTCTTTCTTATTAGCAGAATTATTACAAGAAGCTGGTCTACCTGCGGGAGCGCTAAATGTAGTAACAGGGGATGGCAAAGTGGTAGGTGATGCTATTGTAACCGATGAACGTGTCAAAGCATTGTCATTTACAGGTAGCCCGGCAGTAGGCATTTCGATTCGATCCAAAGCAGGTCTTAAAAAGGTAACATTAGAGCTAGGTTCTAACTCGGGACTGATTATTGACCGTGATACCGATATTCCTGCAATGATTCAGCGTGCCGTCTCCGGTGCATTTGGCAATCAGGGACAAGTCTGTATTTCTATTCAGCGTATTTATGTACATCAAGACATCTTTGAGGATTTTGTAGATCAATTTGTCCAAGCAACGCGTCAACTGAAGCTAGGTGATCCGATGAATGAAGATACTGATGTGTCTGCTATGATCGCACCCAAAGAACAGACAAGAGCAATAGAATGGATAGAAGAAGCCGTATCTCAAGGAGCAGAGATTGCGTATGGAGGTACAATAGAAGAAGATCTTCTTTTACCTACTGTATTGTTACGAGTGAATCCCGAGGTACGTGTCGCTTGTCAGGAAGTATTCGCTCCTATTGTGATGATCAATCCTGTGGCAGATATGGAAGAAGGGATTCGTGAAGTCAATCGTTCTAATTATGGATTGCAAGCAGGGATCTACACACAACAACTGTCAACAGCATTTCAAGCGGCTGAGAAATTAGAAGTAGGTGGAGTGATCGTTAATGATATCCCATCATTCCGTGTTGATCATATGCCATATGGTGGAGTAAAACAAAGTGGAATAGGACGCGAAGGAATTAAGTATGCGTTAGAAGAAATGTTAGAGACTAAGTTAGTAGTCTTTAAAAAATAAGCCAGTACACCAAAATAATTTCCAGTTAAATTGATAAAAATCTGTTTATGAGCGCCCTGATTCTTATAACCTTTTTTCTCTTTTTATGAATCTGAATTTAATTAAGACTTAATTACTGCTGAAAAGTAGAATTAAGTCTTTTTTACGTGTGAAAAGTAAGGTAGTTTTCTCCAAATGATACTAAACTGTACAGCTCATGTCAGATAAATCAGCTATTTTCATCTTTTTCCATATTTTTATCTAAAAAGGTATTTATTTTTTTTAGGAATCATGATACGATTCCTTTCAGACGCAAGAAGAAATCCACAAAATGATTTATTTGGTAAAATATGAGCGTCCAAAAGGAGGGGTACCGGTTACTGATTGTTGTTGTAGATGTTGCCCGCAGTTTGTAGCTGGCGCTTGAGCGTTCGATACGAATGCTATCATTGAATTTTGGCAAAGGCTCACAGGTACTTAGAAGAAAAAGCACAAAAAGTTGTTATTAGGCAATACCAAAAAACCAAGTGAACAGGGGAGAATACTTTGAAAAAGACGTTTGGATTTATACTTGCCGGTAGTTTGTTGATTGGTGCTCAGGCTCCAGCTTTTGCTGCTTCTGCTAATGAAGTAACACCACTAGGAGATTACACTCCACAAGTAATTACACAATCTACTTTGGTAACAAGCGGATTGGCTGGTGATGCAAAAGTATGGAAATTCTTGGACAGACAAAAACGTACAATTGCCGGAGATCAACAAGCAACTGCACAACAAGTTTTTGATATTACTAAACGTCAAGCGGATTCCTCTACAGGTACAGAACATTATCGCATCAACCAAATCTACGAAGGCGTTCCAGTATACGGTGCAGAACAAACATTGCACTTTGATAAAACAGGAAATGTATCTTTGTACTTGGGTAGCGTAGTTGAAGATGTCTACGGTAAATTAAGCGATGCTAAAGATGCAAAAGCAGCTGTAACTCCAAAAATTAGCGCTTCTGAAGCAATCAAAATTGCTGAAAAAGATGCTGCTTCTAAAATTGGTTCATTAGGTGAAGCTCAAAAAGCACCAAGTGCTAAATTGTATGTATATGCTCCAGAAGATAAAGCTAGCTTAGCTTATGTAACTGAAGTAAACGTACTTACTCCTGAACCACTTCGTACACGTTACTTTATCGATGCTAAAGATGGTTCAATCTTGTTCCAATATGACTTGATTGAGCATGCTACAGGAACAGGTAAAGGGGTATTGGGCGATACGAAGTCGTTCACAACAACTGTATCTGGTTCTAGCAACTTGTTAATCGATAGTACACGTGGAAAAGGTGTACAAACATATACGGCAGCTAACCGTAGTACTTTGCCAGGATCAACAGTATCCAGCACAAGCAGTACATTTAATGATCCTGCTGCTGTAGATGCTCATACTTACGCAGAAAGAGTATATGATTTCTACAAATCTAACTTTGGACGTAACAGTATTGATGGTAATGGTCTAGCTCTTAAATCTACCGTTCATTACTCTACTAACTACAACAATGCATTCTGGAACGGAACGCAAATGGTCTATGGAGATGGCGACGGTTCTACATTCGTTCCATTGTCTGGTGACTTGGATGTTGTAGGTCATGAATTGACTCACGGTGTAACCGAGTATACAGCTAACCTTGAATACTATGGTCAATCCGGTGCTTTGAATGAAGCAATCTCTGATATGTTCGGTAACACGATCGAAGGTAAAAACTGGTTGATCGGTGATGCAATCTATACTCCAGGTACTTCTGGTGATGCTCTTCGTTACATGGATAACCCTGCTAAAGGTGGACAACCAGCTTCAATGTCTGCTTATGTAAATACATCCAGTGATAACGGTGGCGTACACACAAACAGTGGTATTCCGAACAAAGCATACTACTTGTTAGCGCAAGGTGGAACATTTGGTGGAGTAAATACAACAGGTATCGGTCGTTCACAAGCGATCCAAATCGTATACCGTGCATTGAACTACTACTTGACTTCTAGCTCTAACTTCTCTGCTTACCGTTCTGCAATGATCCAAGCATCTACAGATTTGTATGGTGCAAACTCTGCTCAAACAACAGCTGTTAAAAACTCGTTGAGCGCTGTTGGTATCAACTAATCTCCAATCGTCATAAATAAAGAAACAGTAAATGATCTCTTAGAGATTGTTTGCTGTTTCTTTTTTTTGGTTTCATTCATGAAAATGTGGTTATTTATATAAAATGAAATTAAAAACACAGATTTAATTTCTGTATTCAAGAAATATGTTGTTTATCAGTTATATTGCGCTTTAAAAACCTTTATAATATTTATTTATCAAACATATAAATTTGTTTTAGAAGATTATTTTCGTTAAAAACAACATTTTTGTTTGAAATAGTGATATTATATGCTCTAGTAAACAACATTTATCTTTGAGATCCCAATTAAAGGAGTGGAAGACATGGAACGCGAGATGGCATTGGAAATTGTAAGAGTAACAGAAGTCGCGGCATTGGCTTCGGCTCCCTGGATGGGACGCGGTGACAAGAACAGCGCAGACGAGGCGGCTACACTAGCGATGCGTGCGATGTTCGACTCTGTATCGATTAACGGTACTGTTGTAATCGGTGAGGGTGAGATGGATGAAGCTCCGATGTTGTATATTGGAGAAAAAGTGGGAAACACAGATTCACCAGAAGTAGATGTAGCAGTAGACCCGTTAGAAGGAACAGCCATTGTGGCGAAGGGGTTGAATAATGCACTTTCGGTTATTGCTGTAGCCGATAAAGGTAACCTTCTGCATGCTCCTGATATGTATATGGAGAAATTAGCTGTAGGCCCTGCATTAGTAGGCAAGCTCAGTATTGAAGATCCTGTCGATGTGACTTTGCATAAAGCATCCAAAGCACTCGGTAAAAATATGGCGGATATCACGGTTATGATATTAGATCGTGATCGTCATGAAAGTATTATCAAAACATTGCGTAAAGTAGGCGTTCGAATCAAATTTATCAGCGATGGCGATGTAGCAGGCGCTATGGCTCCTGCTTTCCCCGAAGCAGGGATTGATCTTTACTTAGGATCAGGAGGCGCACCGGAAGGTGTACTGGCTGCTGCTGCACTATCCTGCCTTGGTGGTGAACTACAAGGTAGATTGATGCCAGCCAATGCAGCGGAGTTTGAACGCTGTCAGGCAATGGGTATCGAAAATCCGTACCAGATTCTTACGATGCAGGATATGATCGGCACCGACGATGTTATTTTTGCCGCAACAGGTGTAACGCCTGGTGAAATCCTGGGTGGTGTTCGTTATCTGGCGGATGATCGTGCAGAGACGCATTCAATCGTTATGCGTGCCAAAACCAAAACGATCCGTTATATCAAATCTCTTCATTACTTACCGAACAAAGAAGTACTTCACAAAGTCAGAAAAATTCAAGCAACCGGACAGCCTGAAGATCGCCGTATAGCAGCTGTAGAATCTGTTGTCAGCACCAAAAAGCAACCGGTAGAATCGAAATCTTCTTCCTAATTGAATCATAGTTATACCTTCCGTTATGTGGCAGTCCTTTATTCAAGGGCTGTCTTTTTTATGTTGATTTGAAGAATCGAAGAGATTGGTATAGGATAAATGATAATGAATCTTAATAAAGGAAGGGTTTGGGAAGTATGGAGCTTAGCTTGGATCGTGATATGTTAAAAGCTAAATTTTATCTCATAATGGAACCACATCCGGATGCCATATATAGCGCTTCTTTTGCAGAATTGAGTACAGTAGAAGGCATGAAGAAGTTTTTACAGTTCTATGCTCCTTTGCTAAAAGCACCGGATACAGAGCCAGCAGGAACTTTTTTCTGTTCCTGGTTAGGTCGCATTGCTTTGGCAGAACAATATTATCTTTCCTTTTATAATAGAAGTATTGCATTAGACTTAGAAAATCTAACGATGGATATGTACGAAAGTAATGGATATTGTCAGTTTGCATTCCGGATTCAGCAGTGGAGTGAAGAGCAAGGGCCTGGTGCTTCTGCGGAGCTAGAATTATTTCGTCAGACGCATCTCAAACAGTTGTATCAACAAACGCTTCGTCCTTTGATCGAAGCAATATCGACAGTTACAGGCGCTCATGCTCGCGTATTCTGGCGGCAATTCCCAAGTCAGTTTAATTATTTTATTCAAGCATGGCAAGAAGAAGCTTCATCGACAACGATTGTAGAGCAGATTAAAGAAGATCATCACTATGTGACAACACAAATGGAAGCGGAAACGTTTGGCTTAGCACGCAATCCGCTTCATATACCCACTCGTTATACGACCAGTATTCAAGGAGATCAATCGATTCCGTTAAAAAGCGCTTGTTGCTTGTATCATCGTATGGATGATGGAGATTATTGTTTCTCTTGTCCTAAGCTTAGTGAAACCGATCGAGATGAACGTCGTCTCGCTTATCAGAGTAAGGAGGGGAACTAATTGATTATTGGCATTGTATCCGATACACATATATCTAGTCGTAATCGTTATCTGCCAGCTCATTTATTAGAAGGTTTGCAAGGGGTAGACCTTATTGTACATGCAGGAGATTTCTGTGATTGGTGGGTGTATGAAAAGTTATCTGAATTGGCTCCTGTCGAAGCAGTGGCAGGTAACAATGATGGAGACGATATTGTAGAACGACTTGGATTGCAGAAAATAATAGAGGTTGCTGGTAAGCGAATTGGTCTGGTTCATGGAGATGGATGGAAAGGTACAACGCCGGATCGAGCGTTTAATACTTTTCCTAATGAAGCTGTCGATATCATCGTATTCGGGCATTCTCATACGCCTTTATCTGAGGTACGGGAAGATATCCTATTATTCAATCCAGGATCACCGACAGACAAGCGTCGTGAACCAAGATACTCTTACGGTAAAATTACAATCGAAGGCGATCAAGTATCAGCCGAACATTTCTTTTTTGATAAAGAATAATAACACCAAAAAAAGAGAAGCCTTATATTCCAAGGTTTCTCTTTTTTTGGGTACAACAAGTTATTGAGCTAAAGTATAGTTCACAATATGGTATTAAAAGGAATTTTATATTGATTTTTCTAAATATTATATAGGGAAGAAGCTGTATGTATTGATGGATAATTTTTCGATATTTTGCATATTATTTTCAAAAAGGTTTCGTTATATTCATATGGAAAAATTATACTCTAAATGATATTGTTAACTTAAACCTGATAAATTACATTTTAAGTAACAGGTTTAAAAAAATGTATTCAAAAGGAGCGATTTTTGGATGAAAAAATGGGTAACAACGGTATTAGCGGCTACGATGTTAGCATCAGTTGTAACAATTGTGCCGACAACTGCTGTACCAACAACTACAGTAGAAGCAGCCGGTGTCACTAACACTACAATCGTTGTCAAAGCAGGCGAAGTGTATGATGGCAAAGGAGCACGCTTCATCGCAGGAAGTGCTCTTGGAGATGGCAGTCAAAAAGAAGGTCAAAAACCTATTTTCCGCGTTGAAAATGGAGGTACATTGAAAAATGTAGTACTTGGTTATCCAGCGGCTGATGGCGTACATACTTATGGGAACGCTACCCTGGAGAACATCGTGTGGGAAGATATCGGTGAAGATGCAATGACGATCAAAGAAAGTGGAACAGTTACTCTTAAAGGTGGTTCGGCTACCAATGGTGATGATAAAATGTTCCAGATCAATGCAGCTTCTACGTTCAAAGTAAGCAACTTTAAAGGTTCCAAAGCAGGTAAATTTATTCGTCAATTGGGCGGAAGTACATTTAAAGTAAATGTAACGATCGACAATTGCGATATTTCTGATATGAAAGAAGCGATTTTCCGTACAGATAGTTCTACCAGTACAGTGAAAATGACTAATACTCGTTACCACAATGTAGGCACTAAATTTATCGGTGTGAAAAACATTACGGAAAGTGGTAACACTCAATACTAATGAATATTAATGCTTGGCTAGCTCAAGCATTTGCGCATATGTTTGCCCAACACTAACCCTTATTTGTCCTTGTTCTTAGCAAATCCCCCCTTGCTATAAATACAACATTTAACCTCCAACTCACATCGTAGTGAGTATGGAGGTTCTTTTTTGTCCATAACAATGTAAGCAGTAAATGTATATTTTCAGATGCTAGATGTATCAGAAATTGCATATTTAATCTTTTTTTAAGTAATTCATGATCTAAATTTAAGGTTAATGCGCCAAAATGAAATCTACATAAAAGTATATCTGAATGATGGATGATTGGGGAGGAATACCTATGGAAGTAAGAACAAGCAGTCTATCAAAATCACGATCAAGAATAGATATTCCGCTGATTTTGATTTTAATCCTTTCTGCTTTTCTAAATGTGTGGAAGATTTGGGAAAATGGAAACGCCAATGCCTACTATACAGCGGCAGTAACAAGTATGCTTCAAAGTTTTCACAACTTTTTCTATGCATCGTTCGATCCCGGTGGATTTGTGACGATTGATAAGCCTCCTGTAGCGTTCTGGGTGCAGACGTTATTTGCATCTATTTTTGGAGTGCATGGATGGAGCGTTACGTTGCCTATGGCACTTGCAGGTGTAGGCTCAGTTGGATTGATCTATCTGATTGTTAAGCCTACTTTTGGAGTAAATACAGCACGGCTTGCAGCGCTAATGATGGCGGTTACTCCTGTAGCGATAGCAGTACAACGTTCCAACAATGTAGATAGTCTATTGGTATTCTTTTTACTATTAGCGACATGGATGCTACTTAAAGGTGTAAAGCAACAGAAAGCACTGTGGATTATCGCTGGTTTCTCTATGATCGGTATTGCTTTTAATGTGAAAATGCTACAAGCGTATATGATTCTGCCTGCTTTATATGTATTTTATCTGCTGGCTTATCAAGTGAATTGGAAGCAAAAACTATCGGTGCTTGCGATAGGAACAGTATTACTCGCAGGGATCTCGGTCTCATGGGCGATGATTGTCGATAGTGTACCTGCAAGTGAACGACCTTATGAAGGAAGTAGTCTGACGAACTCTGTCATGGAACTGGCTTTTGGGTATAACGGTCTTAATCGCTTAACAGGACAGACGTCTGTACTATCACCAGAAGAGAATACAGCGCAAGTTACGGCTCCCCCGACTACCAGTAATAGCAACAACCAGATAACAGGCATGACGAATAGCCAGATGTCTCCTCCGACAGGGAATCGAAATACAGGAAAAATGTTCAATATTGGAGATGCTGGCCCACTTCGGTTATTTCAATCCAGTCTATCCGGTCAAGCAAGTCTATTATTGCCGTTTGCCATTGTATCGTTAATCGCTTTATTCGCAGGAGTACGCCGAAATACATGGCGCCGTCCAGAGTACCTTGATAGTATATTCTGGGTAATGTGGTTACTGCCTGTAGCTGGATTTTTTAGTATTGCAGGATTTTTCCATCAATATTATCTGATTATGTTAGCCCCACCTGTAGCTGTACTTGCTGCAACAGGTTTTATGGCTCAATGGAGATATTATCGTGAAGGGCGTGGATGGTTATCATGGCTGTTACCTATTAACGTGGCTGTCACTACAGCTTTTCAGATGTATGTCATCTATCCATTTAATGCGACTATCGGTTCTGCATGGTTTTATATTATTGGTGGTGTAGGACTAGTACTAACGATAGGCTTACTGATTGGCAAAAAAGATTCTATTCTTCAAGCGAACAAGTTATATCTAGCTTCTGGAGCGATCATATTACTGATGTTGACTCCATTATACTGGTCTTCTTTTTCGATTGTTAATGCTTCTGGCAATGTAGCAATCCCAGCTGGCGGCCCTGAAGTTAAGGAAGGGTTCGGTAGATTCGGTGGTAATCCTCCTAATATGATAGGTGCAGGAGGCAGTAACGCTTCTATAAGACCTGCTAACACGGACACTACGATAACACCTACCGAAAATACTTTGCCTTCAGAGAATACTAATACAGCACCTGCAAGAACGCCTAATCGCGGTGGAATGTATCAAACAGCTAACGAAAAATTATTGCAATATGTAACTCAACACAATACAGGTGAAAAATATCTATTTGCTGTATCGAATGCGAGTTCAGCTGCTCCGTATATTATTCAGACCGGTAAGCCTGTTATGGCAATGGGCGGATTCGGTGGAAGTGACCCGATTCTGACAGTCGATTCTTTGAAAGCATTGATTAGTAAAGGAGAAATAAAATACTTTATGATTAATGGGATCGGTGGTCGTGGTGGAGAATCGAATGAGATCATCACATGGATCAAAGAACATGGTACCGAAATTCCAACAGAAGAGTGGCAAGATACCACAAGTACGGTGTTGCAAAACAGTCTTTCTGGTGCCAATAATGCTAAAGTACCTACTGCTACGATGAACAGCCCGATGAATGGGATGAACCGTACGAACAATAGCGGTGGATTCGGTGGGATGATGAGCGGTTCTTTATATGAAATAACACCAGCAGATCTTAATTAATACGATAGTACAAATCAAATCCTCTTTTTCTTGTAGATATTAGGCTACAGAAGAAGAGGATTTTTTGTAATATGTAGTCGATTGCGTTTCATAATATATAAGAGGTTTACATATTATCTTATACGATCTTTTTAATCGTAAGTAAGTATCAAACATTTATTAACATACTCTTATCTATCCATCTATTCTTGTTATGAACAGAAATAAGCGGTCGTTAACGATAAAAAAGTGATCAAATGCAACATCAATTCAAGGAGGTCAACAACGATGATTAGTGATAATACTTTATACGATTGCATTATTGTAGGAGGAGGAATAGCAGGATTACAAGCAGCTATTCAGCTAGGAAGATATTCTGCTCATGAGGTACTGGTCATCGATGCAGGGAATGGACGTTCAACATTATGCCAGAACTACGGAAATATTCTTGGTTTCCCTGATGGAATCTCAGGAGAGGAATTACGCAAAATTGGACGGGAACATGCTGAGCCATTAGGCGTACAATTTCATGAAGATCGCATTTTGGAAGCGAAAAAAGAAGAAGATCATTTCTTGCTTAAAGGAGCACAAGGAGAAAGTTATAAAGCTAGAACCTTATTGCTAGCGACAGGCTTGATCGATCGATTCCCACGCTTACCCGGGTTGGTCGAAACATTAGGGTATAGTGTGTATGTATGCCCGGACTGCGATGGATATGAGATCGAAGATCGCCGTACTGTCGTGATCGGTGCAGGCGAAGCAGGTGCTCAAATGGCTTTGATTTTATCAGAGCGTACTTCAGATCTTATCTATATCAATCATGAATCCAAGCCATTCCGTCCAGAAACGATGGAACGTCTACAAGAAAAAGAAATATCGTATGTTGAATCGGCTGTAGATATGGTCAATTATCACGAAGGTGGTATTATCCATAGTGTAGAGTTAGAAGGCGGTCAGGTGATAGAAGCAGAGCGTGGTTTTATAGCTTTTGGAGGCAATCATGTGAATTCAGAACTTGCAGAGCAATTAGGTGTAAAGACTATTCATAATCATCATATCGAGACAGATCCGCGTTCCAAAATGAGCAATATTGAAAATGTCTGGATTGCTGGAGATCTGGGTGCACATTCTGAGCAAGCTAATATTGCAATGGGTGAAGGCGCACAGGCAGCTATTTGGATCAATAAAACGTTATCTAAAATGAAAACGAGCCGTAAAGAACAAACAGTACGGTCGTAATCTTCTTTTTATAATATTCTAGAAAGCAAAAGACGATTTAAAGTGTCTTTTGCTTTCTTTTGTGAAAAAGGTTGTGTTAAAATTAAAGTTGATTAATATTTGATTTGTCAGGTGGGGTGTCCGATTGCGTTTATATCCTAAAAAAGGATTCAGGCTTGTCACCATTGTAAGCACTATCATTGTTTTCTCTATTTTACTTACGATGATTATCTCGATTTATTCGGCCTATATCGTTAGTAAGCAAGCCCTGATTAATAATTATTTAGATAATAATTACCAGCATGCCACTGAACTTGCAAATGCGGCAGGTAATATATTAGGTACGATGCAAGAAAGTATAGATGCATTGGCTACAATATGGCAACGTGAAAATAAAATCGATCAAGATTTGTTAGAAGATTTGTATACGAATAACAAAAATTATTTTAATTCGATTGTTATTGTAAATAAAGATTTGATCGTAAACAATACAGTACCCGCAACATCAGGCGTCAAAGCAGGGCAACAATTGAGTGGACCTATTAACAATACGCTACTAGAAATTCAGATCCCTCATATTACCGAGCCTTTTATGAGCAAAGACGGTAGATGGATTGTATTAGTGACCAGCCCGTTGTTTGACAAACAAGAACGGTATTATGGTTATATTGCCGGAACGATTTATTTGCAGAAGTCTAATGTATTACAAGGTATTCTGGAGCAAGATTATTCATCAGATGGCTCTTATGTGTATGCAGTCGGCCCGAAAGGCAATATTATTTTCCATCCTAATCTAAAATTAGTAGGATCAAATAAAGCTGCCGATGAAGCTGTATGGAAAGTGATGGCTGGCTTGGCTGGTAAGATTGAATTTACAGATCAGCAGAATCAGACCTTCTATACAGGATATGCTTATAATATGAAAAGCAGTTGGGGTGTAATTGTACAGACACCTGCATCGGTGATAAGTGTTCCACTGCGAGAATTACTTCAAAAAAGTATTTTGCTATCGTTACCTTTGTTATTGATTACGTTAGCTGCGGGTTGGATTATTACGTATCTAGCTGTGCGTCCTTTGCAGGTATTAGCAGATTACTCCAACCGTATGGTAGATGATTGGAAAAGTGAAGCGTTACCGCCTATTCGCTCTGGGACATATGAAGTGAAAGTACTGTATCAAAGTATTCGTTTTACGACCAGACAACTACAGAAGTATATTGTGAAACTGAAAAATGAGACAGCACTCGATGGTCTAACTGGTCTTGCTAATCGGCGTAATTTTGATTCTACGCTAGAAACATGGTGTATCGGGGATGAACCTTTTGCTATGGTGATGTTGGATATCGATCATTTCAAACGAGTCAATGATACGTATGGTCATCTCACCGGAGATCGAGTCATGCAATTTCTAGCCGTCACGATGCGTAATGTCTCTCGCGAAGGAGATGTATGCTTTCGCTATGGTGGAGAAGAATTCGGAATCTTATTACGTGGATGTAATGTGACCCGCGCTTATATTGTGGCTGAACGATTACGTGAATTGCTTCATGGTACTGTGAGTCCTTCAGGAGAATTGATCACTGTATCAAGTGGGGTAGTTGCTTTCCCTGAGCATGGCAAAACACCAAATGATTTGATTAGTCATGCGGATGAAGCTATGTATACTTCCAAACGAGAAGGCAGAAATCGTACTACCATTTATCAAAAAGAAATAACCAAAGCAGATAACCAAAATGAAGTAAAATCAGCGGAAGAAATAAATGTATAAACGAAATACAGATCTACCCCAAGCTCGTTCACTGTATAAGGTGAACGGGCTTTTTTTATTTTCAAAAGAACTATGTCTCACTGACTGTAACCATAAGATTGATATGTTCTATATCTATATCAATCTTATCTATAAGCGAATTCATTGACCTTGAGCCTGATTAAGTCTACATTTATGTAACAATACCAATTAAGTAGATAGGAATTAAAAACATTAGAAAAAGAAAGGGAGGACATGGAGGATGAGTGAACTTGCTGTTGCTTTATCTTTGCCGGACACACTTGAGTCCGACCTTATTCGTATTCGTCGCGAGTTGCATGCTCACCCTGAAGTTCTTTTCGATGTCGATCATACAACCACACTGATTATTGGGCTGTTACGCAAATGGGGGCTAGAAGTACAAAGCGGAGTAGGCAAGCATTTTGGTCAAGGCGTAGTTGGTATTCTGCATGGAGCAGAAGATGGTGAGACGATCCTATTACGTGCTGATATTGATGCTTTGCCGATTCAAGAAGAACATGATTATGCGTATGCTTCCCGGCGTGAAGGTTATATGCATGCATGTGGTCATGATGCTCATACTGCCATGTTGCTTGGAGCTGCTAAAGTATTGAGCAATCATCGGGAGCACTTTCGGGGAACGATCAAATTTGTTTTTCAACCTGCGGAAGAAGGGGCTCTTCGTTCTCCTTTAGATGATCGCTGGATTAGCGGAGGACGAGATATGATCGAAGATGGCATTTTACAAGGAGTGTCTCAATCTTTTGCGATGCATGTCTGGCCTGACCTTCCTGTAGGGAGCATCGGTATACACAAAGAGACAGCAATGGCGGCATCTTGTCATTTTGCAGTTCATTTTCAAGGGACTTCCGGTCATCATAGTGCGCCACATTTATCTTCAGATGCGATTATTATGGCAGCGCGATTTGTGAATGATATGCAGATTTTTATGACGACAGGGATCAACCCTACAGAAGCCAAAGTGTTATCGTTTGGAACATTACATGCGGGAACGGTCAAAAATGTGATTGCAGGCGAAAGTGAAGTGACTGGCACTTTTCGAGCATTTCGCACAGAAACTGTCGAACGCATAACTAAAGCTATCGCTGATTATGCTCATAGTATCGCTTGTCTGCATGGCGGAAAAGCAACGATTACACAGCGTACAGGCACAGTGCTGAATAATGAAGCGTCCGCAGTAGATCGAGCAATGCAAGCAGCAGAACCTATTTTCGGTAAAGAAAATGTACTGGAATTAGAGCAACCTTTTCTTGCAGGTGAAGACTTTGCATTATATACACAGCACCGCCCGGGTGTATTTGCTTTTATCGGGTGCCGTCCTCAGGAGGCAACATCTGCTTATCCGTTACATCATCCAAAGTTCGATATAGATGAACGTGTGTTGCTGTTAGGAGCTAAAATGCATATTCAATTTGCACTGGATGCGCTCGCTTAATCACTACGTATGTATTGATATCATGGCTTGATCTATACATTCTGAGATTCTACAAATATCCCTGATAATATGGTGAAAGGAATAACTTATGACAGATACTCAAAGAAATCATACCCATCACCGATTATGGTTGACTGTAAGTGGTCTGCTAATCGCAATATCACTGGTAGTATCCGGTTGTGGTGGAGTTGTAGAGAAAAGTAATGCACAAGGTAGCGTAGCTACTGCTAATGGAGGTACATTGACTTACGCATTAGCAACTTCACCGGATACACTTGATCCTCATCGAAGTGGTCTAGCAGTATCGGTAAGGGTTATGCGTACCCTCTATGATAGTCTTGTTGTACAGACAGCCGACGGTTCAATTAAGCCGTGGCTTGCAGAGTCGTGGACTGTATCCAAAGATGGTAAAAAGTATACTTTCAAATTACGTAAAGATGTAAAATTCCATGATGGAACACCATTTAATGCGGAAGCGGTAAAATTCAACTTTGATCGTGTGATTGATCCAGCGACCAAAGCGGCAAATGCACTTGCACTGATTCGCCCGTATACATCGTCTAAAGTCATTGATGAGTATACTGTTCAAGTTAATCTGTCGACACCTTCAGAAGCTTTTCTAGGGAATATCAGTCAAGCAATGCTCGGGATAGTATCACCTACTGCTGCCAAACAAGAAGGCGAACAATTTGGCAAAAAACCAGTGGGTTCAGGGCCTTATCAATATGTCGATTGGAAAGATAATACTTCAATTGCTGTGAAAAAGAACCCTGATTATACATGGGCACCTGAAACTGTAAAAAACACAGGTGCACCGCATATAGACGGAATAACATTTTCGATCATTCCAGAAGAAGCGACTCGAATCGGTAGTGTACAAAGTAAGCAGGTACTTGCCGCAGAGACTGTCCCTCCACAAAATATATTGGCATTAAAAAATAGCCCTGATCTACAATTGCTACAAGCTAACACATTAGGGTTACCGTATACATTATTTATTAATGGGGTAGCGTCAGGAAAATGCGGATTTACAACGCTAAGCACATTTTCGAGACGATTCCCCCATTTTTAACAACGTTAAGAAAATTTCAATGGTCTTAAAGAATCTAACGAGACCATTTTCTCGGAATTAAAATGGTATTCTCCTAGCAAATTAATATGTTCCCAACCTAGAGGCGACATATGGTGCAATAATTCTTCATTAAAACTACTAGCCTGTTTTTGATATTCAACTGCTTTTGTTAGGTGTAAGGTATTCCATATACTGATGGCATTAATGATTATGTTTAAGGCACTGGCCCTTTGCAATTGATGTTGTATAGTCCGTTCCCTAAGCTCACCTTGTTTTCCGAAGAAAATAGCTCTTGCTAATCCATTCATGGCTTCTCCTTTATTCAATCCTCTTTGTATTTTTCTTCTTAATGATTCATCCGATATATAATTCAAAATAAAGATCGTTTTTTCTATTCGGCCCATCTCACGTAAGGCCGAAGCCAAGCTGTTTTGTCTTGAATAGGAACCTAGTTTCCCCATAATAAGGGATGCTGAAACTGTTCCCTCTCTTATAGAATGAGCTAATCGCAAAACATCCTCATAATTTTCTTTAATGACCTTTGTATTTATTTGTCCACGTAAAATGGCTTCTAATTTTGGATATTCACTTGCTTTATCTATTGTAAATAATTTTGAGTCTGATAAATCTCTTATTCTAGGAGCAAATTTAAATCCTAATAAATGAGTCAGTCCGAATATTTGGTCTGTGTAACCGGCCGTGTCTGTATAATGCTCTTCTATATTTAGATCCGTCTCATGGTGCAACAATCCATCCAAAACATGAATCGCATCCCTTGAATTTGTATGAATAATCTTTGTGTAGTAAGAAGAGAATTGATCACTAGTAAAACGGTAGATGGTGGCTCCTTTTCCAGTCCCGTAATGTGGGTTTGCATCTGCATGAAGTGATGAAACACCTAGCTGCATTCTCATACCATCTGATGAGGATGTTGTACCGTCGCCCCAATTGGAGGACAACTGTAATTTATGATGGAAATTTACTAATATGGCTTGGGCTTTATTCATTGCATCTTCATACATACGCCATTGAGATACATTGGCTAGTTGCTTATATGTAAGTCCGGGTGTGGCCTCGGCCATCTTGCTCAAGCCAATATTCATACCCATTCCTAAAAGGGCAGCCATGATAATGATTGTTTCTTCCTTATCTGGTTTTCGATTATTGGAAGCATGAGTGAATTGCTCATGAAATCCTGTTATATGAGCCACATCCATGAGTAAATCAGTTAACTTTATTCTTGGTAGTATCTGATAGAGGCTTGCGCTAAATTTTTTTGCTTCTTCTGGAACATCTTTTTCTAAGCGTGCAAGTGACAGTTTTCCTTTTTCAAGAGAAACTCCATCTAGCTTGTTGAAATTGGCAGCTAACCACTTTAACCTTTCATTAAGGCTTCTAGTTCTCTCTGTTATATAATCTTCAAATGATAAACTAACTGATAATCTCGTATTCCCCTTCGATTGATTCCATGTATCTTCCGAAAACAAATATTCCTCAAAATCCCTATATTGTCTGCTGCCCACAATGGAAACATCTCCTGCCCGAACATGCTCCCGAAGTTCTGTTAAAACAGCCATTTCATAGTAATGACGATTAATTGTTGTACCATCATCCTCGTATAAATGCTTTTTCCATCGTTTTGAAATAAAATCCACAGGTGAGTCGTCAGGCACTTTTCGCTTTCCGGATTCGTTCATTCCTCGGATAATCTCAACAGCCTGTAAAAGTGGCTCATTTGCTTTTGTAGAATGAAATTCCAATACTCTTAATAGCGTTGGCGTATATTTTCTTAGTGAATAAAACCGTTTTTGCAGTAAGTCCAAATAATCATAGTCGGCAGGACGTGCAAGCTCCTGAGCCTCTTCTACTGAAGAGACAAAGGTATTCCATTCAATAACCGATTCTAAAACCTTAAAAACATCTAATTTTTCCTCTTTTGCTTTAATTAATGCTTGTCCGATGTTCGTAAAGTGTATAACTTTCTCATTTAGCTTTTTACCATTTTGTTTCTGGATTTCCTCTTGAGCCTTACGACCTTTTGATAACAAACTAAGTATTTGCCTATCATGAATTTCAAACGCTTTATCCGTTAGCTCCTGAGTAAGTTGTAATAAATAGACGGTTAATATCGAATAACGTTTATTTTCTTGAAAGTCACGGAATGCATACGGCTCGTATCTTGAACCTAAGCGAGACAGCTGCAACAGGCGGTTGCGGTGCAAATGACTAATTTGTACCGTTTCCAATTCCATTCCTCGTATATATTCGAGTCGTTCTATTACTTTTAGAAATGTTTCGGGTGAAGGATGACCCGGTGGTTCCTTTAACCAACCCAATATCGTTTTATTAGATTCAGATGGATGCTGCGAAGTAATAATCTCTTCAAGCTTTTCTTTTTGCTCATTTGTAAGAGATTTACTAACTGTATTAAATAGCTTCTTTTCAGCCATCGCCCTTGCTTCCCACACCATTCTTTCAAGTGTAGTGATAGCAGGCAGTATAATTTTGTTTTTTCTTAGAAAATCTATGCATTCATGCAGTAGATGAATGGGATCACCATTTTCCAAAGCTAATTGATGAAGGTACTTAAATGTCATTCGATATTCACTCAGGGTAAAAGTTACAAAGTCGTATTCACTTCGAATTTCTTTCAAATGATCCCAAAGTGTATTTTCCCTTTGAGGATAATGACCAAGCGAGGATGGACTAGCACCAATCTGTTTCGATATATATTGTATGACCGAATCTGGGATGCTTTTGATATGAGTGTATGGCCAACCGGGATACCGAAGAACAGCTAATTGAACGGCAAACCCTAAACGGTTTTCTTCCCTCCTTCGCTTATTAACTATTTCTAAATCACGTTTGGAAAAAGTGAAGTAGGTCCCCAATATCCATTCATCTTCAGGGATTTGCATAAAAGACTGTCTCTGTTCCGGTGTAAGCAATTCTCTACCTCTCGCAATTTTCATTCAGTATCATCCCATTTCTGTATTTTTCAATTTATTAGTTCAATTATATATCAATAGAGTGTACTCTATTGATACAAGTGTAGTAGACAGATAAAATCATAGTAGGGAGTGTCTCATAAGACTTGTATCAAAAACGAGGTGGTATGATGCGAAAAATCGGTTATATACGTGTCAGTTCAACTAGCCAGAATCCTTCAAGGCAATTTCAGCAATTGAACGAAATCGGAATGGATATCATTTTTGAAGAAAAAGTTTCTGGAGCAACAAAGGATCGTGAGCAACTTCAAAAAATGTTAGAGGATTTACAGGAAGGTGACATTATTTATGTTACAGACTTAACTCGGATCACTCGAAGTACGCAGAATTTATTTGAAATGATTGATTTAATACGCAGTAAAATGGCAAACTTAAAATCACTCAAGGATACATGGTTAGATTTATCAGAAGATAATCCATACAGCCAATTCTTAATTACGGTAATGGCTGGCGTTAACCAATTAGAGCGAGATCTTATTCGTATGCGTCAGCGTGAAGGGATTGAGCTAGCAAAGAAAGAAGGAAAGTTTAAAGGTCGATTAAAGAAATATCATAAAAATCACGCAGGTATGAATTATGCAGTTAAACTATATAAAGAAGGAGGAATGACTGTAAATCAAATTTGTGAAATTACAAATGTATCTAGAGCTTCTTTATATAGAAAATTATCTGAAACATGAAAAGGATTAAAGAATTAAAGGATTATAGGAGTATTAAGGGCTTTACCTTATGGTAAGCCCTTAATTTGAAGAATTACTTCTTAACAATCAAGACAGGAATTTCGGACCGGTGTAACACCCCTTGAGCAACACTGCCCACCAATACTCGATCAAAAACACCTCTTCCATGACTACCCAATATAATAAGATCTACTTCCTCTGTTTGGGCAACATGACAAATGGTTTGACTTTGGTGACTTATTTGATGATTATATTCAAGACGATCCTTCCAAGGTTGAAGGACTCCTTCCATAATTTTCTTTTCAATATGTTTACTAAGTTCTTTTTCGTATCGATCCACTGCTTCAGTTGCAAAATCATAGGCGTAATTTTCTTTAACCGTGACGTAAAGCACAACACCTGTTGCATTTGGCCAAGCTTCCAAGAACTCCCCTGTCATTCTTGCGGCATGTTCAGAATAAGCCGAACCATCAGTAGGAAATAATATTTTATTCATTTAAGAAACCTCCTGATTTACAATTAATTACATTGTGAAGTATGTGATAACAGATAACAAAACAGATGTAATAGCCATTGCTAGAAGTGGTCTTAACGCTTTCGTTCTAAGGTCTTTTAGACTAACATTTAAACCTAATCCAATCATAGCCATAGTTAGGATAAAGGAAGTGAAGAAAGAGATGCTATTCATGACACTAGTTGGGACGGTAATCAAATGACCAAGGACATAACTTCCAAATAAGCTCATGATAATAAAACCTATGAGAAACCATGGAAATTCAATTTTAGCATCAGAATCTGATTCAACTTTATTTTTTCGTTTCATCCAGTACATAAGAATAAAACTAAGTGGAACGAGTAAGAAAACACGACCTAGTTTCGCTAACAAAGCAATAGCAAGTGCATCTGGACCAGCAGGCGCTCCTGCTAAGGCAACATGAGCAATTTCGTGTAGACCTACACCTGACCAAACACCGTATTGAAGGTCTGTCAAAGGGAGAAACGGACGTAAGATAGTGTATGTTATGGCGAAAATGGTACCAACTAAAGCAATTATACCTGCCCCAATAGCAGTATCTTCATCCTTTGCTTTCAAAATGGGTGAAACGGCTGCAATTGCAGCAGCGCCACACACCCCTGTTCCAATTCCTAATAACAAGGATAAGGAAGAATTCGCTTTGAATAGTTTTGCAAGCAACATTGTAAGAAGGATTGAAAAAACGATGGTTCCAACATCTCTTGCAAGCAAACCTAACCCTTGATGAAAAACAACATCAATGTTTAGTTTTAACCCAAAAAGGATAATAGCAAGCCTTAACAACCTTTTGGCAGAGAATTGGATTCCAGTACGGAATTTCTCAGGATATCCCCAAATTTGTCGATAAACTACTGCAATGATGATTGCACAGGCGAGCTGACCAACATGATCTAACCCGGGTATTTGTGATAATCCAAAACCAACTAATGCAATAATAAAGGTAAATCCAACACCACCGAACCAAAGTCCTCTCGAGGATGATTTTTTATGTTTTGCTAATGATGTATTCATTTTAACAACTCCTATATTTGCTTCCTTGTATTAAGAGTATATTTGTTTTGATAATAAGTAAAATAGATTATAATTATAGCTGTAATATAAAATTACTTATCATTGAAGTTTCTTAGACCCCATTTTATTCTAAGGAGGAAGACTCATAATGGATCAATCTTTACTTGTATTTACTACAGTTGCAGAACAAAAGAACTTTACTCGAGCAGCTGAACTTCTCCATATGACACAACCAGCAGTCAGCAATTATATACAAACGTTAGAAAAAAACATGGGGATAAAATTGTTAGAGAGGACAAACAAATATGTTCGACTTAGCAAGGCTGGAGAAATAGTATTTCATCACGCCAAGGACATCTTAGGTCTCTATACTCGAATGGAAAGACTCATTGATGATTTAAAACATACTGCAAGTGGTCCTCTTTCTATTGGTGCAAGTTATACTTTCGGAGAATACATTCTTCCTCATAAAATTGCCAGTTTGCTTAAATCCTATCCATTATTAAATCCAATCATTACTATAAAAAATTCTAATGAAATTATAGATTTAATAAAGAAACACGAGGTAGATGTTGGGATAATCGAAGGAGAGGCTAATAATGAAAATATAAAGGTTATACCATTTTCTCTTGACGAGTTATCAATTACAGTCCCTTCAAATCACCATTTAGCAGAACAAAAGGAAATAGACCCCTTGTTATTAAACCTAGAGACTTGGTTAGTTCGTGAAGAAGGTTCTGGAACGAGAGAAATGCAAGAAAAGGGATTTAAACAATTGGGGTTTTCTCCGAAGAAGTATATGACATTTGGGAGTACGCAAGTTATTAAGGAATCTATTGAAGCTGGTCTAGGAATTTCTATACTCTCACACGCGTCAATAAAAAACGAACTAGAACTTGGTAAAGTGAAGTTACTTGATATAAATGGGTTTCCAATCTCACGAAATTTTTCACTTATAACTCCAAGAGTTGAATTTTATACAAAAGCAATCGAGATATTTATTGAATCCTTAGTTATAGAATGAAATCCAGTCAATTGTGAATAACGAGGTGAAAAGCAAGCCCTATCAACGTGGAACAAGTTCATCCAATGTCAGATAAAATAAATACCAATCCTCCACGTATCGTTGTTAAAATCGGGTTATTAATCTTGGGAGTGATCTTAGCGTTGTAAATCCGCATTTTCCTGACGCTACCCCTTAATGAGCGTCATGCTCCATGGGATAATGTCAAAGCAAGACAAGCGCTCCAATCGGCTATTGATGTCAATGCGATTGTCAAAACGTTATATCTAGGGACGTATGAACGTGCATGGTCTGCTCTAACACCAGGCATTTTGGGATATGATGAATCATTAGAAAATACAAATCAACCTGATCTGACACATGCCAATAATCTACTCGATGAACTGGGATGGGTGAAAGGACAAGACGGTATACGTGTCAAAGACGGTCAACGTCTTACCCTGAAATATGTAGACGGCTCTCCTAATCGGGAGAAGCGAAATGATATTGCAGCGATGATTCAACAGCAACTAAAAGCGGTCGGTATTGATGTACAAGTCAATATCACCAAAGATATTGCTACTGTTGTCTATCAAAATGGGGAATATGATCTGTATGGCAATAGTCAGGTGAACTCTGATCCGAATGCATTATCGGCTTTCTATCATACTGCTGAGCCATCTGCACGCCCTACACTGCCAGGACTTTCTGATCCACAAATCGATCAATGGTTAGAACAAGGCGCTGTTGAAAAAGATAAAGATCAACGTGCCAACATCTATCACAACATACAACAACGTATTAACGAACTAGCTGTGATTATTCCTGTCTATATTTTCCCATATACGGTTGCGGCATCTCAGACTGTACAGGGCATTTCATTTGATTATTTAGGCTATCCACTCTTTAATGATGTGCGTATTGGAGGATAAGGAGGATATACATGGTACAGACGATCATTACACGTACGATTTCATCGTTACTGGTTATTTTAGGATCATTAACACTGGTATTTGCAATCTTTTACCTGTTACCGGGTGATCCTGTTCTATCCATGATAGATCCAACATATGCCACTCCTGAAATGATAGAGAATTTACGTATCCAATTAGGATTAGATCAGCCGTTTTATATTCAATTTGGTCATTATCTAGCAGATATGTTACGTGGTGATTTTGGTGTATCTATGGTCAATTCTGATCCAGTACTGCCCAAAATTATAGCGAATTTTCCTTCGACATTGATCTTAACTTTAGCGAGTACGTGTATAGCAGTGTTGATCGGTGTGATCCTCGGGATATTGTCAGCTGTTCATCGTAATGAGTGGATCGATATACTGGCTCGTACTATAGGATTATTTGGTATTTCGATGCCGACATTCTGGTCAGGGATTTTGCTAATCTTAATCTTTTCGATTCAACTGGGCTGGTTCCCGGCGATGGGTTCTGACGGTATATCTACTCTGGTGTTGCCGGCGATCACGCTAGGAATCGTTGGAGCAGGATTTGTGATTCGTATGGTTCGCAATAGTATGTTAGAAGTGCTAAGTGAACCTTTTATCACTACATTACGGGCAAAAGGAATCTCTCGTCATGTCATTTTGTATAAGCATGCACTGCGCAATGCTTTAATTCCTGTCGTGACTGTAGTCGGTATGCAGATAGGAGAAATGTTAGCAGGAACGGTAGTTATTGAGACTGTTTTTTCAAGGCAAGGAATAGGGCGTATTCTCGCTGATGCGATTATGGCGCGCGATATTCCGGTAGTACAGGGGGTTGTCTTTTTTACAGCTATTCTCTATGTCGTTATTAATCTACTTGTTGATATCTCGTATACCTATATTGATCCTCGTATTCGGCGGTCACTCACATAATTAATTTTAGATAAGATCGAAAGGAGGATATCGATGAAGCAGATCACACCATCCGCTACATTAACAGCAGACTGGGAAGCAAAGCAAGCTCAATCTAATGTCGTCCAGAAGTGGTCATGGCAAGCAGTTGCTAATCGTTATATGTGGTATGGCGCATTACTGATTATTGCATTTATCATATTGTGCGCGCTTGTACCTCAGTGGATCGCTCCATACTCGCCTGTAGAAATGCTAGCTGATCGTATTTTACAAGCACCGAATATGATCAATTGGTTTGGAACAGATTATTTTGGTAGAGATGTATTCAGTCTAGTTGTGTATGGTGCCCGGGATTCGTTATTAATTGGATTCAGTTCAGTCGTCATAGGTGTACTTGTAGGCGTATTGCTAGGAACGCTAGCAGGGTATAGAGGTGGCATACTGGATACGATGATTATGAGATTGATCGATATTCTGATGACGATTCCGGGGGTATTATTAGCATTAGCGATCGCTGCTGCACTTGGTCCCGGGCTTATCAATATTATTATCGCTATCTCAGTATCAGCGATCCCGGGTTATGCACGCGTTATACGTGGACAAATGGTAAGTTTGCGTAGTCGTGGTTATGTAGAAGCTTCTCGTTCGCTAGGTGCTTCGGGTCTACGTATAGTCTGGAAGCATATCCTGCCTAATGCAGTCTCTCCGATTCTCGTGATGGCTACGCTAGGTCTGGGTACATCGATTCTTACAGGGGCAGGGCTTAGCTTTCTGGGATTAGGAGTGATTCATGAGATTCCAGATTGGGGTGCATTGTTATCTCAAGGCAGAGGTTATCTTACGGTCGCATGGTGGATTTGTACATTCCCCGGTCTAGCGATTACTGTATTTGTACTGGCGATCAATATTATAGGAGATGATCTTAGAGATCGACTAGATCCCAAAAGCTCTTATCTAAAATCCTAGACGATGCTTATGTCTATGCAATTATGCAGTATGCAAAAGTAGAGCGTATACGCTACACCGAAGTCCATCAAAGGATACGGTTGTAGCGTATACGTTTGTTTGAGTTCAAAAATATTGTTTCTTTCTTGACTGTAAGGGGGAATAATGACAAGATTTATTGCATATCAAATAGAGCAAAAAGAGGGGGAAGGCTATGGAGTACTTTATCGCTGTACTTGTACTACTTTTAATGATTGGTATTTCTAATATTTTGAATCGTCTGGTTCCGCTGGTTCCAGTACCTTTATTCCAGATTGCACTCGGGATTATCGTCTCGATTGTAGGCGTAGAGTTACCTCTTGATCCTGAGCTATTTCTTGTATTGTTTATTGCACCATTGCTATATAACGATGGACGACGAACACCAAGAGATGAATTATGGAATCTGCGGGTGCCGATTATCGCACTAGCATTTGGTCTTGTATTTGCGACGGTGTTGATTGCAGGTTATGCGATTCATAGTCTTATTCCAAGTATTCCTTTACCAGCGGCTTTTGCATTAGCGGCTATTTTGTCGCCGACAGATGCTGTTGCGGTAGGTTCACTTGCCAAGCGTGTACATTTACCACAATCGATTCATCGTTTATTAGAAGGTGAATCTTTACTTAATGATGCTTCTGGTCTGGTTGCTTTTAAATTTGCAGTTGCTGCTACTGTCACCGGTACTTTTTCATTATGGCAAGCTTCATTTAGCTTCATACTTGTAGCGCTTGGTGGACTGGCACTTGGAGCATTGATGTCTTTTATTCTTATTCGTTGTCAGGTGTGGTTGCGACGCTGGGGCATGGAAGATATTACAGTTCATGTATTATGGCAAATCTTAACTCCATTTGTTATCTACTTACTGGCGGAAGAAATTGGTGTATCCGGTATCTTGGCAGTTGTCGCTGGCGGTATTGTGCATGCAATGGAACGGGATCGTGCTGAATCGGTACAACTCAAAATGCAACTGGTATCTACCAGTACATGGTCTGTGCTTGTATTTGTGCTAAATGGCTTGGTGTTTATGATACTGGGCGTACAGATTCCAGAAGTGATGGGTACGATATTCCAAAATGTTAATTTCAACAATGGGCGTGTACTAGGTTATGTAGTACTTATTACGTTACTTCTATATGTACTGCGCTTTATCTGGATTTATGCTTTCTGGAGTGTTCGTTATTTGTTACAGACACCTTCTGAATCGAATCGACCTAGTCTGAGAGGAATATTGTTAACTTCTTTATCTGGAGTTCGCGGAGCATTAACATTAGCTGCTGCTTTCTCTATTCCCTATGTGCTTAATGATGGAACAGCATTTCCTGAACGGGAATTGATCTTATTTATTGCAGCAGGTGTTATTTTGCTTAGTCTTATATTAGCGAGTATCTTCTTGCCATTATTATCTTCTGATCCTGAACCTGTCGTCACACTGGCAGATAAAAAGAAAAAATCAGAAAAAGATATTCGTCTAAAAATTCTAGAAGCGGCTGTACAATCGGTTCATTCGAATATGAATGATTCCAATCAGGAAGCCGCCCGTAACTTAATCGCTGAAGTCAAAGGATATATGTCTAAAAGCGATGCGTTCCAAAAGCGTATTATGGAGATCAACGGTATGGGACCGCAGGAGATGGAAATTTATCTGCACGGTATTCATGCAGAACGAACCGAAGTAAGACGATTACGTGATCGTGGTGAGATTACAGCAGAGATGGCTATGACTTTTGAATATCGATTAGATCGTCTGGAAACGGTACTTCGAGATCGATCAGATACAGGGATTGTAGAATGTCTGGACAAGTGGAAAGGCATGATCCCACTGAACAATGTAGAACATTCTGAATCACTCGAACCTCAAGACGAAGCCGCGCGAACGCATATGCTGAAAAAGTTAAAATTGCATACATCGATTGCTGCGATAGAATCTATTCAAAAACATATCAATCCAAGCAATCAACTAGCTTCAAATAAAATTATCGCCCGCTATGAGAAAGTGATCCATGCTATTCAATATCAGACAGGGCAGGCGTTACCCGATATTACACTGGATAAAGGAAAGCTTGATCTGATTACAACGGCTATCCAGAATCAGCGCGATAAAGTACAAGAGCTGTATGAGAGTGGAGAAATTGATCGTCAACATGCTCGTAAAATGCGCCATTTTGTTCAAGATTTAGAGAAATGGATACTGATGGAAAATTGAAAATATGTCAAATTTAAGACAAAACAAAAATTTTACAATAAATGGTTATCAAATTCGGTTATCTTAATCCAGGGTTGGGTAAGTTATGAGTAGGAAGTAGTCGATAGATACATCTTCTACATTACAGAAGATTAATACAAATGAAACGTTTATCCCGAAGCATGATCTAATGATATTTAACGTTATGCTTGGGGATAAACGACCTATTCATTTGAAAATAGAGAGAATGAGAGCAGCAATTGTTCTACTATGGACTATACTGTGCTTATTTTGTGCACAGTTAAAAAGTGGATCGTTCTTTCTACACCTATGTCAATCGATTGTGTTCCTCATTTATTACTAACTATTATCCTACTGGAGGTAACATCATGAAAAAATCAACGACTTTTAAAAAACCTATTTTTGCTTTAGCTACATTTGCAATTAGCGCGTCTTTGCTTTTACCAGGTGCCGCTTCAGCAGCAGAGTCTTCTAACATGAATGACAGTTATAGTTTGGGAAGCAACGGATACTTAGCTAATACGGGTTGGGCGGGTATGAATACGACTAAAGATACAATGACAGGTGAGAATCAAGATTCTGCACAATCGATTTTCTATGATACCAATTCCTCTTTCGGTTATAACTGGGCTTATGCCAAAGATATGACAGGTACACAATATTCACCAGCGATCTCTTATGGTTGGAATTGGACACCGGGTTATGAGAACGCAGGTAATTTCCCTGTACAAATTTATAAAGATAATGAAAACAGACGTAACAACAATAGTTCAAGCTCTAGCTCTCGTCAAAGTCAAATGAAAGACATTGATACTTCTGTAAGTTATTCTACAGAAAACGCAACAGGGGATTACAGCACTGGTTACACTGTATTTATTCATAATACACAATGGGCTGGAGCAGAATCTAAACCATCTGCGATTGTAAAATTAGTAACGTCTACTTCACAAAATGCTTCTACAGTCATGGAAAACAAAAACGATTCTACCGCAACTACCAATGAAGATATGACTACAACGACAGCAACATGGGGTGAATCTCTAGGTACAGTGAGTCTAGATGGCGCTAATTGGGATGTATACCGCAAAGGTATGAATAGCGATATGGAAGGTCAATCCAACTTTAATACGATGGATGGCAATGTGTACACATTTGTTAGAACAGAAAATGCAGATAGCGTGGACTTAAACATTTCTGATTTTATCAAAAACTTGCTAGATCGTAATGAATTGAAATCTTTTGATTATGTAAGTGGCGTGAAATTCGGTACAGATGTAATGAGTGGTAACGGTAAATTAACAGTATCGAACTGGTCAATCAACGCTCAATAACATACTTTTGATTCTAAAATAGAGTCTATATGTTAAAATAAAATGAAGTGCTTTTCTTGCCTGAGGGTAGGAAAAGCACTTTTTTTGTGCTGATAGAGTATATATTTATTAATGGAATTATATGGTAATTAGGAAGTAGAAAAGTAAGTCTATTCTAAAGGGATATAACTTATTCCGCATAAGCATTTATAAGTGTCATTATGATATATAAAAAAACCGATGAAAACGTTAACAATTTTGAAATTATAAACAATTAAAATCCATAATTACCAATTTACACCAGTAAAAACTTTAAGTATAATCAGCCCTGAGGAGGTGATTCAGAAGGGGAACAAGCAAGCTAATCCAGAAAAAAGATAACGCTTACTTTTGAAATGGGTAAACACTATCCAACCAAATTACTTAAGAAAGAAAGGTGAATTTTTTGAAATCCAAAAAAAGTATCTGGCAAACATTGAAATACACGATGGCCGTTTCACTATTAACTGGAAGTCTTTTACCTATCCTTTCTACACCGGCTGCTTATGCCGAAGCTCATGTCGATAATCCGTTTGTTGGCGCGACTGCGTATGTGAATCCTGATTATGCCAAAGAAGTTAATGCCTCAATTGCGAAAGTAAGTGATGCTTCACTCAAAGCAAAAATGGAAACCATAAAATCCTATCCTACATCGGTCTGGTTAGATCGGATTGACGCGATAGGCGGTGGTGCGAACAATGCAGGTCGTCTTAGCTTGGAAGGTCATCTGGATGCTGCGTTAGCACAGAAAAAAGGAAATACACCAATCACAGCAAGCTTTGTTATCTATGATCTTCCTGGACGCGATTGCCATGCTTTAGCATCCAATGGTGAACTGCCTTTAACACCGGCAGGCTTAGAACGATACAAAACTGAATATATTGATGTGATTGCTGATATTTTCGCTAATCCTAAATATCAAGATATTCGTATCGTCAATGTAATTGAACCGGACAGCTTGCCGAATCTGGTAACCAACTTAAATGATGCACGTTGTGCTCAAGCAAGCTCGACAGGTATCTATGAAGCAGGCGTTAAATACGCATTAAACAAACTTCATGCGATTCCAAATGTATACAACTATCTAGATATCGGTCACTCTGGCTGGTTGGGTTGGGATAACAACCGTACAGCAACTATCTCTTTGTATACCAAAGTCGTTCAAAGTACTACAGCAGGTCTGGCAAGTGTAGATGGCTTTGTTACCAATACAGCGAATACTACACCGCTTAATGAGCCTAATCTGCCGAATCCTGATCTGAATGTCGGTGGACAACCGATCAAATCGGCTAAATTCTACGAATGGAATCCATACTTTGATGAGACCGACTTTACAGGCGCTTTGTATAACGGTTTTGTCGCTGCCGGCTGGCCAAGTAGTATTGGATTCTTGATTGATACTGGACGTAACGGATGGGGGGGGCCTAATCGCCCAACAGCCGCGATCGGAAATGATATCAATACGTACGTCAACTCTGGACGTGTCGACCGCCGCGATCATCGTGGGAACTGGTGTAATGCAAGTGGAGCAGGTCTTGGGGTAGCTCCAACTTCAGCTCCGGGCGCTCATTTGGATGCTTATGTATGGGTGAAACCTCCAGGAGAATCGGATGGTTCTAGCTCACTAATTCCGAACAATGAAGGTAAAGGATTTGACCGCATGTGTGATCCTACCTTTACTACAGCAGATGGCGTGTTAACAGGGGCTTTGCCTAACGCTCCAATCTCTGGTGCATGGTTCCATGATCAATTCGTTATGTTGATCAACAATGCTTATCCAGCTGTAGGTGGTTCTACTACAACGCCTACAACTCCTCCTGTAACTGCGCCAACGGCACCAACAGGTGTCAAAGCAACTGCTGCAGATAGTCAGGTCAAATTAAACTGGTCTTCTGTCACAGGAGCAACAAGTTATACTGTCAAAAGAGCAACCAGCGCTACAGGTGCTTTTACAACTGTAGGGGCTAATGTTACAACCACATTATACACAGACAAAGCCGTAACCAATGGCACAACGTATTACTATGCTATCACTGCAAATAACACAGTAGGTTCGAGTGTGAATTCGACTGTAGTGAGTGCTAAGCCACAAGCTACGACCACTACACCACCGACTCCTACAGATCCAACTACGCCAACACCTACACCTGTCGGTGATCTAGTCGTACAATATCGTGCAGGAGATACCAATGTTAATGATAGCCAGATCAAACCTTATTTTAATATCAAAAACAATGGTACGGCTGCTGTCAATCTTAGCGATCTCAAATTGCGCTACTATTTCTCCAAAGATGGATCGGCTGATATGACAGCCTGGGTCGATTGGGCGCAAGTGGGTCAAAGTAATGTAACGACTACATTTACCCCTAATTATGTCGAAGTCGGATTCACTTCTGGAGCTAGAGCCCTTCAACCAGGAGCGCAAACAGGAGATATCCAGCTTCGTATGGCTAAAAATGATTGGTCTCCAATGGATGAAAGCAACGATTATTCATTCGATGCTACCAAAACAGCATATGCTGATTGGAACAAAGTAACACTATACAAAGGCGGTACATTAGCATGGGGAGTAGCACAATAATCAATCGTACTCACTCCCGATCATGCTTGAATTAACAGGATAATCAATAGCAAAAGACCTTACTCCTATAATGGATAAGGTCTTTTGTTTACGCATATATAGAAGCATTCTAATTGTTATACATAATCGGTCGGTACAGACGACAGAAATTGAGGGAGATCTGGCAGGTTCTCAAGTGGCATCGGATAACTGATCCAATATCCTTGAAAATCGTTACAACCTAACTCTAACAACTTTCTCCATTGATCTTCTTCTTCAATACCTTCAGCAACCACATGCAACTCCAAAGCTTCTGCCATTGCGAGCAATGCTTTTAATACAGGAGGATTCATCTGAGCTACAAAAGAACGATCTATTTTGATATTATCGACCGGCAGGCGGGTTAATGTGCTTAATGAAGAATAACCTGTACCAAAATCATCTATCGAAATCGTATATCCTTGCTCACGTAATTGAAGTAGAGAAGAGCATTCACTAACAGTATCAATCATAGCCACACTTTCTGTAATTTCAAGATCAATATACTGAGGATCAACTTGTTCTTCTTGCAGAATCTGATTAATACGATCTATAAAATCAGGCTCACTTAACTGGATTCTAGAAATGTTAATCGCAATCTTAGTCTGTTGTCCATACTTGGCTTGCACGATAGCAAGGTCATGACAAGCCTGACGAATCACCCATTCGCCTATAGGAATAATCAGACCTGTTTGTTCTGCTATTGGGATAAAGTCAGCAGGCGAGACCATATATTTATGATCTTTTTTCCAACGTAGTAATGCTTCTACAGCTACCACTTGTTTTTGTTTGTTCCCATAAATCGGCTGATACAACAGTTGTAATTCTTCTTTTTCCAGACAACTATTCAATGCTAATTCATAATTGAAGCGAACAACCTGTTCATATTGCGTTTTTTCACAGAATAAATGATGTTTATTACGACCGCTTGTTTTGGCATGAAAAAGCGCAATATCTGCACGTCGTAACGCAATAGAAATATTGATATCTTCTGAGAAATAAGCAATACCTACACTTACATTGATTTTGATCTGACGATTGTTAAAAGTGAACGGTTCATTCATTAAAGAAATAATAATCTGAGCCATCTGTTCAGGATGTTCTTGTTGACGATTAGACACCAGTATAAACTCATCACCGCTAAGACGAATACTGATATATTCCGAACTGAAATTACGTTTAAGCCGACCTGCCACTTCCACCAATAGAGCATCGCCGCTTTCCATGCCAAGTGTATCATTTACATATTTGAGATTATCTATATCAAACATAAATAAATACGCAGGGTGAGTAACAAACTCATACAAAAAACGTCGATTTAATAATTGAGTCAATTCATCATGGAAAGCATAATACTGCATTTTTTCTTTGTATTGATGGCGTTCTTCATAGCTTCGTGTAATACAGACTAGATGAGTGATCGTCTGATTCTCATTGAAAATAGGCGAGATAATGCTATCTCCGCTTAACGTTCCTGTAGGTAACAAATGACCTTCATCAAAACGTACACTTTGCGCTTGTACCAGTACTTTAGAATATTTGTTATGCAAATACTGAGCCATTTCATACTGATTGCGTTCACTATAAAGATCGAAAAAGTTTTTTCCGATATCCTTTTTCGAGATTCCACTGAACAATTCTGCTTTTCGATTAACATAACAATATACAAATTGTCGATTTTGGACAGCCATAATATACACTAGATCTTCCATAGCATCAAAAGCTAACTTAAGAAGCGGATGAATCAGTGAATCTTCGCTATTCATTTAGGTCCACTCCTTTACCATACTGATCATAATCTTAAAATTATTTTTAATATATACTAGGTTTAATCGGTATGTATAGAGCAGATATGAAGAAAATGTTAACTTCTTTTTTTAAATGAATTGTTCCAAATTTGATTGTGTTCTTCTGAATAGGGGTATATTACTATAGATATGTGTATTTTAATCTGCATAAAGGAGTGTTATACATGGCACAAAAACTACAAGGAACAGTAGCATTGGTTACAGGCGCAAGTAGCGGAATAGGGGAAGCAACAGCTAAATCTCTAGCTGCACAAGGAGCAACTGTAGTCGTGGTAGCACGTCGTAAAGATCGTCTGGATCAATTGGCTACAGAAATTAGCGAACAAGGCGGTTCCGCTTTTGTTATTGAAGCAGATATTACAGATCAAGCCCAAGCTCAAAAAGCGATTGAACAAACAATCAGTAAATATAACCGTCTTGATATTGTAGTCAATAATGCAGGTGTGATGTTATTGGGGCCAGCAGAGAATGCTCCTGCTGAAGAATGGGAACGCATGGTATCTATTAATGTGAATGGATTACTGCATATCTCTCATGTTGCTTTACCACATTTACTCAAAGCCGCAGAGCAATCTGATCGTCAGGTCGCTGACTTGATCAATATTAGTTCGGTTGCAGGTCGTCGTGCTGGTGCAGGTTCTGCTGTATACAATATGACCAAATTTGGAGTCGTTGCATTTAGTGAAGCGTTACGTCAAGAAGTAACAGGTCGCGGTGTGCGTGTAGGATTGATCGAGCCAGGTGTAGTACAGACCGAGTTGTCTTCTCATGTACGTTCTGAAGTAATGGAAGATATGGGCAAACTATTTGGTAATATTACACCACTAGAAGCACAAGATATTGCAGATGCTATTGAATATGTGGTGACTCGTCCCAAACATGTGGCTATTAATGAAGTGTTGATTCGTCCGACACAGCAAGAATTTTAAAAGTCCGTTAATAACATATATAATGTACCATATTTGTATAAAAATAGGCACCCTATTTATAAGGTGCCTATTTTTGCTATGTTATTGTGCATTTCTTTTACAAAAAGATAGATTAGTGATCAGGAATAGCTTGCAGTAATCGAGGCAGACGGATTAATAAAAATACACTTCGTCCCAGACCGAATGCGATAAAGGCTAGCCATAATCCATGATTACCATATACCGGTACAGCTATCCAGAGAACTACTAGAAACAATACAAACGAAATGATCATCGAGTTGCGAATAGGAGCTGTTACAGATAGCCCTGTAAATAAACCATAGAATACCAGACCTGCACCTGTAACTAAAGGAAATAATAATAACCAGAAGCTATATTCATTCGCAAGTGCAATCGTAGCCGCTGAATCTGTAAATAATCCTAATAACGGTTCATGGAATATCCAGTAAAGTAGCATAATGAGTACAGCGGGCAGAAATGAGCTGTACCATGACCACCGAATAGTCTGCCGTAACAGCAGTGGATTACGAGAACCTCCAGCTTGTCCAGCGTAGATACTACTGGCATTGGCAAAGCCATCGAAGAAGTAAGCCATAATATAATGGACTTGCAATAAGATCGCATTAGCTGCCAGCATTTCGGGTCCAAACGAAGTACTATTCGCTGTAAATATATTGAACATAGCCAATAAGCAGATTGTACGGATAAATAGATCACTATTTACACTAATCATACGGCGCAATGCTTCGCGATGAAACACGCCTGCTTGAGAGATCGATCCCCATTTAAAATAAGGCGAGCGCCAGATCAATACAATTCCGAATACCAGACCCGCTATCTCTGCAATCAATGTAGCAGAAGCTACACCTGCGACTTGCCAGTGAAATACATGTACAAATACAATCGCCAGAATCATATTAAGCACATTAATACCGATCTGCAAAAACAAAGTCTGTCTTACATGTGCCATACCAATAAGCCAACCTAGAATAACATAATTAAGCAATGTAACCGGAGCGCCCCAGATACGAATATGAAAATAAATAGAAGCTTGCTCACGAATATCAGCACCCGGTCTGATCCATGCCAGCACTCCTTGCAAAATAGGATACTGCAACGCCACAAAAAAGAAGCCAATCAGAATCGCAATAATAGTAGGGCGTACCAGTTCAGAAAAGCCCCGTTCTAATTGTCCGGCTCCTTTGGCTTGGGCTGCAAATCCAGAAGTACTTACTCTCAGAAAGCCAAATAGCCAGTATAACGTATTAAAAATAAGGGTACCAATCGCAACGCCACCTATGTAAATACTACTTGATAAATGACCAACAACAGCGGTATCTACAGCACCAAGTAAAGGAGTAGTAACTGTAGAAATAATTAAAGGAATACTCAAAGCAAGATAACTACGATAATGTAATGGAGTAGAAGATTGTAATGGTTTCATACTTTTGTTATACCATAAATTAATCGAAATAACTACGATTAAACTATAACTCTATGTAGTGATCTAATTTATAGATGAAATGATTGTATATCGTTAACAAATGTGATATTAATTAATGATAACATAAACAATTATTTTGAAAGCGTACTCATTTTAAAGTGAAATCATATCCAATAGAACCTATCTAAAGGAGAGAATACTTAATGTCTACTGTAAATAAAGTGCTGAATACGGTTACACCTAAAGAAGTTCGTATCGTAGATGAATTTTGGACAAAATACAATGATCTGGTGCGTCAGGTAGTGATTCCTTATCAGTATGATGCGTTGCATGACCGTATTGCTGATGCTGAACCTAGTTATGCTATTCAGAATTTTGAAATTGCTGCTGGTCGCAAAGAAGGGCAATTTAACGGCTTTGTTTTTCAAGATACAGATGTAGCGAAATGGATTGAAGCGGTTGGCTATTCGTTAATGACTCATCCTGATGTAGAGTTAGAGCGCTTGACCGATCAAGTGATTGATCTTGTTGCAGAAGCACAGGGTGAAGATGGCTATCTGAATACATATTTTACAATTAAAGAACCGGATAAGCGCTGGACCAATCTAGCCGATTGTCATGAACTATATACCGCCGGGCATATGATTGAAGCAGGAGTTGCTTATTATCAAGCAACAGGTAAAAAGAAACTGCTGGATGTGGTCTGCCGTCTAGCAGATTATATTGATACTGTATTTGGAACAGGTGAAGGTCAATTACGCGGATATGATGGTCATCAAGAGATCGAACTTGCGCTTGTTAAATTGTACCGTCTTACAGGAGAACAACGGTATTTGCAATTGAGTCAATTTTTTATTAATGAGCGTGGACAACAACCTAACTTTCTAGAACAAGAATGGGAGCAACGGGATCGGATTAACTTTTTTGTAGGTAAAACAAATGACATCAATCTTCAATATAGTCAGGCACATGTGCCGGTACGAGAGCAAAAAGAAGCAGTAGGGCATGCTGTTCGCGCGGTCTATATGTACACAGCGATGGCTGATCTTGCTGGACTAACAGGAGATACCCGTCTTTATCAAGCATGTCAGACTTTATGGAACAACATGGTACACAAGCAAATGTATGTGACTGGAGGGATCGGTTCTACCCATCATGGTGAAGCATTCACGATCGATTATGATCTGCCTAATGATAGTGGATATTCGGAGACTTGTGCTGCGGTAGGAATGGTCTTTTTCGCACATCGGATGTTGCAGATTGAAGCCAAAGGCGAGTATGCTGATGTGTTAGAGCGTGCGCTTTATAATACAGTCATAGGTGGAATGGCGCAGGATGGTAAACATTATTTCTATGTGAATCCATTGGAAGTATGGCCGTCTGCTTGTCATCATAACCCCGGTAAGCATCATGTGAAGCCTGTTCGTCAGAAATGGTTCGGTTGCTCTTGCTGTCCTCCTAATATTGCACGTCTTGTAAGTTCATTAGGACAATACATTTACAGCACCAATCAAGATACGATCTATACACATCTTTATATTGGTGGCGAAGCAGATTTAACAGTTGGTGAGCAATCGGTTGTGATCCAGCAAGAAAGTGGATATCCATGGAATGGGGCAACACGCTTTTCATTCCAATTGGAACAACCACAATCTTTTGCATTGGCTTTACGTTTACCGGGATGGTGCAAAAAAGCTTCGCTAACGCTCAACGGTGAATCTATTGAATATCAATCACTTGTACAGGATGGATATATCTATATTCAGCGAGAATGGTCGGTAGATGATCGTGTAGAGTGGAATATGGATATGCATGTGCAAGTGATTCATAGCCATCCTAGATTGCGCGCTGCTTCTGGCAAAATCGCTTTACAACATGGGCCACTGGTCTACTGTCTGGAGCAAGCAGATAATGGAGAATTAATCTCTGCACTATCCATTGATCCAGCGCAATCATTAACAACACGATTTGATGCTGAATTATTAGGTGGAGCTGTGGTGATCGAAGGTACAGCGACTCGTGAGCTGACCAGTGATTGGGATGACCATTTGTACCAAGACAGTCCTCCTACCATTCAGGAACAGCCTTTTACAGCGATTCCTTACTTTCTCTGGGCGAATCGTGGTGAAGGCGATATGGCTGTCTGGATTCGTAAAAACTAACCACATAACCCAAGAGGTACGATATATTAATGTCGTGCCTCTTTATTTTGCAGAAAATTAGATGAAAAAATGTCAAATTATCAAAAAAAGCGAACGTTTGTGCTTATTTTTTAGTGTAAACTATTGTATCGATATCAAGTTAAATGTAAAATAGAATAGAGAAGTGTAAAGGGGGGTTTATTTTGGCTAAAGCAAAGGTAGCAAAACGTCCAACACGGGATGAATTTGCACTAGAAGAAATTGGTAATCAACTTACTGAAGCCTATCAAGAGAAATCGGAAATTTTGCTGACAGTGTGGGGTGCAGAAGAACCTGTACGCGGTCAGATTGTAAATATGGATCCACGTACAGGTCGAGTACATGTACAATATGAAGAAGAAGTAAACAAAGTGAAATTTATGGATATCATGGGTGTGAACTATCCAAGAGATTAAATAAATACCTTTGACAAATCCTTCATAACCAGAATATACTAGCATAGTCGATAGTCGGCTATGCTAGTATTTTTTTAGGAGGATAATCATGCCATTTAATCAAGAGCAGAACCCTTTAGGATTGTTATTATCTCGAACCTATTTATCCTATAAGAAAAAAGTATCTCATTTATTACTTGATTATGATATTACTCCAGAGCAATTTGGTGTACTTAATAATCTGGTCAGTCATGATGGTATCTCACAGAAAGCATTAGCAGAGTTAAATTCCAAAGACCAGACCAGTATCGGCAAAACATTGGATCGTCTGGAAAATAAAAAATTGCTCACACGTACGGTTGATCCTTCAGATCGCCGGGCAGTATTGCTACATTTAACAACAAAAGGACACGAATTAATTCAGCAGACCAAGCCGATTATGCAAGAAGTGGATGATGAGATTAACGCATTGTTCACGCCGGAACAAACCAAGCAATTTATTGCGATGATCAATCAGACGTTTGAACATTTATCCCGCTGATTTTGTCAGCTGGATATTTTTTAACCCAATACATGCACAACCATTTATATCCTATGCATGTATTTAAAAAAAGAGAAAAGATAGTTGGAGGAAAACAAATGACTGTATTCAAAACGTTTAAAGATTTTTTAGGGATTACACAGACCAAAGTAGGGATTGTGTTTTCTATTTTTGTACCTTTGGTATTTTTATTATTTTGGATGACTGGATATCATGGAGCCACCGAACGAGTAGATCAACTGGTTGTTGGAATTGTTAATGAAGATGGACAACAAGGCGAACGCATTGCTCAAGCGATCACTACAGGTGTTCCCTATCAGACCCAATCTTATGATTCATTAACTACAGCACAGCAACAGATGGACAATGGTGATCTAACAATGATCATTTCGATTCCGGCTCATTTTACAGAAGATGTCGCATCGAACGGAACGACTCAAATGAATTATTATATCAATCAAGGTAATTCCGATATTGCCAAATCGATCGTTCAAAGTTCTGCTACGCAAATTTCCTCTACGATTGGAGAACATGCTTTTGCAGATGTTCATCAAGAAATCGTCACCACTAATATTGTCAAAACACATGATATTTCAAATTTTGCAATTTCGATGTTACCGATGATTTTAGGTTTCGTCACATATGTTGGTGTAATGACCATGAATATCCAATTAAATATTGCATCTATGATGTTAAAGCGTGATCATAGTAAGTGGCAGATCTTTTGGGGCAGACAGATATTACTGCTTGTGATCTCTGTAGTCGCTTCATTCGTGATTACTACAGTAGCATCGCTATTTGCAGATACGGTTGCTTCGTTCTGGCAAATGTGGAGTTTTCATCTGTTGGTCTATATTTCCTGTATTGCTGTTACACAGATGGCATTCGCTTTATTCGGCAATGTCGCTCCATTATTCAATGTGGCGCTGATCCCGCTTCAGTTGATGACAGCCGGAAATATTATCCCTGCTGCTATGTTATCTCCTTTATACCGAAATATAGGATATTTTTTACCAGCTCCGAATGCTATACAGGGCTATTTAAGGTTAATTTATAGTGGGGCTTCTGTTTCCTCATTTGTGATTCACTTACTATGGATTGCTATTGTTACTTTTGGAATCACATGGATTCGTACAGCGCTGGTCAAGCCAGCTCCAAGCCCTATAAGTCATCCGGCAGGTAGCCACTAAGCTGAAGGGGAAGGCAAGTCTACAGCAAGACATTTGGTCAGATAGTTGCTTTGCAGGAATGCTCTATGATTTTATCCAAAAAAAGCATTTATATTGCCAAATGTTACGGCGCACTGAATAAGATTTTTGCGTATCAATGATCTGTACTATTCCAAAAGGAGGCGTTAACCATGTCATTATCACACATTCTCGTTCCTTATGATGGCTCAGAACACTCTCAAAAAGCGTTGGAAAAAGCAGTCGGTCTAGGAACAGAGCTCAACGCTCAAATTGAAGTATTGTATGTGGATTCGACTTCTACAGAAATCTTAGAACAGCCGTTAGTAATTCCTACTCATGAACTGGAATCTTATTTTGACCATGAAGAAGAGGATGTACGCCTTAATCTTCGTCGCTTGATCTCAACCATTCCGAATGCGCAAGCTACTGTTATTCAAGGAAGTGCAGGCAAAGGTATCGTTAAGTACGCTGATCGTATTGAAGCCGATCTTATTATTATGGGTAGTCGCGGATTAGGGACAGTGAGTGAATTCGTAATGGGTAGTGTTAGCCATTATGTAACGCAACGTGCCAAATCTCCAGTAATGATTGTGAAATAAATAAGTTAGATGCAATAACTTATAATTAATTAATAAATAAAGATAGATAGCCAATATCCTGTTCCTTTGGGAGAGCAGGATATTTGGCATGTCGTTTTACTTTGTAATCTTATGAGATTGTAGAGTATCTATATTCTTATACCGACTATTTCTAGATTTTGATAAATGATATTTTGATCGATATAAAGGATAATTTCTTTTGCCAGACGAATAAGTAACATAGTAATGAAAACGTTAACATTTTTGAGGAGGATGGATAATGAAAAGCAAATTTCGAAGCAAATGGAACACAATAAGCTGTATGTTGTTGGTAGGAGCACTAATAAGTACATGCTGGGGACAATCATCTTCTGTACACGCTTCTGCAACCGCTTACAAATTTGATTTTGGCGCTAATGGTGTTACATCAGGATATACTGGCGTTCAAGCTTCGACTGCGTATAATGCTTCTACAGGATATGGATTCAATACACCTGCAAATATCAAAAATGTATCTGCTTCAGGAACAGGTATAGGTAGCGATGCTGTTCAATTTGTAACATTCGGAACGAAAAGTAATAATACATTTAATGTTGATTTGCCAAATGGATTGTATGAAGTGAAAGTAACGCTCGGCAATACTTCTCGTTCTAGTGTAGCGGCAGAAGGAGTATATCAGCTTATTAATATGACAGGTGATCTTGCCACCGATCAATTTCAGATTCCGATTACAGATGGTCAGCTCAATCTGTTAGTAACAGAAGGTAAAGTAGGAGCAGCATTTACATTAAGCGCATTAGAGATTACTCAAGTCTCTACTAATCCTACAACACACCCTACGATCTATGTAGGTGGTGATTCGACAGTAGCTAACTACTACCCATTAGCTAATAGTGTACAGGGTGGATGGGGGCAAATGTTATCTAAATTCATCAACCCAAATGATTACCTGGTACGTAATATGGCATCCGGTGGACAGATTGCACGTGGATTTCGTGATGATGGACAGCTTGAAGCAATTTTGAAATACATCAAACCGGGCGATTACTTTATAGTACAGCTTGGTATTAATGATACGAATGTCAAAAATAATACAACAGAAGCACAATTCAAAGAGATTATGCGCGATATGGTGAAGCAAGTCAAAGCCAAAGGAGCAACTGTTATCTTATCTACACCTCAAGGAAGAGCTACAGACTTCAATAGTTCAGGCGTTCATAATGCAGAAGGTCGTTGGTATCGAGCAGCTACCGTTGCACTAGCGCAAGAAGAGCAAGTGCCGTTAATCGATCTTAATGTACTCAGTTCTTCTTATTTCACTTCAATTGGTGCGAGTGCAACACTTGCTCTGTATATGAATGGGGATACATTGCATCCTAATTATGCAGGTGCTACGGAATTAGCTCGTATTGTAGTAGACAATATGAAAGCTCAAGGATTGTACTGATTGTGTAGTCGTCGTATTGATTATTAGTGATAATGAATGATTCGATGATTGTATTTGCTATACATGACAAGCATAAATAAAAAAAATCACCTGAACCTTCTTCGTTTGTTAACGTAAAAGGTTCAGGTGATTTTTGGTGTAAGGATGTTGATACATAACTAAAGAAATTATAGTATAATACCTTAAGTATTGCTATGAAGTACTTTGAAAGGTAGACTATATACGATTAGCCTTTTAATGTTATGAATAACTTAATCCGATCTTTGGCTATAAAAGATCAGACCTGATGGAGGATATATTATGTTACTTATCGAACCAACTTTGATTCAACAACGAATCGATGATCTACAAGATCAAGATTTGTATATTCATTTGGAAATGACCACTGGAGCATATGCGGCTCATCTGGATAGCACCAAGCATCCAGCAGCAACCTTTATCAGCAATGCGACGTTGCGTTATATTCATGGCTCTATCTCTGGTGAAGGTCCTTATCGTGTAGGGCTCAAAACAGAGCTAGGTTGGGTGTATTCCGAAGGATTAACCCATTATGAAGAAACCGAGCAAGAGCGTCTTATTCTAGCCGGTCATGATACTCAAGGTAAATTAGTAGTTGCCTTGCAACTAAGTAAGGAGCCTTTCTAATGGACAATAATAAAAAAACAACATTCTCTCTTATTCCTGCTGATTCTCGTATCCTTGTCGTATTGCCACATCCTGATGATGAGGCATTCAGCTTATCCGGTACCCTTGCCAAACATATTGCTGGCGGAGGTCAAGTTACTTATGCTTGTCTAACTCTTGGTGAAATGGGACGTAATATGGGGATTCCTCCTTTTACAAACCGTATCGGATTGCCTACTATTCGTAAAGGCGAATTGGAAAAGTCTGCACAAGCGATCGGTATTCAAGATTTGCGTATGCTTGGTTTCCATGACAAAACGATTGAATTTGAAGTAAAAGAAGTACTAGATGGTACTATCTACGATATGATCGTTGAACTCAAGCCTGCATTGATCGTTACATTCTCTCCAGGGTATAGCGTTCATCCAGACCATGATGCTACAGGAGCGGCTGTTGTACGTGCAGTAGAACGTCTACCTCAAGCAGAACGTCCATTATTGCATACGATGGCATTTTCTAAAAATTGCTATGCTGAACTCGGGCAACCTGATATCGAAAATGACGTAAGTGATTATTTAGAAAATAAAATGAAATCGATCCAGGCACACCGTTCTCAATTTCAAGCGGTTGAAATGCTAGGTCAGAATCCATTAAAAGATAAAGAAATCAAAGAGCGTTTCGGTAAAGAACGCTTCTGGACACATCAGATTTAATATAGATCGTTAACACAAAAAAAGCAGTCATATGCCTTCCTATGCGAATAAGAAGGGGATGACTGCTTTTTATCGTTATTTAATTAATCCTTTAGAAACAAGAAATTCGTGAGCTACATCATCTTCACGGTAACCTTGATCCACTTTAGCATTCATCATTTGCATATCTTGTTCAGTGATTTTGCCTTGTAATGCTTCTAAAGCGCCTTTGATTGCTGGATATTTCTGTAGTGTCTCGGAACGAACAGCTACACCTGCATCATAAGGTGGGAAAAAGTTCTTGTCGTCTTTAAGAACAAATAGATTATTGATTTTGATCTGACCATCGGTAGAGTAGACACTAACAACATCAGTATCATGTTGAGCAATCAAGCGGTACTTGATGCCTTGATCCATACCTCTAACATCTTTGAAGATCATATTGTATTTTTTCTTCAATCCAGGATACGTATCTGCACGATCAGTAAATTCAAATTCAGAAGCTAATTCGAGATTAGGCGATACTTTCGCTAGATCGCTAAACGTTTTTAAGTTATATTTTTGCGCTGTTTCTTGATTAACAGCTAGAGAATACGTATTACTAAATCCAAACGGAGCAATAAATTGCAAATCGTCTTTTTTCATCAAACGTTTGGCGCTTGCTAATGTTCCTTTGGAATCTGTCGTCTCTTGCTGATAATAATTGGCAACAATCGTTCCTGTATATTCAGGGTACAATTGAATATTGTTATTTTGAAGAGCTGTCCAGGCAACACTTGATCCGCCTAGATTCACTTTACGGTTTACTTTAATACCGGTACGGTTTTCAATCATATCTGCCATTAGATAAGCCAGTACAATATTTTCGGTAAAGTTTTTGGAACCGATAGTGATTTCTCCACCGGTCGTTCCTTCAGTAGCTGCCGAGTTGCTACAGGCTGTCGTTAGCAGAGCAGTTGTCGTCAATATACAGATCAATAACATGCTCAGGCGTTTATTTAGCTTCATTACTATTCCTCCTGCGTTCAGATTCCTTATCTCAATCCTCGTGGCGTTGTCCAACGTTCTACCAATCCCAGCAAGTAATCAAATACCAATGCAAGGATTGCCGCAGGAATAGCACCTAACAGAATAAGGGCATCGATATTACGAGTAATACCAAGGAAGATAAAGTCTCCTAAACCACCTGCACCTATAAACGCAGCTAACGTCGCTGTACCTACGTTAATAACGGTAGCTGTACGGATTCCCGCCATAATCACAGACAATGCAAGCGGAAGCTGAACACGGAAAAGGATTTGACGACTGGTTAAGCCCATGCCTCTGGCTGCTTCAATAATCGCTGGATCTACGTCTTTGATTCCTGTAAATGTGTTACGAATAACAGGAAGTAGAGAATACAAGAATAATGCGGCTACTGCTGTAATCGTACCAATCCCGAAGATTGGAATCATAAAGCCGAGTAGAGCCAGACCGGGAATGGTCTGTAAAATACTAGCTACGCCAATAATCGGTGTACGCAGACCTTTGATACGTGCGACAAGAATACCTGCGGGTACACCTACAACAATAGCGATTAACATCGAGATTAATACTAATTTAATATGAACGCCGGTCGCTCCAAGTAGCTCAGGACCACGAAGATTGAACTGACGGATAAATTGCTCCCACAACGATATGTTTTCCATTATACTTCGCCTCCAGCCCAGTGATTAGCAAACATCGTCAGCAAAGTACCACGAGTCACTATACCTACCAATTTTCCTTGTTCATCTACGACAGGTAGAATGCCGTTTTTTGCTTCTACTACATTTAATAGCGCATCTTGCGCTGTATCTGTTGGTTTTAATATATGAAGTACTGGCTTAATAATTTCGCCAATTGTCGCTACAGTATCGATGTTAGCAAGCACATCGTATGCAGATACGACTCCAAGTAAGATCCCTTGTGCATCAGTAATCAATAATGTATCTGTTTTGCGTTGACGCATGAAAGTAATTGCTTTGGCAGGTGTACGATCTGGAAGAGAAGTCGATGGATCTTTACGCATAAGATCCGTAACCGGAATATACTCTGGATTCTGGTACAATCTGTTTTTGCCAATAAATTCTTCTACAAAACCATGGGATGGTTCACGCAACAACATATCAGGAGTATCAAGCTGTAACAATTCGCCATCTTTCATAACAGCAATGCGATCGCCTAATTTCAAAGCTTCATCCATATCATGAGTAACAAAAACGATTGTTTTTTTCAAATCACGTTGCAGACGTAGTAATTCATCTTGCAATTGTTCTCGTGTAATCGGATCAAGTGCTCCAAAAGGCTCGTCCATCAGTACAATATCAGGGTCAGCTGCAAGCGCGCGGGCTACGCCAACACGTTGTTGCTGTCCACCGGATAATTCTTTTGGATAGCGTTTCGCAAATAATTCAGGGTCAAGTCCAACCAGATTAAGCATTTCGATTACGCGAGCTTTTTTCTTCTGTTCATCCCAGCCTTTAAGTTCAGGCATTAGCGCGATATTTTGCTCAATCGTATAGTGAGGGAACAATCCAGCCTGTTGAATAACATAGCCCATTGTACGACGCAATTTCACTGCATCTTGCTTTTTGATATCTTTCCCATTTACAGACAAAGTGCCTCCTGTATGAGAAACCAGACGGTTGATCATTTTCATCGTTGTTGTTTTACCACATCCACTCGGACCGATAAAGACTAGAAACTCACCATCACGGATTTCAAAATTAAGTGATTTTACAGCTTGAAAACCATCGGGATACGTTTTGCTTACATTTTCAAATTTAATCATAAATTGTACTCCTTTATCTTATTTCTTTTTTTGTTTACGTTACCTTATAGCTGCTTGGATGTAAGCTATAACTATCGTATGTACAACCATTGACATTCGAATAATGATTCTGATCGAAAAAGGGGTGGGTTGATCATTAGTATGCTATTTCATATCAAAATGAACATAGTATAGTGTCACACGAAGGATACATCTTGCGAACAGTTCATCATACATATAACAATTAACTGAGCTCCATGTATTTAGACCTAATTTATTAATTTGAAACAATATATAAAGTCATAAATTTATGAAAGTAGTCGAAAAATGTCTAAAAGAAGTAAGAAAAGTCTTTTGATTATTAAATGGATAACGCTTACAATTTAAGAGTAGTAAATAGAATAAATTATTGAGGAAGGATGTTGAATATGGAACGAGTTTCTTTTGTTTTACATATTGATCCGCAAGATCAAGCACAATATATTGAGCGTCATCAAGCCGTCTATCCAGAGCTACTGCAAGCGTTTGGTGAGGTAGGGATTCATACGTATAGTATTTTTCTACATGAAGGTACTTTATTTGCTTATATGGAAGTGGACAATTATCAAGAAGCTATGGATCAACTGGCAGTACATCCTGCCAATCAGCGCTGGCAACAATTTATGGCTGATATGTTAATTCCTAATCAGCAAGGAACGACATCTGAAGTGATTCCTGAAGTATTTCATTACCATTCTTAACCTACATTTCTATTCATAGACGATAGACAATAGTTGAAAGAACGCCTTCAGCCTGTCATGATTAGTGTTGGAGGTGTTCTTATATGAAATATGTTCATTTTAGTTATCAACAACAGCCGCAGATTGGGATTGCATTGGATGATGTAATCGTACCTATGTCTGCACTACAACGTTTTGCTTCTTCCTCACTATCCCTTCCTGTTATCATTGACGATCTCTGGCCTCAACCTGAACTACATACTCAGATTCAACATATTCTAGAACAACACACCACAGAACTTATGAATCAAGCGCTAGCGGAACAAGATATTGAATGGCTTCCTATTGTACCGAATCCCGGGAAAGTAATCTGTATTGGTCTAAATTATCGTCGTCATGCAGAGGAAACGAATGCACCTATTCCGCAAACACCTGTAGTATTTAGCAAATTCTCTGATGTAGTCGCAGGTCATCTGCAATCAGTGCCTTTGCCACAATCCAGTACACAAGTCGATTATGAAGCTGAATTATGTATCGTAATCGGTAAGCAAGCAAGTGGGGTAAGTACAGAAGATGCCCTCGATTATGTCTTTGGGTATTGTGCGGCTAATGATGTATCTGCTCGCGATCTACAGATGCTCACCAGTCAATGGTTACTTGGTAAAACCTGTCCTCGTTTTGCACCGATTGGCCCTTATCTTGTAACCGCAGATGAAGTAGGCGATCCTAACCAGTTACAGATCAGTGCTTATTTGAATGGAGAGCAAGTTCAACATTCCAATACATCCGATATGATCTTCGATTGTCGTTATATTATTCATTATCTATCTCAACATATGGTACTTCATCCTGGTGATATTATTTTGACGGGTACACCAGAAGGAGTGATTTTGGGACAGCCGGAACAGGATAGAGTCTGGTTAACGTCAGGTGATCAGGTCACAATTGAGATTGAAAAGCTAGGCAGGTTGAGCAATACATTTGTATCTGCTGAACAGCATTAAAAGATATTTTGTAAGGCACAGGAGGGATCGCTATGATCCAAGAAAATACCAAACTGAGAACACTAGGAATGTTTCTCAAATCACGCCGTTATCAATTACAACCAGAACAAGCAGGATTCAGTCATTCTTACGGTCAACGTAGAACCCCCGGGCTACGCCGGGAAGAAGTCGCAGTGCTTGCCGGTGTCAGTGCTACTTATTATACGTGGTTAGAGCAGGGAAGAGATGTGACAGCTTCAAGGGATGTGATTGAGAATATAGCCAGAGCGCTACAATTAACTCCTGATGAAAGAATACATTTGCTTCAGCTCTGGAATCCGAATGAACCTGAGACTATCTCTGATGTAACAAAAGCTTTGAGTCCGGAGTGGCAATTGATTATTAATCAACTTCATTCTCCAGCGATTATTACTAATCATATGTCAGAGTTTGTTTTTTGGAATCCGGCGGCAAATACACTATTTTCGAATCTAGATGAGATGTCACCCGAAGAACGCTTTTTTATGCGAATGGTGTTTTTGAATAAAGATTTTCGGAGTCGTATTGGAAATTGGGAAGAATATGCTATCAATTGCGTAGCTGTATATCGTGGTTATTATGATCGGCATCCTGAAAGTCTTTTTTTTAGAGAATTTGTACAGCGTCTTTGTCTGGATAGCCCTGAATTTGAATCGATCTGGAATCTCCATCGTGTTCAAATTCAAAAAGCATGTCTGTTACACATTTACATGCCTGATGCTCAGAAATCTATTGCTTTTGATTCCAATTCGGTCTCTACACTGGATAACAATCCAAATTATCATATGTGCGTCTATTCGCCAGTATCGTAACAGTTCGTCTATCCGTATAGTAACGGTATAGCTGATCTCTATCTATTTTCCAAACCAACACGTAGCTTACATGTTGCCTGTTAGTTTTTTTACTAGTATAAGCGTACTCTGGTTGTGTATATCAATAGAGGATAGGATATAGAAGGTAACCAATCTATGTTATGAATTGAATAGGAGGAAATATATATGCGCTATAATCAATTAGGTCCTAGCGGGCTATTTGTATCTGAATTATGTTTTGGCACAATGACGTTCGGAGGAGGAGCAAATTTTGATGTAGTTGGTAAAGTGCAGCAAGAAGAAGCAGATACTTTACTAGCACGTGCTTTGGAAGCAGGAATTAACTTTATCGATACCGCAGATATTTACTCAGAAGGCAATTCAGAAAGAATCACCGGACAAGCGTTACGCAACTTGGGCGTCAAACGAGAAGAAGTGGTGATTGCAACTAAAGTTTTCGGAGTGATGGGGTCTTCTCCTAATCAGAAAGGTTCTTCTCGCAATCATATTATGGATGGTGTCAAAAACAGTCTGGAACGTCTACAAATGGATCATATTGATCTGTATCAACTTCATGGATTCGATCCTGCAACTTCTATCGAAGAATCGTTACAAGCATTAACTGATCTTGTACGACAAGGATTAGTTCGATATATTGGTGTATCCAACTGGGCAGCATGGCAGATCGCTCAATCTATCGGTATTTCGAATCAACATCGACTTGAAAAGTTCGTCTCTACGCAAGCATATTACACCCTTGCCGGTCGTGAGTTAGAACGCGAGATTATCCCGATGCTACATAGTCATAATGATATGGGATTGCTTGTATGGAGTCCACTTGCAGGAGGTTTGTTAAGCGGTAAATTTACACGCGATCAACAAAATTCTGAAGGCAGTCGACGAAATGAGTTTGATTTCCCGCCTGTAGATAAAGATCGTGCGTACGATATTATTGATACTTTGATCGAGATGGCTAAGCAAAAAGAAGCATCGGTAGCTCAGCTTGCTCTAGCCTGGTTACTACATCAGCGTGCAGTGACCAGCGTTATCATAGGTACTAAGAAAATGCATCAATTAGAAGATAATCTAGGTGCAGTCGATATTGTATTTTCTGAAGAAGAATTGCAGACACTCGATAAGATCAGCCAGATTCCTAGTGAATACCCGGGTTGGATGATGGATATGGTGAGTCAGGTAAGAACAGAACAATTGCAACAGGTACGTCACCCTCGTTCGTGATATACATTACACTGAAAAAAGGAATCCCAAGGTAATATACTTGTGGGTTCCTTTTTTTGTATGCGATATGTTTTGTCTCGGATACTACGATGACAAGTAAGCAGAAAACCGTTATGATAAAAGGAGCGGACATAAATAGAGATGAGGTCTATGAATGAAGGTAAGGGAATGGATAAATCACGATGGAATCCGGCGAATTATTGTGCTTGCGATTCTGATTCTGGTGATTTTTGCAATGCAAAGTATGATGAATATTATTTTACTTACATTATTGCTGACGATATTAATCGGTAGTATGTATGATGGACTAATGAAGTTATTTCAAAAGTTCATTCCTAATGTCTCACGTTTTTTTGTATTACCATTGGTTTATCTGATTTTGCTTGCTGTGATTGGCTGGGGCGTGTATCGAATGGTGCCTACAGTGATTATGCAGGTGACTCAGCTATATCAGATGATTATCGAAGCCTATCGCCATCCTCACGAGAGTGAATGGAACCCGTACATTATTAACTTTTTGAATACATTAAATGTACAGCGTTTTATAGAGCCAGGCTTTAATGTGATTTTAAAAATTAGTAAATTAGGTTCTCAATTACTTATAGCATTATTGCTTAGCTTATTCTTCTTATTAGATCGTACGCATATTACACGTTTTACAGCTTCTTTCCAAGAAAGTAAGCTGGGTTGGTTTTTTAAAGAAGTAGGATATTTCGGTAAAATGTTTTTAGATACATTTGGCAAAGTCATTGAAGCTCAATTATTGATTTCATTGATCAATTGTATTATTACGATTATAGCGCTCTGGTTTATGGGTTTCCCGAACTTGTTAGGGTTAGCACTAATTATCTTTATGTTAGGCTTAATACCGGTTGCAGGGGTGTTTATCTCGCTTGTGCCGTTGGGATTGATTGCATTTAGTATTGGTGGAGTCAAATATATTGTCTATCTGCTGATTCTGGTGGTTGTGATTCATGCGATTGAAGCATACTTCCTTAATCCGAAATTGATGTCCAGCAAAACCAATTTACCTGTTTTTTATACGTTTGTTATTCTTATTTTTTCCGAGCATTTTATTGGCCCGTGGGGATTGATTATCGGTATTCCGTTATTTGTATTTTTCCTCGACTTGATCGGAGTGACGCGTAAGAAGAGAGGCACAGAATAAGCGATTTGTTCTTATAAATGATCGGATCGTTGCAGTATATTTAAAACGTTTATGCTGAATATAACAGCCATAAGCGTTTTTTATTTTTACAAAAATTTTACATATAGGATTAGCTTTTCATTATAGAGCATGATATCCTTATAAACATATCGATCTACTTAGGTATACAACTATTCATATTTGGAGGGATTTTATATGAGCGTCAATTCACCAAAAACATCAGAACTATTTACACCTTTTCATACAACTAACTTAGAATTGTCCAATCGGATCGTTATGGCTCCGATGACACGTAATTTTTCACCTAATGGTGTACCTGGAGCAGATGTAGCAACTTATTATCGACGTCGTGCTGAAAATGAAGTTGCTTTGATTATTACCGAAGGTACAGCGATCAATCATCCTGCGGCAGTCTCTTCTCCTGATATTCCTGTTTTTCATGGTGAGGAAGCGTTAAATGGTTGGGCAGAAGTCGTCAAACAAGTTCATGAAGTCGGTGGCAAAATCATGCCGCAAATCTGGCATGTAGGTATGGCACGTCCGGTCGGCTCACTACCGAATGTAGAAGCTCAACCGATTGGCCCATCCGGTCTTGATATCAACGGTGAGAAAGTAAATGAACCGTTAACAAAAGATGAGATTCAAGAAGTGATTCAAGCGTATGCTCAAGCGGCAGCTGATGCCAAAAGAGTAGGATTTGATGGTATAGAGCTTCATGGAGCACATGGTTACTTAATCGATCAGTTCTTCTGGTCACAAACGAATCAACGTACCGATGAATATGGTGGCGATCTAGTAGCACGCACACGCTTTGGTGTAGAAGTGGTCAAAGCATGCCGCGCTGCTGTAGGGCCAGATTATCCAATCGTGTTCCGTTTCTCACAATGGAAAATGAATCATTATGATGCTCGCCTTGTTGAGACAGCAGAAGAGTTAGCTCAATTTTTACAACCGTTATCTGAAGCTGGCGTTGATATTTTCCACTGTTCGACTCGTCGCTTCTGGGAGCCTGAATTTGAAGGTTCTGACCTAAATCTTGCAGGCTGGACGAAAAAAATCACAGGTAAACCAACAATTACTGTTGGCTCTGTTGGACTAAATCAAGTCTTTTTGAGTAATAAAACAGAAGATGTATCTGAAAGTATTCGTCTGGAAGAATTAGATCAAAAATTAAATGCAGGTGAATTTGATCTTGTCGCTGTTGGTCGGGCATTGATTGGCGATGCAGCATGGGCTACCAAATTACATGAGCAACGTACCGATGATATCAAAACATTTGATCAAGAAGACTTAAAGTCTTTGAAATAAATAACGTTATTGAAAAAGAGCAACCTTGTTACTAAGGTTGTTCTTTTTTTTATATAATATGCAAATACCACATCAAATAAGTCCTCTTTTAGTATCCATAAGTCATTTTTATAATATGAATGTAAACTTAACTACCTTACTATGTAAAATCAAACTAAAATATTACCCATTTATTTTGCTTTTTTTACAAAATAGCTTACTTTTGAATATATTTCCATGATAATATGAGTGAGATATCTATTCTTTCAGTACATAGGAGGCAAAACATGGTAACACGTAGTGGAATGAAATCAAGATGGGTAAAGTATGCGTTGATGGTGGCAATTGCTTTACCTATGCAAACAGGATGGCTAGGCGGATTAACAGCTGTTCATGCAGAAGGCCCAACTGATCCCGCTCCATTTATCGCGGCTAAAGTGGTTAACGACAATGCTGGTAAAAAAGTATTGTTCGATAATAGCCATGCTCAGACAGCAGGGGCGGCTGATTGGGTAATTGATGGAGGTTTTTCTGATTTTGCAAACGCATTAGCTAATGATGGTTACTATGTGAAAGAACTTCGTAAAAGTACACCAATCACTTATAGTGACTTGAGCGATTATGATGTATTTGTTATTGCAGAGCCTAATATTCCGTTCAAAACAACAGAACAAGCAGCAATGAAACAATATGTTGAAAGCGGTGGCAGTATTTTCTTTGTAGGCGATCATTACAATGCAGATCGTAACAAAAACCGTTGGGACGGATCAGAAGCTATTAACGGTTATCGTCGTGGTGCGTGGGAAGATCCAACAAAAGGCATGAACACAGAAGAAAAAAATTCTGCGGCGATGCAAGGTGTAGTGAGTTCAGATTGGTTATCTGATAACTTCGGGATTCGCTTCCGTTACAATGCACTAGGAGATATCAATGCCAATCAGATCGTAGCTCCGAATCAAGCATTTGGTATCACAGAAGGTGTAAGTAGTGTAGCGATGCACGCTGGCTCGACACTTGCAATCACTGATCCTGCCAAAGCAAAAGGAATTGTATATTTGCCAGAAACGAATGCGTCTTGGGGAAATGCAGTGGATCAAGGGGTATACAACGGTGGCGGTATTGCTGAAGGCCCTTATGTAGCAGTTTCCAAATTAGGAGCAGGTAAAGCTGCATTTATCGGAGATTCTTCTCCTGTTGAAGATGCTTCGCCTAAATATCTACGTGAAGAAACAGGCACCAAAAAAACAACGTATGATGGATTTAAAGAAGTAGATGACGGCGTATTGCTTGTTAATACAATTAACTGGCTGTCAGACAAAGAAAACTATACGAACTTTAGTCAGGTAGATGGTCTACAATTGGATCAACCGACAGCATTGTTGCCAATTGAGACTCCACAGACGTCTACAGAGCCTCAAGCAGAACCGTGGGCAGCTCCAGCAGCAGGTTACAAATGGTGGGATTCTTCTACATTCAAACCAGGTTCATACGGTAGCGCCGTTTCGGTTACTACGCCAACGTATAGCTTAGTACACCAAGCTGAATTGCCAAATGCAGAACCTTTCCAAATTCGTATTGTAGCTGATAATTTAGCAGCGAACAGCACAGTGACCGGTTATAGCAGTGGTATTTACTTAACCGGTGGTACGCAGGTTGGTCAAGTACAGAATCCTGATGGTACATGGCCGACAGCATACGGCTACAGTTCGACGTATAGTCTAACAGCAGATAGCAAAGGTCATGCGTACAAAGATATTACAGTACGCGTCAAACCAGGTACAACAGGAACAGCAAGTCTGCGTCTACGACTAAATGGTAGCAACCTGATTACTACGCCGGTAACGATTGCCAATGTTCCTGCTGAGCCATTGCCTGAAGAAAATGGTGGAGAACAGCCTGCACCCGCACTAACAACGATTGCCAATGCTCGTACTCAAGCAGAAGGTAAATTGGTCACGATCGAAGGTGTAGTGACTACTGAACCGGGTGCTTTTGGTGGACAAGCTTTTTATTTACAAGATAAAACAGCAGGCATCTATGTATACCAGAATCAAGCTGGATTTCATCAAGGTGATGTGATCAAAGTAACAGCTCCACTAGCATTGTATAATACAGAGCTAGAGTTAACAGATCCGGTAACAATTGAGAAAACAGGAACAGCAGCATTGCCTGCGGCAACAACAGCAGTCGCTGTAGATACGTATAATCAAGGACAATTGGTACAATTAAAAAATGTACAGATCAGCAATATTGCTGCCGCTACACCTACAGGTTCTTTTGAATTTGATGTAACTGGCAATGTATATGGCGATCTACCTGTAACGACTCATGCTCGTGTAGATGCACGTACAGGATTAACTCAAGCTGATTTTGCTTATCAAAATGGACAATTTGTAGATATCACTGGAGTAGCAGCTATTTTCAAAGGTGTATTCCAATTGAAACCAAGAAGTGCAGCAGATATTACAGCAGTTACGAGCACACCTCCTACAGATCCTACCGATCCAACTGAACCGACAGAACCACCTGTTACTGATCCATTAGCTACAGATGTACCCGGAACACCTGTATTAACAGATAATAACGGACACGATACAGGGCTTAGAGATGGTAACTACACGATCACTATGAATATGTGGTGGGGCAATAATGGTTCTACGTACAAATTGTATGAAGGTGATCAAGTGATTAGCAGTGGTAAGCTTGCCGATCAATCACCAAATGCACAGATTGTACAAGCTGATATCAAAGGGAAAGCTAACGGTTCTTACACGTATACGTTAGAATTAACCAATTCATTCGGTACAACAAAAAGCCAGCCTCTAGTTGTAAAAGTAACGGATGCTTCTCCTGCTCAACCTGTGTTGTCCAATGACAACTGGGATGGAGACGGTAACTATCAAGTAAGCATGAATCTATGGTGGGGAACAAATGCGACAGAATACCGTTTATATGAGAATGGTACACTGATCGATACTCAATCATTAAAAGAAGGTACTCCACAAGCTCAACATGCGATCAGTGGAATCACTAATCGTCCAGCAGGTACGTATGAGTATGTGACTGAATTGGTTAATGCTTCGGGTACAACAAAAAGTAATACGATGACAGTACAAGTTACAAAATAATACGATTTGATCTATTTTTCGCACAAATAAATGAATACAAAAAAAGCCTTGAACGTTACGGTATGCATCTAGCATAACAGTGTACACGTTCAAGGCTTTTTCTATTGGATAAATATAGATGAATCTATAAGCTTTACTGTATTAGCCTTGTACAACAGCGACTAACAATACAATCCAACCTGCTATAAAGGCAAGTCCGCCTAGAGGAGTAATCGCTCCTAATTTACGAACACCGGTAAAGCTAAGGACGTACAAGCTGCCTGAAAATAAAATAATCCCTATACAAAGCAACCAACCTGCGGTTACTGCAAGAGTAGAGTGGGTTAGATTCTGTCCAAGTGTTCCTATCAACAACATTCCCAGTCCATGTGCAATATGGTATTGCACACCTGTTTCGTATACTTTCATCATATCAGCGTTGAGCTTCTTTTTGAGCGCATGTGCACCGAAAGCTCCAAGAGCTACAGCCAGAACCATCATGATACAACCGATGATCAGTATCGTTTGCATTTTATCCACCTCCAATAGACATGACTATATCTTTATTTATAATTTACGTAAGTAAATATTTTGAATCGTATGATTGGCTTCCTTTTTCAAAATTAGCTGTGCGCGTCCTTTGGTAGGAAGAATATTTTCATGTAGATTTTTGGCGTTGATCGATTCCCATGTATGATGAGCGACTACAGTTGCTTCTTCTTCAGACAGATCAGCAAATCGAGAATGGAAGTACGAATCTGGATTCTGAAAAGCAGTCTGACGTAACAATTGGAAGCGTTCTACATACCAACGAGCAATATTTTTCTCTTCTGCATCAATAAAGATCGAGAAGTCGAAGAAGTCACTCACGAATAAGGGACTATCCTTTTTCACTTGTAGTACATTAATGCCTTCTACAATTAGAATATCAGGATGATCAATAACGCTTTCCTCATCAGGAAGAATATCATACGTTAAGTGTGAATATTTGGGTGCTTTTACTTTCGGTTTACCGGATTTCACTTCTCCAATAAACTGAATTAAGCGCTTAATATCATAGCTTTCAGGAAATCCTTTACGGTTCATAATCCCATTTTTCTCTAACACAGCATTTGGATATAGAAAGCCGTCCGTAGTGACCAGATCGACTTTGCGATGCGTATCCCAGCGAGTAAGAAGGGTCTGGATTAAGCGAGCAGTGGTGCTTTTTCCAACCGCTACACTACCAGCAATACCGATAATATAAGGCGTTTTGCGGGCTTTTTTCTGCAAAAAAGAAGTGGTTAACTGATGGAGCTGTTGAGAAGCACCCACGTAAAGATGAATCAGATGAGTCAGTGGTAAATAGACCTCTTCCACTTCTTGCAGAGAGACCTTTTCATTTAATCCACGTAGCTTTTCTAATTCAACCTCGGTCAAAGATAATGGTGTATCGTGATCTTTTAAGGAAGCCCATTCCTTGCGATCAAATTCGATGTATGGCGAATATCGTTTCATGTGCTCTCACTTTCTGAGAATTTTTTTAATTCTAGTGTACCAAACTTTACAATGAAAAACCTCTAAAACGTTTAGGACATGTTCTGTTGACCTTCCAAACAGTGAAGTTAGGCTAAGTTTAATGATAATACTAACAAATAGCTCACATCAATCTTGCTTCTTATATATTGAATAGACTAAGGTAGATAAAGACTAGATATAGAAATGAAGTATACTTACTTTCTTGATACTAAGATAATGTTCATTTCTTGATATACATAATGGTAATATAAGTATACATTGATTGATCTATATTTATAAAAGCGTACATCTAACCTATCCAATACAGATTCATTTTATAAAAACTATGCATGATGATCTTATAATGACAGGCTATAAGGAGGAACTATTTTGTCCGAAAAATATAATCATTCCCATTTTTCCCATCAGGACAAATCTACATTCAATCTTGAATTGCATACCAAATCCTTATTAAGCGATAGATCCGTTGTGCATACTCCTGCTTCTTTTGCCAACATGTTAGATACGCTTGAAATGATGCCTTACCGTAATATCAATCTTTCTGTATATGAAGTTCGTAAAAGTCTAGAAATTGCGAAATCTCTTGATGTAGAAGACCTGATTATTCGTACTCAACTTATCCATGCCGATATTATGGGCAGACAAGGTAAAATTGCTGAAGGCGGACGCAAAATTCGTAAAATCAATAAATGGGCTTTGGATCATAACCATCATTATTTGTTAGCTCGCAGTCATCGATTACTGGCTGCTTTTTATAGACGTATTGGAGATAATGAAAGTGCGTTAGAAAATGCTGTGATTGCTTTTAAATACTTGCCAGAGGACACTTCACTGCCGATTCGTGCAGATCATCTGATGACGCTTGCATTAACACTGGATGAAGTAGGGGCATATGAAGATTCGGTACATCGTTTTCAAGAAGTGTTAGAGATTGCAACCGCTACGAATGATTTTCAAATTTCGATGTTTGTTTTAAATAATATGGCATATACCCAGTATGAACGTGAGAATATTCCTGAAACGTTAGAATTAATTGCTCAAATGCGCGAATTAAGTGTTAAATATAAAGTGCCTTTAGAAGCGCAACAATTAGATACGATTGCTGTGATTGAGATTCAAGCCGGTCGTCCAGAAGAAGCGGAGAAAACATTGCAACCGATGCTTCATGAACCTGTAGGAACGCGTAAGTTAGGGGAACTGGCTACTTTACCAGAATGTTTGTTAACGCTAGCCAAAGCGCAACGTCTACAAGGCAAATTAGAAGAGTCTGAAAAAACACTACGAGAAGCTGCACATATCTCGGAAGAACATGGACTGGCACGTCTGAGTGTCAAAGTCAGACTTGAACGTTCAGAATGGTATGCCGCTTCTAATCGGTATCAAGAAGCTTATGAAGAACATCGCTTGTTTTTTAAAGAAAATGAAACATTGCGTTCTACTCAGCGCGAGACCCGGGCACGCATTTTACAAATTGTATACGATGCAGAAGAAGCCAAACGCGATAGCGAGTATTTTAAAGAAATGGCACTACGTGATCCTTTGACAGGTCTGCATAATCGCCGCTTTATGGATGTGCATATGAACAAATTGTTAGAGCGTTGTATTCTACTGGAGCAACCTCTGACTGTCGCTATGATCGATCTGGATTTTTTCAAATTAATCAATGATACATTATCCCATGAAGTAGGGGATATTGTACTGGTTCATGTCGCAAAAATCTTATCGCTTACGATTCCTTCGACTGCTGCTGTAGCACGTATAGGCGGGGAAGAATTTGTAGCTGTATTTCCAGAAACAGATCTCAAGCAAGGTAGAGTATATGCCAATATGTTATGTGAAGCGATTCGTTCAGCAGATTGGAGTCCCATTACAGGCAACTTACCTGTGACAGCGAGTATCGGTATTTCTACGATTACAGATCAAGCTCAATCCAGTGCAGAATTACTGGCTCTAGCAGACCATCATCTATATGAAGCGAAAAAAGCAGGTCGTAATCAGGTGATATGCGGAGAAGATGTATTACGAAATATAGAATAAATTGAATTATATTTAGTTATTTTTAATAAATAACTTATAATTAATAACAATTAGGTGTATACTATAGAGATAGTGAATCCATAACACCATCCATAATTAACAAGAAGGAGGTATTCATTATGTCTGAACAACACCAACAATCAGATTCATCACATTCTACAAATAAATTAGGAAATATACCCATATCTATACTTGATCTTGCACCGATAACAGCAGGAGCAACAGCATCAGATGCTTTTAAAAATAGCCTTGATATGGTACAACATGCTGAAAAATGGGGATACAATCGTTACTGGGTAGCAGAGCATCATAATATGCCAGGGATTGCGAGTTCTGCAACTTCGGTAGTGATCGGTTATTTAGCGGCTGGAACTTCAACAATTCGTGTTGGTTCAGGTGGAATTATGCTTCCTAACCATGCTCCGCTTGTGATTGCAGAGCAATTTGGTACGCTTGAATCTATGTATCCAGGACGGATTGATCTAGGTCTTGGACGTGCACCGGGTAGTGATCGTCGTACAACGCTTGCTTTGCGTAGACAATTGGATAGCGGAGAAGACTTTCCAGAATTGCTGGAAGAATTAACTTCCTTTTTCGATGCGTCAGCGACTTCTTATCATGCACCGATTCGTGCTGTACCGGGTGAAGGCTTGAGTATTCCGATCTGGTTATTAGGTTCTAGTGACTTTAGTGCACAATTAGCAGGTCAAAAAGGATTGCCGTTTGCTTTTGCAGGTCATTTTTCACCTGATTATACACAGCGTGCATTAGCCGTCTATCGTCATCATTTCCAACCTTCAGCTATTTTGCAAGAACCGTATGCTATGGTCGGTGTGAACGCGATCGCTGCTGATACAGATGAAGAAGCAGAATGGTTAGGTACGACTATGCAACAGCAATTCCTTAATATTATTCGTGGCAAAACAGGTCAAGTTCAACCACCTACAGATATGTCTAGCAAATGGACACCTTATGAACAAGATGCTGTAGAAAAACAACTACGATCGACAATCAAAGGTGGCCCTGAAAAAGTAAAACAACAACTAACACAATTTATTGCAGATACAGGAGCCGATGAATTGATTGTGACAGGAATGTTATATGATCATCAAGCTAGACTACGCTCTTATGAAATTATTAGTGAAGTGGCAGAGATTCGCAACACTGTAAATAGTTAATTATTGGGTATGATCTATAGAACGAATAAACCGGCGATATGCTTTCGGAGCAGAGCCGGTTTTTCTTTTGAATAAATGATGAAAATAAGATACATCATGATAGCCGACTTGCTCGCAAATAGCAGTTATTTGCTGATCTGTCGTACGTAATAGATCACAAGCTGCTTGAATTCGTAACATCTGTACATAATGAGACATCGATGAACCGGTATGTTTTACAAATAGCCGATGAAGCTGACGAACACTAATCTTCATTTTGGCGGCAATTTCTGCTACTGATATCGGTTGATGGTAATGAGTATGAAGTTCGTGTAGAACATCCTCCCATGTAGAAGAAGATGGTAGTAGTAAGACTTCGCTTTCGGTATCTGATCGATGTAATAACAGTAAAATTTGAATAACATACGTATACACAGCCGTTATCCAGCCTGCCCGTTCGCGATGATACTCTTCGTATACCTGTTGAAATAACCGATGAAATTCTTGAAATCGATCATAACTATAACGATACTGCTGATCAGTTAACAAAGGCTTTATCACTTCACTCCCCGGATACGTAGACAATACCTCTAATAACGAATTGGCATCGAAAATACAATTATACACAATCAACGGATCAGCATCGCTAGCAGGTGATGGACGATATACATGCGATATGCCCATCGGCAACAGAAAAAGGTCTCCTTTTTTGACAGGAGAAGAGATGCCATTGATCACATGACTGCCTGTACCTTCACTGACATAATTCAATTCCAAAAAATCATGCATATGTTCATGAAGTTCATACGATTCGGCTACCCGATTAATATAGATTGGGATGTCTTTTGTAAAAAAGTAATCACCTATCAGCGTATCGATTCTGCGTTTGATCGTCATCGTATATTTTCCCATCCTTCCCAATGTCCGATTTACCACTTAAATATGTCCGAATAGCCCATTTTAAACGCTTACAACTATCGTATGATAAAAAAGAAATCATCTCAAGTGCGCTTATTGAGAGCATGAGCATCTATCTTAACGATTGAAGGAGCGTGTATCGTATGGATCATCATTCTGTTTCAAATAATGGATTAGAAGTGATACAACTGCAATGTGAATATCGTACTCACTGGTTAGGTAGCGATCATCTTCGTCCTCAATTTAGCTGGATTATTCAATCTAATCAACGATCCACAATGCAGTATAGCTATCATATACAAGTTGGATTAGATAGTGAGGATTGGACACAACTGCTATGGGATTCAGGAATCGTCGTTAGTGATCAATCGATTCAAGTCAAGTATGCAGGTTCACCTTTACAATCTCGCACGCGTTATTATTATCGTGTACAGATTCAAGATCAACAGGGAAGAACGTCAGCATGGAGTGAGATACAGTGGTGGGAGACTGCTCTGTTAGAGCATACAGAATGGCAAGCGCAATGGATCACTCCTGAAGAAGAATGGCATAACCCGCAGTTAGAATCTGTTTTTCAATTACGTAAATCATTTACATTACCTGAAAATATAAGTTCTGCGCGTATTTATGCGACAGCAGCGGGATTATATGAGCTGTCTATTAACGGTACTCGTGTAGGCGATGAATGGTTCACACCGGGATGGACTAGTTATACTCATCGTCACCAATATCAGACTTACGATGTTACAAAGTATCTGCAAGCAGGAGATAATGCAATCGGTATCAGTCTAGCCGATGGATGGTATACCGGTCGTCTCGGTTGGGAAAATAAGCGCCAGCATTATGGAGAACACAAAGCATTATTGTTACAACTTCATGTTCGTTATGAAAATGGTAAAGAAGAGATTATCGGTACAGATACATCATGGCATAGTGCACCTAGTCCAATAACGTTAGCATCTATTTACGATGGAGAACATTATGATGCTCGCTTAGAACAACCAGATTGGGATCAACCTGGCTACGATGATTCTTTATGGTCAGGGGTAAAAGTAGCCGAATTGCCTTATGATCATCTGATCGTTCAAGAAAATTGGGCGGTTCGTGTTACAGAAATACTGACTCCTGTAGAAGTGATACATACGCCTGCCGGAGAAACGGTATTGGATATGGGGCAAAATATGGTCGGTCGCATACGTGTAACAGGTATAATACCTGCCAATACGCACTATGTTATACATCATGCTGAGATTTTGGATCAACAAGGGAACTTTTATCGGGGTAATTTGCGAACTGCCAAGCAAGCTGTTCATTATATCGCTAATGATCAACAAGATCGTAAAATTAATCATGCACCACGCTTTTCATTTCAAGGCTTCCGTTATATCCAGATTGAAGGATTAGATCACCTTACCGATCAGCAACTATTGGAGATGGTCGCAGGAGAGGTCATGCATTCAGATATGCCGATTGCAGGTTCATTTGAATGTTCTCATCCGCTGGTTAATCAATTACAGCGTAATATTGTATGGGGACAGCGAGGGAATTTCCTTGATGTGCCTACAGATTGTCCGCAACGGGATGAACGCTTGGGTTGGACAGGGGATGCACAGGTATTTATACGTACAGCTGCGTTCAACTACAATATCGCTCCTTTTTTCCAAAAGTGGTTACGTGACTTGAGTGCAGATCAACGTTCAAATGGTAGTGTGCCTTTTGTTGTACCTGATGTATTAAGTGTACTGGACGAGGAAAAAGGAGATACTGAACTCCCTGCTTCAGCGGCATGGGGAGATGCGGCTGTAATCTGTCCGTGGGTTATGTATTTACATTATGGAGATCAGAACCTATTACAAGAACAATATAGCAGTATGAAAGCATGGGTTGATTACATTTACAATCAAGGTAGTCATCATTATCTCTGGAATACAGGATTTCATTTTGGAGATTGGTTAGCTCTGGATGCTAAAGAAAATAGTTATATGGGAGCAACACCTGTCGATTTGGTTGCGACTTCTTATTTTGCATATTCTACCCGAATTGTACGGGATACGGCTGTAGTATTGGGACAAGCAGCAGATGTGAAATTATACAGTGAGCGTCTGGAGCAGATTATTCAGGCATACCGTCATGAATTTGTGACACCAGCAGGAAGGCTAGCTGCGCCGACTCAGACTGCACATGCGCTAGCGTTAATGTTTGATTTGTTAGAAGAACGTGATCAACAGCGTACCGCAACCGAATTGAATAATCTTGTGATCAAAAATGATTATCATTTAACGACTGGATTTGTAGGGACACCGTATCTATGCTTTGCTTTGTCAGATCATGGGTATCATGAGACAGCGATTAAATTATTACTTCAAGAGCAATATCCATCCTGGTTATATCCTCTTTCCAAAGGAGCGACCACGATCTGGGAGCACTGGGACGGTATTAAGACAGATGGCTCATTCTGGCCGGATGATATGAACTCGTATAATCATTATGCTTATGGGGCTATTGGAGAATGGCTGTATCGTTATGTGGCTGGACTTGATATGAACGAAAGTATACCTGCCTACAAAAAAAGTAAAATTTATCCGCGATATGGCGAAGGAGAAATTACTTCTGCTAGTGCTATATTAGAATCTGCTTATGGCAAAATTCAATCTAGCTGGATCGAGCAGGAGGATCAGCGACAGTTAGAAGTAATCATTCCTGCTAATACAACCGCTGACATTGTACTGGATCATGCAATATTGTCATCTATTCAAGAAAACGGTCAGCCATTACATGAGATTGAAGGTATTCATAATATACAAGAAATGCAAAGCACAATCATCATAACGATCGGCTCCGGTCATTATCATTTTGTATACCAATATCAGCCGATCTCAACATTAGTATAAATACGTATTCCACACCGCCCAAAATAATACTCAAAAGCTCTGTTGCTTCGATATAGAACAGAGCTTTTTGCTATCCCTCTATATGCTGCGATGGTTGCAAAAGTGGCATCGCTATACAAGCACTGTTATAATCATACGCAATGTGTTAACGATTCATTGATAAATTTGCAGGGTAAAACATGCATAAATTTACAATGAAATTAATATTGAGACGATGATACAACGTGCCCTCTCAGCACAGAACCAGAAGTGACTGCTGTTCAGATGTTGAACAATAGTGTGTTTTCTGGCAAAGGAGCGAAAGAGATGAACACGAGAGATTATTATTTTGATAATTTAAAATTTCTTCTGATTACGCTAGTAGTAATCGGTCATTTGATCGAGCCGTTAAATGAAGATCCGCTACTACGACCGATTTATTTGATGATTTATACTTTTCATATCCCACTATTCGTACTGATATCCGGTTATTTTGCTAAAAATATTGGTAGTGGTGATTATTTGAACAAAGTGATCAGTCGATTAATTGTGCCTTATTTGCTATTTGAATCGTTATATTCCTTATTTGATTTCTGGATCTATGATCGAGCAGAGTTGAAATTTTCTTATTTTACTCCGTACTGGTTGATGTGGTTCTTTTTTAGTATGATTTTGTGGAAAGTAGCAATGCCTTATATCATTCGTATTCGTTATGCTTTGCCGATCGTAATTGGGATAGCGATACTAGCAGGATATGCTAATGACGCGCAATATTACGCTAGTGTGTCACGGACGCTTGTCTTTTTTCCATTTTTTCTCATCGGTTATTATTTAGATAAATCATGGATTGATCGATTACGTACAACCCGTATGCGCATCTATTCAAGTATTGGATTGATTCTTACGTATGTGATGATCTCTTCGTATGGATATAAGTACAAGAAAGAATGGTTTTTTGGAAGCTTTTCATATGAATCGTTAGGACATGACGAATGGAGCGCAGGTATATATCGGATCGCTGTATATGGTGCTGCTGTGTTGATTGGAGGAATGATAATGATCTTAATTCCTGAGCGCCAACTTCCCTGGATATCAACAATGGGAACTAACACACTGTATACATATCTGCTCCATGGATTTATTGTGTTGGTTCTGACAGCAAGTGATTTTTATACTCATTTTACAACGACGACCGAAAAGTTATTGTTAATTCCTTTCGGGATCATATTAACGATGTTGTTATCATTTAGCAGTATTCGTTTTCTATTCAAATGGTTAGTTGAACCTAAAATGAAGTTATTATTAAAGCATCATCCAAGTCGTTCTAATCGCAGTAAAAGCCAAACAGGGTAAACCAGTCCTCAGGAGGAACTATGGAAAATATAATCGTGCAGCAGATACAATGGAATACAGATCAATATCGTGCATGTCTGGCATTGCGTGACGAAGTATTACGGCAACCTTTGGGACTCAGTATATGGGATGATCCCTGGCAAGAAGAAGGCAATGATATTCATATCTGTGCGACTCTGGAGCAAGATACTATAGGTGTTCTTTTATTGCGTCCAATCGATCAGCAAGTCATCCAGATGAAGCAAGTCGCTGTAAGTGAAGCTGTTCGAGGTAAGCAAGTTGGCAAAAAGCTAGTCGAATTAGCAGAACAGATCGCTATAGCAAAAGGATATCGTACGATCATTTTACATGCACGTGAGAATGCTATTCCTTTTTATAAGAAGCTTCATTATTCATCAATTGGAGAACCTTTTACAGAAGTGGGTATCAAGCATAGTAAAATGATCAAACATATCCAGTAAATCAATAAAACGTTAGTGAAGTATCGGTATTCAGAGCAGTAGAATGTTCTGTTGCAGGTATTTTATTAACGTTTTTTTGTTAGGCTTGAAAGCAGATTACAGAAGCATGTTCACTAGACGACTGATGTATAAGGAAGATATGATAATAAAGTGTGAATTAGAACGTATACATTGGATAAAGAAAGGAAATGATTATGTCAGTTATTTTATATTATAACGATTCATTTTTGCGAGAATGGACAACAACGATTGTAGAACGTCGTGAACAAAATAATCAGTACTTTGTTCGGCTAGAAGAGACTGCTTTTTATCCGCATGGTGGAGGACAGCCTTGTGATACAGGGACGATCAATGAGATCGATGTGTTAGATGTTGTCAAAGAAGATGAGTATATCTGGCATCAAGTATCCCAATTACCAAATGATAATGAAGCACAATGTGAATTGAACTGGGAACGTCGATTGGATCATATGCAGCACCATACCGGACAACATTTATTGTCGGCTACAGCATTACAATTGTTCGATGCACCTACACTCAGTTTTCATTTAGGGCAAGATATGGTCACGATCGATATTGATCGTAAATCGATGAATGACACTGAATTAGCTACACTTGAACAAGCAGTCAATCAGCGAATTTACGATAATCTAGCTGTCAGCAGTTATTTTGTCAATGCAGAGCAATTAGCTCAATTACCTGTAGTGAAAATGCCGAAAGTGACTGAGGATATCCGCATCGTCGAAATAGAAGACGTCGAATACAATACTTGCGGAGGAACGCATGTATCACGTACCGGACAGATTGGACTTATCAAATTGTTCAAAGCTGAAAAGCAAAAAGGCAGTATCCGTATCTATTTCAAATGTGGTGCTCGTGCACTTGCTGATTATAACGACAGTCTGCATATTTTGAATACGCTTGCTACCAAATTCAATACAGGTCGCAAAGATATTTTAGAACGCTTTGGCAAATGGGAAGAAGACCAACAACAACTGAAAGCTGAATTAGAACAATTGCGTAAAGCTAACGATACTTATGAATCCAATCAATTATTATCTCAGATGCAAAATCAACAGATAACACATATATTTGAACATAAAACATTATCAGACTTACAACGGATCGCCGCTACGCTGATCGCCGAGCAAGAAGTGACAGTGCTGTTCGCAACATTAAGCGAATACAAAGTCTTTTTAGCTCAAAACGGTCATCCTCATTTAAAATGCGGTGCTTTTTTCAAAGAATATCTAGCTACTTTTCATGGAAAAGGCGGAGGAAGTGATCTTTCAGCGCAAGCTACCTTTACTTCGGAAGCCGATCTTAACGCATTTTATGAATTTGCACAGCAACAACTTCATCTTGTTCGTTAATTTAGATGTATAGTGAAGAATTATTGCTATACGTTTATCAGCAGAACTGATAAGTACTATAAGGCATTCTGATTGGTAGTGAATTGACCGTTACATCGCACTATGATAAGTTCAAAGGAGTAAATTAATTCTGATCACAATACTAGGAATTAGTATCGCAGGATGCTACAGATGGGGTGGATATTGTTGGAACTTCAAGTGATGAATAGTCCTTTTAATCAAGAGCAGGTCGATCTGCTTAATCGTCTTCTGCCTACACTTAATACAACACAACGTATTTGGCTTAGTGGATATATTGCAGCATTGCCTGAATCAGCGGCAGGTCCGACAACAGCAAACGCTGTTGCTGCGCCAGTAGAAACAAGCAATGGACAAGCAACCGTAACCCTTTCCAAAGACGTTACAATCCTTTTTGGATCACAGACCGGAAATAGTAATGGCTTAGCCAAAAAAATGGCGAAAAAATTAGAAGAGCAAGATTTTCAGATTACACTTTCATCGATGGGTGATTTTAAGACTAATCAGTTGAAAAAAGTAGAAAATCTGCTGATCGTGGTAAGTACACAAGGAGAAGGAGATCCGCCGGATAATGCGATTCCTTTTTTTGAATTTGTGCATAGTAAAAGAGCGCCTCAATTAGATCATGCACGCTTTGCAGTGCTTGGATTGGGCGATACATCTTACGAATTCTTTTGCCAGACCGGAAAAGATTTCGATAAACGCTTAGAAGAACTGGGTGCAGAACGTCTTGTACCACGCGTAGATTGCGATGTAGATTTTGAAGAACCGGCGACAGCATGGATGAACGATGTACTGACAGCTTTGACGCAATCTACGGAGACGTCTAGCCCTGCTGTAGTTGTAAATTCTTCGGCGACTGCTAGTGCAACATTAGAGTCTGAATATACACGTACCAATCCTTTTCAAGCAGAAGTGCTCGAAAATTTAAATCTTAACGGACGTGGTTCCAGTCGGGAGACCCGTCATATAGAACTTTCATTAGAAAGTTCTAACTTAGAATACCAACCTGGTGATAGTCTGGGTGTGTATCCGCAGAACCATCCGCAACTGGTAAGTGACATTATCTCTGCGATGAACTGGAATAGCGATGAAGTAGTTACGATCAGCAAGCATGGAGATCAAGCTTCTCTACACGAAGCTTTGCTTCATCATTATGAGATTACAACCGTTACGAAGCCGATTGTGCAGCAATTAGCAGCGTTGTCTACAAGTGATGAATTGAAAGCATTAGTAGCATCTGGTCGTGAACAAGAACTACGTACTTATATCAATGGCATCGATCTGCTTGATCTGATACAAGATCATTCATTTGCAGGTGTATCTGCACAAGATTTCACATCGGTATTACGCAAAATTCCTGCACGATTGTATTCAATTGCAAGTAGCCCGCAAGCTTTTCCAGAAGAAGTTCATGTGACTGTACGTGCTGTACGCTATGAAGCGCGGGGTCGTGAACGGTATGGAGTATGTTCTATACATTTAGCAGAACGTCTGGAAGCTGGTGATACATTGCCGGTCTATATTCAACATAACGATAATTTCCGTCTGCCAGAGAATCCAGATACACCGATTATTATGATTGGGCCGGGTACAGGAGTCGCTCCTTTTAGAGCATTTGTCGGTGAGCGTGAAGAAACAGGAGCTTCCGGTAAATCATGGTTGTTCTATGGAGATCAGCATTTTGCGACCGATTTCTTGTATCAGACCGAATGGCAACGCTGGCTTAAAGATGGTGTATTAACACGAATGGATGTTGCTTTTTCACGCGATACGTCAGAGAAAGTATATGTACAACACCGTATGTTAGAACGTAGTAAAGAGTTGTTCGAGTGGCTTCAAGAAGGAGCAGCTATCTATGTGTGTGGTGACGAGAAACAGATGGCGAACGACGTCCATTTGACCCTAGAAAAAATTATCGCTCAAGAAGGTCAATTAAGCCCTGAAGAAGCGACTGAATATTTAACATGTATGCAACAGGAAAAACGTTATCAACGGGATGTGTATTAAACGTTCAAGGTTCCAAACGGTTGAACGTCAATCATTCTGTAGATATCGAGAGGAGACAGTTAGATGGGGAATCTAGAAAAAGAAAAACCATATCCTCCGCATGATCGAGCACATAGCGATGTTGAGGATATTAAACGCAATAGTAATTATTTACGAGGTAGCTTAGAAGAAACATTGAAAGATCCAATTACCGGTTCAATTCCAGAAGACGATAACCGTCTGATGAAGCATCATGGTAGCTATATGCAAGATGATCGTGATCTGCGTACCGAACGTAATAAGCAAAAGTTAGAACCTGCGTATCAATTTATGCTACGTGTGCGTGCTTCTGGTGGTGTAGTCACTCCTGCACAATGGCTGATGATGGACAGCATTTCTCATAAATACGGCAACGATACGATTCGCTTAACGACCCGTCAATCATTCCAATTGCATGGAGTGCTGAAATGGAATCTCAAAAATACGATTCGTGAAGTGAATGAATCGCTACTAAGCACACTTGCGGCTTGTGGTGACGTGAACCGTAATGTAATGTGCAATCCGAATCCATATCAATCAGATGTTCATGCTCAAGTGTATGAATGGGCTTGCAAAGTGAGTGAACATTTAGATCCCAAAACAAGAGCCTACCACGAAATCTGGTTAGATGAAGAAAAGATTATCGACAGCAATGAAGTAGATCCAGAACCGATCTACGGCGCAGTCTATTTGCCGCGTAAGTTCAAGATTGGGATTGCAGTTCCGCCTTCTAATGATGTCGATGTATTTTCACAAGATTTAGGGTTTATCGCTGTGGTCGAAAATGATGTCCTGCTCGGATTTAACGTTTCGGTTGGTGGCGGTATGGGAATGACACACGGAGATGACAAAACCTATCCGCAAGTGTCTAAAGTAATCGGCTTCTGTACACCAGAGCAAATGATTGATGTTGCTGAGAAAACAGTTACCATTCAACGTGATTATGGTGATCGTGCTGTACGTAAGCATGCTCGCTTCAAATACACTATAGATGATCGCGGACTACAGTGGTTCGTGGATGAATTGCACGAACGTCTAGGCTGGCAGTTACAGGGTGCGCGTCCATTCCATTTTGACCATAATGGAGATCGTTATGGTTGGGTGAAAGGGAACAATGGTAGATCCCACTTAACTTTATTTATCCAAAATGGACGTATTATGGATGATGGTGATTATCAGTTGATGACAGGCTTGCGTGAAATTGCCAAAATTCACGATGGTGACTTCCGTCTAACAGCCAATCAAAATCTAATTATCGGTAATGTAAGCAGTCGCAAAAAGAAAAAGATTGAAGAACTGATTGAGCGTTATCAATTAACCGCAGGTGCTCATTATTCAGCGCTTCGTCGTAATTCGATGGCTTGTGTATCATTACCAACATGTGGAATGGCGATGGCAGAAGCTGAGCGTTATTTACCTGAATTGATCGACAAAATCGAACCAATCTTAGAAGAAGCAGGTCTGCGCGATGAAGATATCGTGATTCGGATGACCGGTTGCCCGAATGGTTGTGCACGTCCGGCACTGGCTGAGATTTCATTTATCGGTAAAGCTCCAGGTAAATACAATATGTATCTAGGTGGTAGCTTTACAGGGCATCGCCTGAACAAGCTATACAAAGAAAATATTGGCGAAGAAGAGATTCTAAATTCACTACGTCCGATGGTCAATCAATATGCCAAAGAACGGATCGCAGGCGAACATTTCGGTGATTTTGTGATTCGTGCAGGGTATGTAGCAGAAGTATTAGATGGTATGCAATTTCATGCTTAATGCTTAGTATAGAAGAGTAGATTGATATGATTGTTCAAAAATCCTTTACAGTGCCGTTGATGCTGTAAAGGATTTTTTTGTATATTCTTATTCATTATTCGTCCATCATGAGATTATTCCGTTGAGTTGTTAGCGATTTCCCCCTATAATAAAACGAGGAAAAAAGTCTAACAGAAAAGGTGTTATATCAACCATGAGTATATTGAATGTAGAGAAGTTAAGTCACGGATTTGGTGATCGTGCTATTTTTAAAGATGTATCGTTCCGTCTGTTAAAAGGCGAACATATTGGCTTAATCGGAGCGAATGGTGAAGGTAAGTCTACTTTTATGAATATCGTTACAGGTAAATTACAACCAGACGAAGGTAAAGTAGAATGGTCGAAGCGTGTACGTGTTGGTTATTTGGATCAACATGCTGTGCTGGATAAAGGCATGAGTATTCGTGATGTATTAAAAGGAGCTTTCCAGTACTTGCTTGATATGGAGCAAGAAATGAATGATATGTACGGCAAAATGGGAGATGTGACTCCTGAAGAATTAGAAGAATTGCTAGAGCAAGTAGGTACGATTCAAGATACATTAACCAACCAAGATTTTTACTTGATCGATGCCAAAGTCGATGAGACAGCGCGTGGTCTGGGATTAACCGATATCGGTCTGGACAAAGACGTAAACGATCTGAGTGGTGGTCAACGTACCAAAGTGTTACTTGCCAAATTGCTACTTGAAAAACCGGATATTCTTTTGCTAGATGAGCCGACCAACTATCTGGATGAAGTGCATATTGAATGGTTGAAGCGCTATTTGATTGATTATGAAAATGCGTTTATTCTAATCTCGCATGATATTCCATTCTTGAACAGTGTAATCAATATTATTTATCATATGGAAAATCAAGAATTAAGCCGTTATGTTGGCGACTATGATTATTTCCAAGAAGTCTACGAAATGAAAAAGCAACAGTTAGAATCAGCTTTCAAACGTCAACAGCAAGAGATTTCACAATTGAAAGATTTTGTTGCACGTAACAAAGCGAGTGTAGCGACTCGTAATATGGCGATGTCCCGTCAGAAGAAGCTGGATAAAATGGATGTGATCGAACTTGCGCAGGAACGTCCGAAGCCACAATTCAACTTCAAAGTCGGTCGTACCGCAGGTAAATTGATTTTTGAAACGAACAATTTGATTATTGGTTATGATGAGCCATTGTCCAGACCGCTTGATCTCAAAATGGAACGCGGTCAAAAAATCGCGTTAGTTGGTGCGAATGGTATCGGTAAAACGACCTTGCTACGTAGTATTTTGGGCGAAATTCAAGCTATTTCGGGTACAGTACAACGTGGAGAACATCAGCAAATCGGTTACTTTGAACAAGAAATGAAAGGCGATAACTACAATTCTTGTATCGAAGAAATATGGAAAGAGTTCCCTTCATATTCCCAATTTGAAGTTCGTGCTGCACTGGCGAAATGTGGTCTAACGACCAAACATATCGAAAGTAAAATCGCTGTTCTCAGCGGTGGCGAAAAAGCAAAAGTACGTCTATGTAAATTAATTAATCGTGAAACCAATATTCTGGTACTCGATGAGCCGACGAACCATTTGGATGTCGATGCCAAAGACGAACTAAAACGCGCACTTCAAGCATACAAAGGTAGTATCTTGATGATCTCTCACGAACCTGAATTTTATCGTGATATTGTGACAGAGACTTGGAACTGTGAAGATTGGACAACAAAAGTATTTTAAGATCAGTAACTGTACGTATAGATTGCAAAAGAGTGCTCTCAAGCACTCTTTTTTTGTTGATTATTTTTAAATGTATATATTGATATAAAAGTTATTGTATAATGTAAAACGAAGTCTATCATTATTTGGAAAAAAAGAAGATCACCTACTTTTTATTTACTTCAAAGGAGAATCAAATGAACAAGCTGGAGATTGCTTTATTGATAGTGATTGGTTTGATTGCTGTAGGAATTATCATCACCGGATTACGCTGGATGAGCTTGAGTAAAAAGCGTACGCAAAGTGAGACTGTGGTCGAAAATAATGCTATTCTTGCTTTCACACCGGAAGAAATCGCTAAAAAGCTGTTGTTTGTATTTATCAATACTGAATTTCTTTTTGTTGCTCTTTATCTACTGATCTATGTTAAGTCTTCTGGAGCCAATCTGATCGCTTATGTATTACTTGCTGTGTATATTGTAGGCACCATCTATAATATTATCGTCAATATCCGCAAGTTCAAAACAGGTGGATCGTTGTAAATGATGCTTGATTTTAAGTAGGTACATAAATATCGTTTTGCATAGTCATAAGCGATTCTATTCATATGATTATAAAAGCAACGTAAATACATGTCATCTAAGCAGGCGCTACAGTATAGATATCACTATCTATATCGTAGTGCTTTTTTGCGTTTTGTGTGCGATCTAGTTTGCATTTGTATATGATCCAGAAGAATAGAATAACCCATGTCGATTATCACATTTATCAAGTTAACCTGATAAAACATTCCTTCTGTAAAACAAATAGATATGTGCAAAGAGTACTATTATCATCAAGCGATTACTTCATCGTATACGTTATTATGAACCAAAATGAACAAAAACAGCAGGAATGAACTTGTTCACGCATCTTTTTACGAGTATAATTAGACACTGACTGATTATATAGATTTAATATTAGAAAGAGAGCGGGATAACTATGGGCCGTAAATGGAATAATATTAAAGAAAAAAAAGCTTCAAAAGATGCTAACACAAGTCGTGTATACGCTAAATTTGGAGTTGAAATTTATGTAGCTGCGAAAAAAGGCGATCCAGATCCGGAATCTAACCGTGCTTTGAAAGTCGTTGTAGAACGCGCAAAAACATATAACGTACCTAAAGCAATTATTGATCGTGCACTTGAAAAAGCAAAAGGTAGCGGAGATGAGCAATATGCTGAACTTCGTTATGAAGGCTTTGGTCCAAACGGTTCGATGATTATCGTAGATGCGTTAACCAATAACGTAAACCGTACTGCACCAGAAGTTCGTTCTGCTTTTAACAAAAATGGCGGTAATATGGGTGTAGCTGGTTCTGTAGCTTACATGTTCGATTCTACAGCTGTTATCGGAATCACTGGCAAAACGGCTGATGAAGTATTGGAAATTCTGATGGAAGCTGATGTAGACGCACGCGATATTCTTGAAGAAGATGAAGCGGTAATCGTTTATGCAGAACCTGATCAATTCCATGCGGTACAAGAAGCGTTCAAAGAAGCAGGTGTAACTGAATTTACGGTTGCTGAATTGACGATGTTACCACAAAACTACCTGACTCTTCCTGATGAAGCGACATATGCACAATTTGAGAAATTGATTGATGCACTTGAAGATTTGGAAGATGTACAACAGGTCTATCACAACGTAGAGTTCGAAGATTAAGATTGGATAACTATCCATTTGGATGACAAAAGGATATGTAATATTTTGATCTGTAATTATCGGATATCGTAGCATATATTCTTTATTGATAAGAGCCCTCTACCTATTTATCTGGTAGAGGGTTTTTGTATATATTTACATATTGTTTGAGAATACCTTATCTGCGGGTAAAGAATGAATTATGTCGAAAGAACAAATAAAACATAGACTATAGGAAAAGAGAAGGTGACTGTGTATGAAAAAAAATATTGCAGATTCCGTTGTAGAAACATTAATTAACTCAGGTGTTAAACGCATTTACGGAATTGTAGGGGATTCACTGAATGCAGTTATGGACTCTGTACGTCGATCTGGCAAAATAGAATGGATACATGTTCGTCATGAAGAAGTGGCTGCATTTGCCGCAGGTGCAGAAGCAGAATTAGAAGGCAGTATTGCTGTATGTGCAGGAAGTAGTGGACCGGGAAATCTGCATTTGATTAATGGACTGTATGATTGTTATCGTAATCGTGTGCCTGTATTAGCGATTGCTGCTCATATTCCAAGTGATGAGATTGGAAGTAGCTATTTTCAAGCGACTCATCCTGAACAGATCTTTCAAGAATGTAGTTCTTTTTGCGAAACGATTATGACAGAGAAGCAAATGCCACGTACGATCAATATGGCAATTCAGACAGCGATTGCTCAATCGACAGTATCTGTTATTATTTTACCAGGAGATATTGCTGCTCTAGAATCGGGAAAACACCCGGTATCCGACATTCCGGCTCATGTTACTCGTCCAGTCGTTCATCCTTCAGTCGATGAATTGCAAAAGCTGGCTACTTACTTAAACGAAGGTAAAAAAATCAGCCTTTTATGTGGTGCAGGTTGCAAAGGAGCACATGCAGAAGTGATGCAATTAGCAGAGCGTCTTCAATCTCCAATGGTCACAGCACTTAGAGGAAAAGAACATTTAGAGTACAATAATCCTTATTTTGCAGGTCTATCGGGATTGATCGGGTATTCATCCGGTTATCATACGATGATGGACTGTGATGTACTGCTCATGCTAGGTACTGATTTCCCGTATCGTCAATTTTACCCTGAAAAAGCGATTATTTTGCAAGTAGATATCGATCCTTCCCATATCGGAAGACGCACCAATGTGAACTACGGATTATGTGGAGATGTCAAACATACGATAGAACAACTATTACCTTTACTTACAACAGAACATGATTCAAACCATTTGCAGAAATGTGTAGATCGTTACACTAAAGTACGCGAAGGGTTAGATGAACTGGCTGTCGGCAAACCAGGGCATACTCCGATTCATCCACAATATTTAATGAAATTGTTAAGCGATGCAGCTACAGCAGATGCGATCTTTACAGCAGACGTTGGAACACCGACTGTATGGGCAGCTCGTTATTTGCAAATGAACGGTCAACGTCGTCTTCTAGGCTCATTTAATCATGGAACGATGGCTAATGCTCTTCCACAAGCGATTGGAGCACAAGCAACCGCTCCAGAGCGTCAGGTGATCTCTTTATCCGGTGATGGTGGACTATCAATGCTAATGGGCGATCTATTAACGTTAAAACAACACCAATTGCCGATCAAAACGGTTGTATTTAACAATGGAGCACTAGGATTCGTTGAACTGGAAATGAAAGCCGCTGGGTTCCTTGAAACAGGGACTTCGCTGGTTAATCCTGACTTTGCTGCTGTAGCTAATGCACTGGGCATTATGGGAATTCGAGTAGAAGATCCGGCTGATTTGCCTTCTGCTATTGAACGCATGCTCGCTCATGATGGACCTGTATTGCTTGATGTGGTTATTAACCGTCAAGAACTATCCATGCCACCGAAAATCACTCTCAAACAAGCAGAAGGATTTACAGTATGGAGCATGAAAGCTATCTTAAATGGACGTGGCGATGAGATTATTGATTTAGCAAAAAGTAATCTTTTACGTTAAGTTGGTCATTTTGGGTAATAGAGAGTATGAGAACATTAAGAAAGACACAAGGAGGCATTCCTATGGGTAACCCGATTAAAGATATCAAAAAAAGTATTGATAAGTGCAAAAGCACAGCAGATCAGATTAAATTGACATTAGATGATGTCAAAAAAGATGTCGATGGCGTAAAGAAAAATGTTGATCGTATTAAAGAACAAGCAGGGCAGAAGTCAGCCGATTTGAAAGTAGCTATGGCTACGATTAAAGGTGCAGGGCAAAATACCAAAGAAATCGGTAACTCATTCAAGCTATGTCTGAATGAAGTAAAAGCCCTTTTTTCGATGAAAGAAGAGCCAACTTTGGAAAGTGCTCCATCGACGTATTCTGCAAATACAGTAGAAAATCCAAGATTGCTTCAATCGTCTAATCGGTAATTATTGCAAAGCATAACACATACAGACAGGATCATCTGCATACTTTGGTGCAAATGATCCTGTTTTTTTAGTTACTTTGCTGTAGATCATATAAGGGCTTATAATAAGAATTTCTACCACACCCAATTTCGTCACAATTTGGTGTCACTGGATATTCAAAATTAGTGCGTCAATTGTGTGTTATAATCAATTCATATTACATAGAGGTTGAGGTGTTCGGATTATGGCTACTGAATTAGTACATGCACTAAATGAACAAATGAATTTTGAATTTTACTCTGCACATACGTATATGGCGATGGCGGCATACTGTTCAGGAGAAAGTCTGGATGGATTTGCAAATTTCTTTATTGTACAAGCAGAAGAGGAACGTTTCCATGCAATGAAAATCTACAAATTTCTAAATGATCGTGGTTATCGTGCTACACTGACAGCTATGCCAGAGCCTACGAATGAATATACATCTATGCTTGATGTTTTTGAACATGGATATGCACATGAGAAAAGAAATACAGAAAAATTCTATCATCTTGCAGATCTGGCGCTTAATGAGCGTGAGCATGCAACGATCTATTTCTTAAAATGGTTTATCGACGAACAAGTTGAAGAAGAGTCTTTATTCGATAATCTGATTCAAAAGTTACGTCGTATTGAGCAAGATAGTAATGCTTTTTATATGATGGATACAGAGTTTGCCGGACGTTCTTTCACAGCTCCTGCGCTATAAAGGTAAAACAATAGCCGAACGTATCTATCTACTACGTTAAAGTACAACAACAATATTGACTAAATATGTAGTGTCATCCCATTCTATAACTTGATAGATAACCAATAAAGCCTACCTTTTACGGTAGGCTTTTTCATGGAAAGAAGTAATATAACGAAACAACGATTCGCCTTGATCGGTTACAGCAAAATCAGTCTGTAACGGCAATACCATTGCCCGATAAGGTTCTGGAACCCAGATATATTGATGTACATAAGAAGTCGCTATAAACCCGCACTTTTCCCAAAATAATAATCGACTTCGATTGAGCGGAGTATCCTCTGCTTCTACCTCGATCACAATAGCAGCGATACCATGTTCATCGATAGCCCACTGTTTGATTTGCTCCAAAAAAGATAGACCTATTCCTTGATCCCGCCAGTCCTGATGCACAGCCATATAATCAATAATTAATATAGATGCAGCAGCAGAACCCACCAGACCGGTAATAGCCATAGCGATAACCTGCTCTTGATCAAATAAGGCATGAATAAATGAATTTTTCTGTTCAAGCATGATCCGCAAAATTCGCTTAGGCTTGGCTCCATGTGGAAATGCTTCTTCATAAATAGGTTGAATCTTTTGCCATAATGATTCATCCCAGATTGATGTAGTAACCCATTTTAATGATGTCATTCTTTTTCTCCTTCCACGATATCGCTCTCCTCATTATATTAGACCCAAAGCACGATGTACTAATCACCATAAAATATTTCATTTCCTTCTTAGGAAAAAAGAGGTAAAGTTAGAATAATATAAATGATTATTAGATCACCTAAATATCGTTTCTATCTTTTTTTCTATCTTTTTCACTAAAGGAGTTTTCACATGAGTTCGACGACTAACTATAGAGCATCATATCAGTCTTACCTTAACCGCCAGGATGTCGATGGTTCCAAAATGAGGTACATATTTATCATTAATACAGCCGACGGCTTACAACGATATATGAAACGTAATAATATGCAATCGGTATTGACCAAGCTTTCTCCATTATCTATGTTTGGTGAGATTCAAGTCGTGGCACAGATCGAAGGATCTTTTTATCAATTGCCTGATTTTACAGAGCATACGGCTTCCCAATATATGAAAACACAGATTTACGGCAAAGACGCATTACGCGGAGAAAAAATAGATTTATTTGCAGAACTATTTCATACCAGCGAATTAACTCATATTATCTGGTTCACAGACGAAGAAGTTACACCTTATACACGAGTGATTCAGTCGATGAATGCCCCGCATATGTTCTGGAATTTTGTCTCGATCAAAGGTTCGCCGTTACGCTGTGCTACTAAGCCACCTAAAAATATTATACTGACCCATATTCCCAAAATATCCAGTCTAGCCACATCTGTATTGTATCGCAAATTGCTGAATAAATTTGCTCAGTATGTGAACAAAACCGATCTACCGATGCATGGACGAGTACGAATCAGTCAGATTGAAAATACGGCGGATTCGCAACATGTAATCAAAGGCTCCAAGTCTAAAGTAGAACAAACCAATCTAAAAGTAGGCATAGGTTGGAAAACAGTAGAAGGGGAATGTCTAAGCGCTGCGATGTTGCTTACCAATAATCAATTAGCAGATGCAGAAAATATCGCTTTTTTCGGTAACAAATCAACGATTGGTATGACGCATGTAGATGGTCGAGAACTACCGACAGAAGATATGGAGCAATATACAGTTAATCTATCTGCAATAGAACAAGCAGGGCAAGATAAGATTCTATTTACGCTAGTTATGCCTGATGGCACGCCTGAACAATTGTATATTCGGGTGCTTACTTACGATAATCGTGAATTGATTCGTTTTCAGATCGATATGGAGACCTGTGCATCGAATACTGCTCTGGAATTAGGAGCATTGTATTATTACAAGCAAGAATGGCGCTTTAATGCGATTGGGAATGGTTATAATGCAGGCATGGAAAAAATCGGTGCAAACTATGGAATCCCTGATCTAACAGATACGTATAATTTTACAGCTGAAGTCTTAGAAGATATCGCTCTAAATGGGAAAACGTTTGAGTATCATATGCAGGATTTGTTTACCAAATTGGGTTATGAAGTAGAAGTGCCTACCAGCGATCCATATGCACCGGATTATGGTGTAGACCTAATCGCTATCAAAGGTGGAGTACGCAAAGCTGTGCAGTTAAAATGTTTTAGTAATGTCGTACCGATCAAAGCGGTACAAGAAGTCTATGCAGGTGCACGTATGTACAATTGTGATAAATATATGGTAGTAGCCACCAACTACTTTAGTCGTGCCGCTCTGCAATTAGCAGAACAGTTAGATGTAGAAATATGGGACAAAATGCAGTTAGCCAAAGTGGAAGATCGCCTACGCTCACGTATCGGTGTCTCTGATGAAAATGAGCTTAAGCTCAAACTTTCCAAAAAAGATGCAGAAGATGAAATCGATATTGATATCTCTGCTTTTCTAGTGAATGGATCTGACCAATGTGAAAGTGATGAAGATCTTATTTTCTATAATCAGACCGATCATCCAAGTGGGTGTATACGATTGATTAATGATACAGCATGGGAAAAAATGATGTATATTGATCTATCCAGCTTGCCGACTTATTGTGAGAAGATTGTTATTGTAGGTTCACTGGATGCGTACAAGCAAAAAGTCGAATTAACAATAGATAATGAATTGAATTTGTATCATACTTTCGAATATATGCCGAGTACGGTGTGCGATACGTTAGTATTAGGTCAATTCCGCAAAATTGATGGAGAATGGGCATTTACCACTTCAGAAACGTATTTTGTCGGTGGATTGGAAGAAGCTTGCAAAATGTATGGTTTAACGACAGGTTAATGGCGTATAGGTTACATTTATCCCTGAATTTATCAATAAACAGGATCATATTCATACGCAATTACTGTATTTAGAATTGATTCTTACTTCCATTGCAGTGCTCTGGTTTGTCGTACTGGTGTGGTTACTGCAACATGTTCAACCTCTATGCAAAAACCTAACGTTCAGCTTATTTCTCAAAAATTTACGGGCTTGCGCTTATCGGATTCGGTGTCAAAATAGTAGTATAACGATCTTATATAATGATCTGAATTATACTTGCAGATACGGCTCACATAACTATTGATCTCGATCACTACTGCTTTTCTTGACAAGTCTATAGGATTTCACACATACTAAATAAACCCTATTTATTATATGTCAGGAAAGGTTATTATGAAAAAGATAAGTACACATTTAATCAAAGAAATTAATCTAAGCAATGTGCGCCGGGTAATGAAAGATATCGAAGTAGGCACCAAACCGCAAATCGCTGAATTGACTCAATTGAGTGTAGTAACGATCAACTCGCTGATTAGAGATTTGGTAGAGCAAGGTGAGATTGCTGAAGATAAAATGATTCCTTCTAATGGTGGACGACCTGCTTTAACGTATCGTTATAATTATGATTTCAGTATGGCATTAGTGATCTATATGAACGTGAAGCAAGGCAAAGATACTATTTCAGCCAGCGTTATCAATTTGCGAGAAGATATTTTGGAGAAACAAGAATATCATATGCCGATCTTTGAACGTACTAGCTTTTATGAAATGATCGCTTATTATCTTGATCGTTATCCAGCAATTAAAGTGATTGGTGTCGGTATTCCCGGTCAAGCGATCGACGGACAGATTATTGTAAGTAGTCATCCGAACTTGCAAGGTGTACGAATGAGTGAAGATATCCAATCTCATTTTGGGATTCCTGTTGTGTTGGAAAATGATATTAATGCCGCAATCACTGGATATTATGTAAAACAAGATTCTCCACAAGAGCAATGTATAGTTGGCATGTATTTTCCAGAAAAATATTGTCCGGGTATGGGTATCCATCTGAATGGACAATTGATCAAAGGAAAACATGGCATGGCAGGGGAAATCAAATTTTTGCCGATCGATATTGATTGGGAAAGCAATCTGAGCAAAGATACATTTATCGAAACGCTGTGTCAATTGGTACAGACAACGAATGCGATTCTAGCACCACAACAGATTATTATGTATCAAAGTTATATTGAGGAAGAAGAGTGGCATCCGTATTGGGAAACTTATCAAGTCAAGCGCTTGATGCCTTCATATCCTGAATTAATTTTTCTGGATTCTTTTCTTCAAGATTTTGAAGTAGGGATGAAATGGTTAACCCTCAAAGCGTTAGAACCTTTTCTTTCACATATTCCTAATATTTAAGTGCTCTCATTGTATAATGGGAGTATTTTTTGTAAATAGTTTATAATCATATTGACAGGCAATGTTCTCTATTGCATACTTAATAAATAATCTTTATTAAGTTGGTTTATTTAAATGTAAATAGTAAATTCGGAGGGATTCTATCGTTATGGCTACTTGGTTTTTGATTATTATTTATCTTGCTTTTATCAGTCTGGGGATTCCAGATGCACTGCTTGGTTCAGCATGGCCAGTCATGCATCCACAAATTGGTGCTTCCCTTGAATCTGCGGGTCTGTTATCGATGATTATTGCCGCAGGTACAATTGTATCCAGCCTAGTAAGTGGAACCATTATTCAGAAATGGGGAACAGGTAAGCTTACATTATTTAGCTGTGCCTTAACTGCTGGTGCTTTGCTTGGATTTTCATTTGCCCCTTCATTGTTATGGTTAGCTCTATTAGCGATTCCGCTAGGGCTTGGTGCAGGAGCGGTAGATGCTGGACTTAATCATTATGTAGCCAATCATTACAAAGCTCATCATATGAGCTGGTTGCACTGCTTCTGGGGAGTGGGCGCTATGACAGGTCCAATCATTATGTCTTACTTTATTGCTCAACATGGATCGTGGCGTGAAGGCTATTCAACCGTTTCTATGATTCAGTGGGGATTGGTACTTATTTTACTGGTGACATTACCGCTCTGGAAAAAAGTAGCCGATCTTCAGCAATCTAAAGCTGAAGCTACTGATATATCTGATCCATTATCATCCATATCTGATACGTCTACAGATTCGAATGTGAAAAAAGTTCATCCAATCCGTATCAAAGGCGTCAAAATGACTCTAATCGCATTCCTATTCTACTGCGGAGTAGAATCCACTGTAGGATTATGGGGTGCTAGTTATCTGGTAGGTGCAAAAGGCATGACTGCTGAGACAGCCGCTCTATGGGTGTCTTTATATTATGGTGGAATTACAGTTGGTCGATTGATTACAGGATTTATCACGCTCAAAGTCAATAACCGTATTTTGATTTTGGCAGGTCAGATTATAGCGGTTAGTGGAGGCGTAATTATGTTACTTCCTTTACCAGACATCGCTAGTATGATCGGACTGATTCTGATTGGTGTAGGGTTTGCACCGGTATATCCAGGATTAATCCATGAAACGCCACATCGCTTTGGCAAAGCCAATTCGGCTAAATTGATCGGTTACCAGATGGCTGTCGCTTATACAGGTACCACCTTTTTGCCACCGCTGTTTGGTATTTTAGCTTCTCAATGGAGTATTCAGCTATTTCCTGTTGTCGTGCTAATTTTTATAGTAGCGATGCTATTAAGCTCTGAATCTGTTAATATAGCCATCCAAAAAAGACAATCAAAATAGAAAGAAGGGAGTATTATGTTACTCATTTCAGGATTACTTCTATGGATATTATTATGTATTTTCATTTTACTCAGTGCTAGTTATGCAGCAACAGATAAAGTATCAGATATAGAAAAGAAGAACTCTAAACCAGATGATCCATTTGCTTATCTATTTCCTTTATAACAAAGCACTTTATTATAGAAATCCTTTTTCAAATGCTTAGTAAGCTATCTTTCTTATAAATACCTTTGCTATATTAGTAATCGGTATACAAAAGAAAGGAGCTACATATATGTGTGCATTATATCAGAATCAAACAGCTGTTTTTTTAGGAGATAGTATTACATTTGGTTATGAATTAAAAGAAGGAGAACAAGCATATCCTGCTTTAGTTAGTGAAAGCTTAGGTTTGAGTTCTTATGAAAATCATGGGATTTCTGGAAGCAGTGTATCTAGTGGCGGATGGGAACCGATGTGTGAACGATATCAACATATGAATAAACACGCAGATATCATCTTTTTTATGGGAGGTCGAAATGATTTCTCATCAGTAGAAAATGAATTTGGAGATATAAATACTTCTGTGGACGATACACATACTTTTTATGGGGCTTTAAAACATATTGCTGAGGGACTTATTCAATATTATCCTGATCGCTTAATTATCTTTTTGACTCCACCTCATGGATCAAGCAATATCGTACCTGAGCATTTACCGAACAGAACAACAGGTAAAGTTTATAGCGATTACGTTCAAGCTGTACGAGAAGTCGCTTCGCTCTATTCTTTTCCTTGTTGTGACCTATGGAATACAGCAGGGATTCAGCCACTACTGGAAGTTCACAAAAATATGTATTTTACAGGAGAAAACGGTATACCTGACGGACTGCACCCTAATCAAAAAGGGCATGAGCGATTAGCCAATCGTATTATTGGATTTATAAAAACATTATAAAAAAATACGTTATAACTTAAAGGCTGATATTATATATCAGCCTTTTTGCGTTGAATGTAATATATGAAGTCCGCCCATCACAATCGGAACTACACTTTCAGCCAGAGCAGATGAAGATTGTTGCTGATTATTTTTTTTCCACTGGTAAGCCACTCCATATATTGCCCAACTGATCATTGTAGCAGCCGTTGTTAATGTATTAGGATCTGCATCAGCATGTTCTTGAGTAATTAATTTAAGTATAAATTTCTCTAGTTGGGTCTTAATATTTTCCTCCATAATGGCAGAAACCGAATCGTATTTTTTAATACAAGTCATACTTGAATCATGATATTCACATAGCGCCATCACCAGCTCATAAATCATTTCTTCTGTTAGATTAATATGATTATCTACTTTATTAACAACGAATTGCAAAAAGCTATCCGAAAAAATCGCTTCAAGTAGCGCATATTTATCAGGAAAATGAGCATAAAATGTAGCGCGATTAATCGTCGCATGCTTGGTAATATCACTAATCGTAATTGTGTCAAAATCACTATTATGAAGTTGTTCCAAAAAGGAATCCAAAATCAACTGTCTTGTACGAATAACCCGGGGGTCATTGGGATTGGGAGAAAGAACGCTTGCCATAGGTATACACCACTTTCGGTTCAGTTGTTGTTTCTTATTATAAACGCACACTATTGTAGCAACAAGCATTTAAAAGATAAACAACAATATCATCGATATGTTGCTTAAGCAAAATAACAGAAACATTGTTGGTTGTAGAGCATATCAAAGCTTGATAGGATCGATGTATACCAATCAGGAGGTGCTATTTTGAACAATCAACAGCAACAACAAACTTATTCCACTGAAGCTTTATTTCAACCATATACACTAGGGACATTAACGCTACCGACTCGCATCGTTATGGCTCCGATGAGTCGTATGTTTTCAATCAATGGTGTACCTGGAAAAGATGTAGCTACGTATTATCGTCGCCGTGCTGAAAAGGGAGTCGGGCTTATTATCACAGAAAGTACCAATATCGATCATCCTGCGGTGATCAGTGAACCTAATATCCCTAACTTTTATGGAGAAGAAGCTTTGCAAGGATGGGCGGAAGTAGTACGTCAGGTACATGAAGCAGGGGGCAAAATATTCCCTCAATTCGGTCATATGGGAATTGCTCGTCCAGCAGGTTCTTTGCCTCATCCAGAAGCACCATCATTGGCTCCATCGGGTCTTGATTTTGATGGTAATCTTGTAACTGATCCAATGACTCAGCAGGATATAGATGAAGTGATACAAGCTTTTGTAGATGGAGCGGTACAAGCGCAAAAGATTGGTTTTGACGGTGTAGAGATTCATGGTGCTCATGGTTATCTTATCGATCAATTTTTCTGGGAGAAAACCAATCAACGTACTGATCGTTATGGAGGAAACTTCATCAAGCGTGCTCAATTTGCTGTCGAGATCATTCAGCGTATCCGCGCAGAAGTTGGGCCAGATTATCCGATAGCTATTCGTTTATCTCAATGGAAAATGAGTGATTATCAAGCTACATTGTTTGATACACCTGAACAGCTAGGAGAATTTCTTGACGTATTAGTGCAGGCAGGAGTAGATATTTTCGATTGCTCGACACGCCGTTTCTGGGAGCCTGCTTTTGAAGGATCACCTCTTAGTCTAGCAGGATGGATCAAGAAGTTAACAGGCAAGCCAACGATTACTGTCGGTTCGGTAGGATTGGATAGCGATTTTACAACGCTTTATACCGAAGGAACAGGCTCAGAACAGAAGGATATCAACGGTTTGTTAGAACGTTTAGATGCTAATGAGTTCGATCTTGTCGCTGTAGGACGTGCGCTGATTAGTGACCCTGATTGGGCGATCAAAATACGTGAAAATCGTACTCAAGAACTGCATAATTTCACACCTGAATCATTATCGACATTGATCTAACAACATACAAAGAGCGTTCTTCGTAGATAGTGAAGAACGCTCTTTTGGTATGGAATCGGATCATTCATTGCTATATTGCGGATATTATCAGGCACAATGATTATTAGATATTCAAATATTCTTTAAGTCCGGCAACAATCGCTTCAGCTACTTTATTTTGAAAATCATCTTGTACCATGATGGCTTCTTCTGTTTTGTTGGTCAAAAATCCAATTTCAAGCAGTGCTGCTGGCATTGTTGTTTTGCGAATCACTAGATAGTTGGCTTGCTTGGAGTTGCGATCTTTGAAGCCAGTAGCTGCAAGCACATGTTTTTGAATAATATCCGATAACAATTTACTTCGCTTGGTATCTGCATAGAATGTTTCTGTTCCGCTGGCATCTTTGTTAGGAGCCGCATTCCCATGAATCGATAGAAATACATCGGCATTAGCATCTTCAGCAATTTTGACCCGACTGTCTAAAGGAATAAATGTATCATCTGTACGCGTCATAATCAGGTCGATTTTAGGTTCCTTTTTGAGCAGTGCCGCTACTTTGTTACCTACTTTAAGTACTACATTTTTTTCAAGTACTCCCGTAGCTCCGATACCACCAGAATCCGTATCTCCATGTCCCGGATCGATAATAACTACTTTTTTGCCATTAGAACCTACAGGCTTGGTTGTTGCAGTTGTATTGAGATCAACAAACGTTAGATCATTTTGCTGATACAATTTGTACGTTTTACTTTGATTTAGATCGATCACAACACGCACTTGAGAAGGTTGGCTACTGAATATAGAGTAACGAATCTGCTTCACATCTGCTGATCCAGTAACAGGGATTGTTCCGACTTCACCTTGTTTCAATTCAGTTCCTTGTAAGAACCCTTTACCAAAAGCCGTATTCGGGAAATCAATAACGATCCGGTTCGGATTAGTCAGTACCGAGTCTACTGGCTTTACCTGATTGCTAGACGAAATCATTAAGCGATTGTCGCTATAACTAATACCTTCAATCGTTGTATTGTTCGGATCAGGAGTGGAACCGTTATTGGTATCAGGGCCAGCAGCTACTTTTTCCAAATAGACTGTTTTGGATGTGTTATCCCATTTTACTTTCAAGCCCATCTGCGTCCCGACAAAGCGCAAAGGTACATAAGTCGTATTAGACTTCATAAATGGAGCTTGTTCTAATACAACAGTACCACTGGTCGCATCTGCATGAGGTTGACCTACGGTTAACTTGATCGTGGCGGCAGCGTTAGAAATCGTAATAAGCTGATCGGATTGTTTCCATTTGACTTTATAACCTAACTTTTCAGAGATCACTCGAATAGGAACCATTGTAGTCTGATTGGTGATCATTACATCGCCTGCGCCTTCGACAGCTTGGTTATCTAGCATAATCTGTGTAGATGCAGCTTGAGTCGTTGAAGGGAGTAGAATAAAAAAGCTCATGACCATCGCAAAAGCTATCGTTATCCATACATTTCGTTGATTTCGATTCATCGTTATCTCATCTTCTTTCCGGTTAGAATAGTACTCACTTATGTATATTCGGTTTGCCCGCTTAAAAGGTTAAACTCACGTAAGGAAAAAAAGTTTCTCTAATGCAAAAATAAAAAAAGCTATTATCGATTTCCCTGTAGTAGAGAGAATCGATAATAGCTTACATAATCAATAACAATTGGCTATCTTAAGCGATCAAACAGTAAGCAATGATCATTAAGAAAATGATTGTAATATGATTGATCGAGAAGATAAACATTTTGTGTGACCATTTTTTGTTTTCGTACTTTTTAAATGTAGATACGCTCAAGTACAACCAAGCGAGTGTTACTAGGAATGATACAAGTGTTACATATGGACTGAGTGTCCAGAATAAAAAGCTTGAGAACAATAACAAAACGATATACACATTCGTCTGAATATACGTGCGTTTGATTCCTTTGACGATCGGAAGCATAGGCACACCTGCTGCTTTGTATTCATCAAATCTGCGAATCGCAATACCGTAGAAATGAGGCATCTGCCATAGTAACATTGTTACGACAAGTGCCCAAATTTCGAAATGCCCTAAATCTTGTGAAATTGCACACCAACCAATTAGTGGAGGAACTGCTCCTGAAAGACTACCTACTTCAGTGTTGTATACGGTTGTACGTTTGGTCCACATAGTATAAGGGACGACATAAAGAAAAAGTCCCAATATACCGAATACAGCCGCCATTGGCGTAGCCATATACAATACAATAGCACCCAAAATTGTCATCGTAAAACCGATAATCAAACCTACTTTGGTATCCACTTGACCGGTAACTGTCGGACGGGTTCGGGTTCGTTCCATAATCGCATCAATATCCCGATCATACAAGTTATTAAATGCTCCTGCGGAAGCAATAATCAAAGTCGAACCTACCATAGCAAGAATAATCGGTACAATCTGTCCCCAGACGGATTCATTAAATACATAAAGTGCCATACATAGACCAGCAATAACAGCAATCAGATTAGATTTAATAATACCGACTTTAATTGTATCAAAAAAAGCTTTTGGTATTGAACTGTATTCCACTGTAATGTTAGACTGCGCACTATTATTCATCATTATTATCTACCCATTTCTATATAATTAAAATTTTATACTATATAATGTAGTAATTATATCACTGTTTATAGTAGGTGAATTCTGTAACTTGACTTCGTTAATAATAATGTCATTTAAATGTGAACAATTTTAGAACACTTAGTAATTGAATTGTGAAAAATACATCGATATGATACAAGTCATATCTATTAAAAGTAGCCCAAATTCGTAATAGAAGCAACAAAAAAACGGTATCTTTTTATATAGATACCGTTTTGCTGTTTATTTGGTTCATTATGAATAAGATTGTGCTATCTCTGCTAGTAGCTGATTGACTTCTTTGCCAGTGACCTGTTGAGCAGGGTGGAATAGAGAAGTTGAGTCATTTTTCATTAATTTCATCTGTAAGACATGTTCGATAGAAGCATAGGCCCAGTGTTGTTGAGGTACATCGGTAACAACAATTGGAGACTTCGACTCTGTAGATTGCTCCGTCATATTAATCCAGTTAGAGATAACCGTAGCTAGTTGAGCACGAGTCAATTTGTCATCTGGTGCAAATGTAGTTGCCGTCATTCCTTTCATCAACCCTTGAGCAGTCACCTGTTGAATCTGTTTGTTCATATCTGAATTTGAAATGTCCACAAATGATGGTGTGGCTATCGGTTCTGGTAATTGAAGCACATTCGCAAGTGCATATGCTAATTGAGCACGTGTAACTGTTGTATCGTCTGCTAGGTTGGCATGGACAATCTGATCGGATCGGGATTGATCAAATAACCAGTCAACGACTTCAGAATTGTTAAAGGCAGGAACCCATGACCAGTGCAACATTTTATCGTAGAAATGGTGTTCTGTCATAAATTCATCGCTGTACAGCGTTTGCTTGACTTTGGTTGATCCCAGTTCAGTCAATGCTTGATAAGATAATGTAGTAGTTCTGCTATCTGTAGTCGGATCATTTTCTGCATGGATCAGCCAGATCGGAGTATCGGTTAAAGGCTGAAGTGCTTGCTTGAATGGTTCTACACTTCCTTTGTAATCGGCAACCGCATCTTTGGCTGCAATCACAATACTACCTGCAAATAGATCAGGGTACTGCATCATAAATCGCAGTGCACCACCGCCACCGCTAGATACACCGACCAGATAGATTCGCTCTGGATCAACTTTTCCTTCATCTACCAACTGTTGAATCAGTTCATATTGAAGAGTGAAGTATGCTTGCATTTGTGTTAATTCTACCGGATTATTATAGATCGCCCAACCGTAATTTTGCGGATATTGTACAGCGAGCACAGAAGTGTCTTTCCCTGATTCTGTCCAGACCGTAGCTCCGCGATTTTCGGTTAATTGCTTCATATTATCGGTTCCAAATTCACCACCACCATGAAGCCAGACAACTAGAGGTTGGGGCTTTGCAGATGACGTTTCTTTGAACCGATAAGGTAAAGTCGCTCCATTGCTTGCTGTAAATGAACTGGATTTAAAATCATCGACTGTACGTGTATTCACTTTGCTCACATTGTCTTTGGTAAAAGATAATTCAGGATAGGTACTGCTTGTAACAGCAAATGGTGATACATAACCACCTGGATATCGGAATGGAGCCACTTTCATATGAATCGTCTGATCGTTGATCGATAATTCTATACCATCATTATCATAATTATGTTGTACAATCTCGCCAGCTTCATTTAGCGGATAACCGTTATAATTACCTGTAATATCCAGGTCGCTAGCTTGCAGATGATCATATGTACTGATGTTATTCACAGTGATATCAAATGACTCGACCATAGTTCCTGCATCACCGATATACGTATTGGCGACTACCGACTGTACAGACGAAGCTTCTGCGATCGAAGGTTTGGAAATGAATACTACTGGAATCATTAACAAAGCAAAGATTGTCACCCCGTAAATACCGACTCTTTTTCTCAACATAATTCCTCCTTAATGTTAGCTTGATTCATCTGGAATAATTTTTGTAAATACACAAAAAGGGCAAAACCCAAAACTACGATAGAAAGAAGAATGTTCTTCTTCCAACATAGTTTGATAGGTTTTGCCCACGTAAGCGGTTACAATCCAGATATGTAATTGCTTTATACGATAGCATGAGATCCAGAAATTTGTCAAAACCATACTGCTACATCTACAAAAAAATGGATTGACTTTTAACATCATTTAAGCAGGGACTTGACACCTATATGGTATATTAAAATGGATTTGCTTAGATGATTTTATTTATTTTGGAGGTCTATTGTGTATCAATATAAAGATCAAGAATACGATGCAGTTGAATTTGATGGACGAGATTTGCGGTATGGTGAACTGATTCGTTGTACGTTCAAAAAATGCACATTTATGAATGTATCGATGGATGAAATAGAAACTAGTTATTGCCGATTTATCGAGTGTGATTTTAAGGGAGCAACATTGAACGGTTCGATCCATACCGAATCTGCTTTTGAAAATTGCTCATTTACTGGTGCTAATCTGTTTGTTGCCAAATTTAACTTGTGCAAAATGACAGGGTCGGACTTTGCTGGCGCTCAAATGGATGGGATCACTCTTTATCAGGGAGATTGGTCGTATACGAATTTGAGCTATACGATATTCAAAAAGCAAGATTTACGAGAGATTAAATTCTACGAAACAGATTTCTCTAATGCGGATCTCTCCCTAGCAGACTTGAGAAAATGTGATCTAACCGGAGCGGTATTAATCAAAGCCAATCTACATGGAACAGACCTTAGAGGTGCAAATCTTGAAGGGGTAGATATGAAAGTGCTGGTGATCAAAAACACCAAGTTAGATCGAGAACAGGCTGTGTTATTAGCACGTTCTTTGGGTGCGAAGATTGAATAAATGTAAAGATAACTGCGGTTCAAAAACATAAATAATGACCAATCAAAAAACAGATCGAGCTATTTATTATAGCTTTGATCTGTTTTTTTATATCCAATATCAAATTAAAAGGAAATTATTTACAAAAATAAAAAAATAGACTAAACTCGCTATTAATATATGTAAGAGTTATCAAAAAATGGATTATAAAGGAGATTTATTGATATGAAAAACAACAGAATATCGATTGCGCTCGCTTTCACTATGCTCATGTCTGTACCGGTGGCGCTGTTACAACCTACCACTACGATTATGGCGGCAGATGCTTCAGGCACCACAGCAAGCCTGGCAGATATTATCAAAAATCAACAAACAGATGGTGGCTGGAAAAAGGATTATGCAGAAACGAGTGGAGATTGGGCAAAATCGACGATCGACAACAAAGCAACATATACCGAGATTCGCAGACTGGCAAGTGAATACGCCAAAACCAAAGATAGCAAATATTCGGCTGCTGCGATCAAAGGCATTAATTTTCTAATCAATATGCAATATGCTAACGGCGGATGGCCACAAGTCTATCAAAGCTCCGGGTATCATACGCATATTACATATAATGATGATGCGATGATCAATGTGATGATTCTGCTAGACGAAGTTGCTAATAAAAAAGGGGACTTTGCATTTGTCGATAGCAATCTAGCGAGTAAAAGCAAACAGTCTGTCGATAAAGGAGTCACTTGCCTGTTGAAAACTCAAGTCACTTCAGGAGGCAAACTAACCGTATGGGGTCAACAACATGATTCTAATACACTCCAACCTGCGACAGCGCGCATCTATGAAGTGCCTTCACTGAGCTCCAAAGAAAGTGCAACTATCGTCAAATTCCTCAAAACCAGACCTTCCACTTCACAGATCGCGACTTCAATCAAAGCGGCGGAAGATTGGTTCAAAGCTGTGCAAATTGTAGGGATCAAAGTGGTAAAAGAAAATAATGATGTAGTCGTAGTCAATGATGCCAGTGTAACCAAGCCGATCTGGGCGAGATTTTACGAATTGAATACGAACAAGCCGATCTTTGTCGGACGTGATGGTATTGTGAAGTACAAATTGAGCGATATTGATCAGGAAAGAAGAACGGGTTATGCGTGGTATGGCAACTGGTCACCAAGCTGATAGATAGTTTCTTATATTTGAAAGATACTAATAAGTATTGAAGTAATGAGGGCTTTTAGATGGATTTCGTCTGGAAGTCCTTTTTTTGTGATCGGAATAATTTCCTGAATGTGGGAGTATATAATAATATAAGGCGTATAATATAGGTGTTGAGAGCAAAGACTATAATAATAAGACGATCAAAGCTTACACTTTGCAAATTAACGCTTTTTTACAATTTGTAGTGATATTGAAATAATGAGTCAATCTGCTGCTGTAAAAAAATATTTTTTGTCTCTATTCGATAAAAATCATTTCTCTGTTTATGTGAATCAAGTAATCGAAAGCTAACAGTCTGGCTATTCCAAGCATAACGAATAGGATTTCATCTGACTTAACGCTCCTATAAAGAATGTTTGAAAAGGCACTCACTCAAGCGTAAATTCGCAAGCAAGTGAGTATACATTCCTTAAGATACTCTTTTGCCTACGTATCTATTAAAAAATGAATGAATCTTCGCTATTTTTAGAAGATGCTAGAACATGAGAATATACGAAAAACGGAATGTTATCCAAAACACTAAGAAATCTAAATTTAAGAGTAGAGGAGCAATAAAATCAGCATGATTCTTACTGAAAAACTCAAGAAAATTTTTGATGTTAATCAGTAAAAAATTATAAGATGAATCACAACGTATATGAAGATTAATAAGAAAAGTGGAAAACAATTAAAGGTCGAATTTAATAATTTAAATAATACTGATGTAGTAATTAATTTAATACCTTAGTATATGAAAGACAGCATGATTATCAATTTGAAGTGGTATAATTGGAACAACCTTCAATTCAAATTATATTATTGCTTTAATTACAAAAAAATTCAATTTATAAAATTTTTATTCTTAAATATTATATTAGTACATGTGTCTTTAATTACTATTCTATATCTTATTGAAGGATTAATCATAAATAGAAAAACTCATTGTATTTGAGTAGTAGCACTATATCTCTGCTTATTAGGCATACGATTTATAAGAGTATCACAAATAATAATGATGATGATTTAAATCCCATCACCGATATAACGGTGATGAACATTGAAATAATAAATATTTATGTTATAATTAATCCCATACCCTAAATAAAAGGTATGGAGTTTGAAAGGAGATATCTTGATGCCTATTAGTAAAGCACAAGCAGCTGAACGTCTTTGGATTAATCACAAGTCGGTCGATTATTTAGTTAAGAAAGGACGTCTTACAGGAATAGCAAGTTCAAGTTCTGGTCGGGAGATGATTACAGAGGAGTCACTTTTCAAAGAAATTGGAGAACGTTATCGTAGGTTTGGTAATGCTATTTCGCTTCAATACGAATCGGAGTTTTGTCTCTGTGGCTGTAATGAAGTTACAACGCTTGGTAAGAAATTTCTACCAGGTCACGATCAAGCGTTAGAAGGAATTATTCGGTTTTTTCTTTTCTCAGGAAATTCATTAGATACACGTGAAGCTATAAAATTAGCTAATCGCGCACACTTTAATATTGATATAAATAGCCTTATCACACGGGGATTTTAAAATCAATCTAGACCCAAGTTAATATACTTGGGTCTAGATTGATTTTTAGAATAATATAATAAAGAACACGAGTGTTGATTAAGCTTTTCCATAATAAAACAAGTATTCGATATTGATTTATAAGTCTTATTTCTGAAGAAGCATTGGGTGTAAGGGCATAGTAAAAGTCTCGATAGAAGTCAAAATGAAAAGTTCGATAATAAAGATAATTGATTTTAAGAACTATAAAAATAAAAAACTATTGAAAACATAATTTAAAACAGGTAATATCCTCGAAATAAATGACTTTAATTTTTTCTATATTTTGGGATTAAGAGTATTACAAGTATAATTTTTGATGAATTTGAGAGAATAGCATTTGAATTGAATATGGAAACAGCGATAGCAAAAAAAATTGAATGATCTAAATCTATCTCTGAAAACAGAGATATTGAGCCTTATTGAAAACAAAGATGATCAAAATCAGAAATTGCAGCATGTTAAAAAAGTGTAAGTAATTATTAAAGCTTTGGAATCAGCATGCACTGAGTCGTGAATACAGGAACGTCATCGGAAAGAATCTGAAGAATGGCTAAAAAAGAAGGAGTAGAATTATGAAAATCATCTTAGATAAATGGAATTCTCAAAGGCTTATGATGTCAAATTTGAAAGAAGAAGAAATCTCTTTAGTACAAGATCTATATGAGACAAGTAGATATATGAACCAGTGGGATGGTCAAGAATATAATCCAGAACACATAAGAAATTGTTTCGTTGAGGGCCATTTGCCTCCTAATGGGAAAGTAGAAAACTATAGAATACAAACGATTCGAAACAATAAAGATCAAAGAATAATAGGAATATTAAGTGTGTATCATGGTTATCCAGCTATTGAATCTATACATCTTGAATTTTTGTATATTGATAGAAGTATTCAAAAACAAGGGTTTGGACAAGAATTCATAAATCAATTTATCGAATTAACTACTGAGTTAGGATATAAAGAAATACGAATCAACGTGTCAATAAAGAATTGGCCAGCCATAAAGTTCTGGATAAAATCTGGATTTAATAATGTGAGTGGAATTTATGGAGACAGTGAATATTCAGAACACACATATGCAAATTTAGAATTAATAAAGATTTTGTGAGTATTTCAAAATGTCAGATTTCTTCAGGTAACATGATATTCATGCAACAGGCCTTCGCATCTCTTGAATCGTCAGAAGAGAAGAAGCCAAGTCAGGTGATTAATACCTCCGAGGTTAAATCTTCGACCTGGTTCTACTCTTGAATCGCTAAGAAGCTTTAGGGAAATGATTCAATCAATGGAGAGTTAAGCACGTCTTTATTTTGTTGGCTAAGCGGTCATCATAAGCCTCACGCGCTATAGATATAGGTTCACTTTCGTTCACTACAGACCTGTAGCTAGCTACGATCCGAAATTTATTGAACCACAGTTTACTTTTTCTTTAAGCTTCGAAAGACAACGCTACAGGTATCTCACATCACGTTAGGTTCGTTTGTGCTCACTGTTCTAGGTGGAATCATCATCGGAAAAAAGTCTACCGTAATCATTTCCGCGATAACAGCAGGATCTTCGGCGATAAGTTGCGTGACTTCGTCTGCATTCTTAACCTCGATGATGGCCATTCCATGAGGATCGTTCGGTTTTAGAACTCGTCCCCAAAAAAGTGCAATCCCTTGATTCTGCTTATCTGTCCAATAGGAGAAGTGTTTTTGCAAAACGTTTTGTTGTTCTGCGTTCATATCCTGTTGAGATTCTCTAGGAGGAACTGACCATAACATGTAATGCAATTTTTCCGGATTATTGCTCATAGTCTTATCTGACATTTCAAAAAACCTCCATCTCGTGTATACTACAATGAAACAATGCTTTAGTATGTTTACATCGTAAACTTACTTGTTTACATTGTCAACATATTATTATAAGGATGATATCTATGAATAAAAAAAGTCCCTACCATCACGGAGATCTTCGCGAAAAATTAATCTTAGCTGGATTGGAACTTCTATCTGAAGGGGGCGTAACGGGGTTGGATCTACGAAAAGTGGCTCGCAAAGCTGGTGTAAGTCATGCCGCTCCTTATCGTCATTTTGAAGATAAAAGTGATCTCATCGCCGCAGTTATTGAAGAGGGCTTCTCTCAATTACACGATTCTTTGCAACGAGTAGTTGATATGAGCGAGGCTAATACTATAGATCAATTACAAAATATTAGTCTGGCATACGTCGAATTCACCGTTAAAAATCCCTGGTCGGTACGGGAAATGTTTAGCGGATTGACGATTGATCACAACATGTATCCATCCCTTTATGCCACCTCCAAGAAGGTATTTGGATTGATTGAAAATGTAATCGTCTCAGGTCAAGAGAGCGGTATATTGAATTTGGATGATAGCAAAGAACTAGCTTGTGTCTTTTTATCTACGATTCACGGAACCGCCCTTTTAATTATTGAAAACCACATGCAGCCGATTACGTCTAGGCCAGGTGGGACTGAGCATCTAGCACGCATTTGCGTCAATGCACTCATCAACGGAATTAAGAAAACTTAAATGCTAAAGTTGTTCAACTGTAGATTAAAGCTTTATTCAACATTATGTCTTAAAAGGGACTATGTCTTGTTGTCGAGGAACAAGAAACTAAACCCACTAAAAGTCGCTATATTTAGCGGCTTTTTTGTTTTATAGGTACAAGTTCTTGTCCAGATCCGAATACAAGAACTTGTACCGAGTACCGAAAAGGATAAGAACATGAGCAGATTACTGATTAGATAAGCATTTAACTATGGATTTACTTTATTAAGCTGACAGCAGGGGAATTGATCAATTTCGCGAATACTTTACAGATGGAGTTATTCACGAAGTTTATAGATATGACGTTATAGGAAAGATATGTAAAGCTTGCGAATAACATAACCAAACAATAAAAGACATGAATATTAAGAGAGTATTATGGAAAATTGGAAAAAGCTTATTGAAATAATACTAGATGAGAGGGCTTCAGATGCTGAGTGAGATGATTCAGATATAGATCTTAGTAAATACAGCAACGCTATACAAAGATCGGAAAATCAATAAATTAAAGAAAGAGTAGATGAATTTATGGCGTTTTGTATTGATTTCAAGTTACTTCGAATGGATGACACTAAAGCATTATATCTGTATGGAGATTGTTCCGAAAATTTTGAAGGTCTATTTGAATTAGATTTAGAAAAATTGATATCGGGAGAAACTTCATTTAATACTGATATGAGAGAAGTGGTGAAAGTGATTAAACCGTGTATTAGTGATACGGAATCTCAGCATAAAGCAAATAGAGCATTTAGTAAAATTTACAAATATTATAAAGAGACAAAAGAGTACTTATTAGAAGGTGGGTATTATGCATAGAGGGTAACAATTAACACAATAAATAAAACAATGTTATGATAAAAAAAATCTTCAAATGATCTTCATAATAATGAATAGGAGCAAGCCTATGATCATTGAATCTCTGAATCAGTCTCAAATCAACGATGAAAAAATAAAATCATTTGTGAGTTATTTGAAAAAAGAAAAAATCGAGAGTTGTTTGCTCAGTGTGGATTCAGATATCGTACTTCAATATTTTAGAAACAATAAATCGAAAGAGAAGCTCCACAAAATCAACTCTTGTACGAAAAGTATTACTTCGTGCTTACTTGGAATTGCTGTCGAACAGGGATTAATTTCAGATCTTCGTACACCGATTGTTCATTATTTTCCATCGCTTCAAAAGGATAAAGACATCCGCAAGCAAAGCATTACTATTGAGCACTTATTGAGCATGAGTGCAGGATTTGATTGGCCAGAGCTGGGTGAATGGAATGGTTGGCCCGCCATGATACATAGTCCGAACTGGGTTGATTATATATTAGAGCGCCCATTAAATGCTGAACCTGGTGAAAGAATGAACTATAATTCTGGCTGTAGCCATCTATTATTAGCCATACTTCAACAGGTATCCGGAATGAGTGCAAAAGATTTTGCGATAAAGTATCTATTTTCTAGTTTGAAAATGAAAGATTTCATATGGCATGTAGATCCTCAGGGAGTGAATATTGGTGGTTTTGGGATACATATGTCTATACAAGATATGCAAAAATTCGGTTACTTTTATTTAAACAAGGGACGTTATGGGAAACGCCAACTGCTTAGTGAAGAATGGATAGCTACTTCAACCCAACCCAAGTATTTAACCTATGATGACATCGGTTATTACGGTCATCACTGGTGGGTGGCCAATGAATCGTTAGAGAACCCTTTTTATTTCGCTATGGGTATGGGCGGGCAGTATATCTGTGTAGATCATTCTCAAAATATAGTTGTTACATTAACAAGTGATACATACAGTGATACCCTAAAACCTTTAAAAGCGATTGCAGAACTTTTGCGATAATGCACAGAAATTAGCACCTCTGCTAGCAAAATCTTAATCCAGGAGGATTTTATATGATATTAGAAAAAGTCATAAATAAAATTGAAATACAAAGCGAATACAAAGATTTTGTTGATAAGTATATCTATACCATCCTTACTGAATTCAAAGGTAAGGTTCATAGCATTTATATGTGCGGCTCAATTCCAAAAGGAACGGCTACCCCTTTTAAGTCAGATGCGGACTTTACGATTGTATGTGTAGATCCTCAAGATATAGACTACGAGAGGTTATCCATTATTAAAGACAGGCTTTTGAAAGAATATCCAGTAGTTACTAAGATTGATACGATCATTTGCTCGATGGATAGTGTATTAAGTAAGCCGAATGAGTGGGGCTTTTGGGTAAAGATCATTTGTGTCTGCGTATATGGTCAAGACGTTGGTCAACAAGTACCACCGATCAAGATTTCTCCAGAGTTTATTGTAGATTTAAATACAGACACCAAGGAAGAAGTAGATCGTATACATCATTCACTTTCTAATGCTAGTGATCACACCATGCAAATGAGATATATAAAAGGTTACTCTAAGCGATTACTTCGTGCTTTATACTCTTTGGTTTTGGAAGATACAGGTGTATGGGAAGATGACTTTGTGAAGATGAAGAATGCCATATTGACCTATTATGAGATTGACTCTGCTTTAGTGGATTATCTGTATACTTGTTACTTAGATAGTCATGTAGATGTTGAAGAGTTTCTGGGAGTTGCAGATGAAGTATATCGCAATTTTGAGAACGCTCTACATACAATAGCATTATTTGAGAGATATAACTCTGATAAATAAAGGTGATCCATGTGAAGCAAGGACTTATTGTACTATTGAATGGAACTTCAAGTTCAGGAAAGACAAGTATTTCCACTGAACTAATCAATCAGAAAGAGATTTTATTCCAACATTTATCACTAGATGATTTTTTCGATAATTATAATAACTTTGTTAATAATAAGTTGATAGATACCTCTCCAAAAGAAATAGATCATCAAGTTGTCGCACAAATTGTAGATGATTCGTTATTCTCAGTGTACCATTCGACAGTTAAGCTGTTTTCGGAAATGGGTTTGAACATAATAGCAGATACTGTGTTGGATAATGACAAACGGTTTAATGAATGTCTTGATATGTTTGCTAATCGGCCTGTATTGTTCGTAGGCGTAAAATGCTCTAAAGAAGAACTTATACGAAGAGAACAAAGAAGAGGAGACCGAAATATTGGGCTAGCAAGTTTGCAGTTCGATCAGATTTATCGTTTTGACGAATATGATCTTGAAGTGAATACGGAGATATTGGATCCAGCGGAGTGTGCGAAAGAAATTTTAAACTTTATGCAGTCTGGCCAGGATTACTCAGTATTTAAAAAGCTGAATAAAAGAAATATTAACGTTTCTTAGAAGATAGACTTATTTAATAATATACTTATGTTACAAACATTATCGTAGGGAGAAAAAACACTTCTAAGAAAAAATTAGAAGAAGATTAAATAAAATACTTTCCTAGCATTTCTAAAGATTTCTTAGCAGCAGATAATACTCGTCAACATTATAATAATAGCAAGGCAAATCCAACATAATAAAGGAGAATTATTTTGAATGATATTCAGCTAAAGCGAACAACGAGAATTGGCTTTTCTGACAGTTATGTTGATGGGGAAATAAAAAAGTGTGAATATAACACGGATTTTTATGACATTATTATCGATGGTAATTCCTTATATAGTACTTTTGAAAACTATGATTATATATCAGTGTTAGGACAAATCAATGAAGATTTACAAAAAAATGAAATTAAAAAACTTTTATTAGAAAGTCCGTCAGAACTAAGAGCGGGGCAATATTTTATTTTTGTATGTCCAATGTGTGCGGATCTTGGTTGTGGAGCCATTACAGTGTCTATTAAAAGAGAAGAAGAATATATAATATGGGCTGATTTCAGATCTGAGAATCACGAAACAAGCCAGTCTTTGAATATGGGCCCCTATAAATTCCTTTGGAAAGATTATTTAAGAATTATATCAAGTGCAGATCTTTAAGGAATAAAAAATAGTAACCCTGAGAGAGAAAATTAATTAGATTCTATTAACGTAGTGATGAATTCAATTCACATGGAGATATCTTGACACTAATGATGAATTATTATGATAAGCAGTACAGCTACGATTTTTGGAGTTCATCGACGATTCTATAGAGTACAATTCACTTGTTTATATAACTCTTTAAGGATAAGGATTTGACTTTCTAGAACATGTCATCGAGTATAAGCCGGTTCGATTTCTAGTTTAAAATAAGATATATTTTGCTGGAATATTTAGTTTGAAGACACGACTTGGTTAAAATTCTCTATGCGGATATTTAAATTGTAAAATAATTGAAATAGCTTTTAATTCTGTGTATGATAGAAGAAGAGATCGATCTTTATAAATCGATTTCTTCTTCAAACACCATTTTGTAAGCGTATACATAAAGAAGATTTTAACAACATCATCTGAAGGAGGACATGTTAAATGACCAAACCAAAGCTAAAAAAACGTCTAGCAATACTCAACCACAGTCTATTGATTCTGGCATTACTAATTACAACGTATGGAGTGGTTCCGATGAAAAATGTGTCTGCAGCAAGTTATAATGCAACGGTTAATCCGAATGTACAGTATCAGACATGGGAAGGTTGGGGAACATCACTTGCATGGTGGGCGAATCGGGTAGGGGGTGCTTCTGAATCGGTACGTAATGATTATGCTGACAAATTATTTGGCAGTAACGGATTACAAATGAATATTGTTCGTTACAATATCGGTGGTGGCGAGAACCCAACTTATCCGAATCATATGGAACTTCGTGCACGCATTCCAGGTTTCAAAGATTCAGCTACATCTGCTTATGATTGGACAAGAGATAGTAATCAACGCTCGATTTTACAAGCAGCCAAATCTCGCATCCCATCTAGCGAATTTATTGCTGAGGCTTTCTCCAACTCACCGCCGTGGTGGATGACAAAGAGTGGAAGTGTCACCGGTAATCAGAATGCTGCTGAAAATTTGAAAGAAGATATGTATGATGATTTTGCCGATTATTTGACTACAGTAACCAAGCAGTTCCGCGATCAATGGGGTATTAATTTCCGTACATTATCTGCTTTTAATGAGCCCAGTTCAGATTACTGGTATTTCGGCAATCGTCAAGAAGGGAATGTGATGTTTGCGCCTAATCAACAAGTGATGATCGGGCAGTTATCCAATGCGATAGCAGCGAAAGGTCTGCCGATCGGCATTAGTGCTCCTGAAGAAACTAGTATTGATCTAACTCGTCAAAGTATCGACAGCTATTCGGCAGCTACCAAATCCAAATTAGTACAATACAATACTCATACGTATCAGGGTAGTGACCGCACAGGGCTGAATACTTCCGCTAATGGCAAACGTTTGTGGAATTCCGAGCATGGTGACGGTGACGATACAGGTATGACGTTGTCCCGTACAATTTTATCGGATCTCAAATATATGAAAAATAGTGCATGGGTCTACTGGCAAGCGGTAGAAACGCCGGGCGGTTGGGGCATGATCGAAACGGATCTCAACAATGCCAGTGCCAATCTAGGCACGTATACCGTTACAAAGAAATATCATATGATGGCACAATGGAGTAAATTTATTCGTCCAGGATACAAAATTATTGATATTGTCGACAATAACTCGGTGGCTGCTTATGATACAGCAGGCAAAAAATTAGTTATTGTCACTGTGAATAGCACAACGTCACCAAATACAGTCAATTACGATCTGTCTCAATTTACTACGTTGACAGGCAATGTGACCGGTTACCGGACAAGCAGTTCGGAGAATATGGCGGCAATTAGTGGGCTATCTCTAGCAAATAAGAAGTTCACCAATACCCAACCAGCTAATTCGGTCAGTACGTTTGTGATTACAGGAATTTCTGGCGCAACAGGCGGAGGGACGACGATAGATGCTAATGCTTATTACAAAATCGTCAACCAAAACAGTAACAAATTACTGGATGTAAGCGAAGCGTCTACCGCAGATGGTGCCAATGTTATCCAATGGATGGATATTGGTGGTACAAATCAACAATGGAAATTCGTAGCGACAACGAATGGTTATTACAAATTAATTAATCGCAAAACAGGAAAAGCACTCGAAGTGTCTGCACAATCTGTAGCCGATGGTGGCGATGTCGTTCAATGGACAGATAATGGAGGTACCCATCAACAGTGGAAGCCTGTGTTTACAGACAATACGCTGAAGTTAATCAATCGCAACAGTAACAAAGTCGCTGATATCAGCAGTGGTTCAACTAGCAATGGCGGCGATGTGATTCAGTGGACAGACAACGGTGGCACTAATCAGAAATGGATATTGCTTAAAGCGACAGACTAATATCCATATAATAACGATAACATCTATAGCAAAAAGAAGCCCTTCACCGTCGAAAGGCTTCTTTTTGCTATTTGTATTATCCATAATCTTGTGTATGATTATGATTAATTGATTTGATTTTATAATTAGCCATCTGCGCTTACATATACAAACGGATAATTTTGTCCCAATAGACAGCGATCTTTTACAAAGTAGCGATATCAATAACAAAGCGATAACGTACATCACTGTTTACAACACGCTCATAAGCTTCGCCTACATAATCCGCACCGATCACTTCGATCATTGGAGCGATATTGTGCTCTGCTGCAAAGTTAAGCATTTCTTGCGTTTCTGGAATACCGCCTACAAGTGATCCTGCAAGGCTACGACGACCCATGATTAGTGAGAATACACTGTATTGATCTGGATCAGCAGGTGCACCTACATTTACTAGCGTTCCATCTACACGTAGCATAGAAAGGTAAGCATTCACATCAAGGTTAGCAGATACCGTGTTTAAGATAAGGTCAAATTTATTCGCAAGTGTTGCAAATGTCTCTGCATCACCTGTTGCATAATAATGATCTGCTCCAAAGCCGATTGCTTCTTCTTTTTTGCTCATAGAACGACTCAATACGGTCACTTCTGCACCTAGTGCATGAGCGAATTGAATCGCAAGGTGACCTAGACCACCAACACCAACGATAGCTACTTTTTTACCAGGACCGATATTCCAATGTTTCAAAGGGGAATATGTAGTGATCCCTGCGCATAGAAGTGGACTAGCTACATCCAAGCCTAATGCTTCTGGAATACTGACTACAAAGCGATCAGTAACAACGATTTTTTGGCTATATCCACCATAAGTTGGGTTACCATCATAATCTCTAGAGTTGTACGTTTGTACAACACCTTTTGTACAGTATTGCTCGTCACCTTGCAGGCAATATTCACATTCGCCACAAGAATCTACAAAACAACCTACACCTACACGGTCGCCTACAGCAAATTTAGTCACGTCTGTTCCTACAGCTTCAACCACACCAGCGATTTCATGACCTGGAACCATAGGGAAAATACCGCCGCCCCATTCATCATACGCGCTATGGATATCCGAGTGACAGATTCCGCTAAATTTGATATCAATTAAAATATCGTTTGGACGTAATTCTCTCCGTTCAATCGTTGTTTTCTCAAATGGTGCTTTTGGACTTGCAGCACTGAGTACGTGTGTTTTGCACATAAGTTTCTCTGCTCCTTCTCCTTAAGCAATATCAATTTCGTTTGAAATGCTAAAGTGATCAATTTTTTAGTGTACTACAGGTATAAAACATTTCACTACAAAGTAAAACATCTATACTTTAATGTACATCTGTATATTATCACCAAAATAAGATTGCTTACAATCGATAAAAAAGAGCGATTTGTCTATTAATGAACAATAGTTGCATACATGTTCATTAATTCATATGTTTGTTGTCTGTAGAAGTGCTTATAAGTTGCGATCTAATAATAAGCCCACTTGATCAGCCATCACTTCACTAGAATAAGGCATTTTGTTAATAATCCACCATTCGGTAATTCCGACATACGAAGTAACGATAAATTGCAAAAGAATATCTTCGCTAATACTGGCATTTTTCTCACCAGACTGTTTGACTTCGTTTTGGAATTCTTCCCTAAGAAATTCAACAAATTGAGTACGAAAAGAAGTAGCACCTTTACTAGCTAACATCGTCGAGAAAAAAAGATAGTTCTGCTCTAAATATTCAAACCACGGCAATATCGCTTCTCTAAAATCAAGTTCAGCTACCGATCGGCAAATACTTCTTAATTTCTCAATATGTTCTTCTATCAGCTTATTCAGTAGATCCAATTTATCTGCATAATGAAGATAGATGGTCCCCCGACTTATATTGGCACGTTCAGCAATATCTTGTAACGTAATTTCATCAAAGCTTTTCTCTGTCATTAGTTCAATGACTGCTGTTTTCATCGCTTCTTGTGATTTAAGAATACGGCGATCTATTTTGGACATAAGAAGTGCACCAGGCTTTCGTAAAGTATATCTATATCGTTATAAGTTAAAAGTAAGTTCGTATTTTTCTTTGAGACGCTTAATATCGGTACGCGGCGGTGAGCCAAACATACGTGCATATTCACGACTGAATTGAGAAGCACTTTCATAACCCAACCGAAAAGCCACATCGGCGGCATCTGCTGATTCAGCTAATAATAAGCGTCTCGCTTCTTGCAAACGTAATTGCTTCTGGAATTGAAGAGGGGTCATAGTTGTTATATCTTTGAAGTTACGATGGAATGAAGAAATACTCATACTGGCTACTTCAGCAAGCATCTCGATCGACAACGATTGATCATAATGATTGATAATATACTGAATCGCATCTTGAATCCGATACGTACTACTTCCTTCCATAGCGCTCTGTGCTAACGTCGATCCATATTCACTTTGTAGCAGTCGATACAATATTTCTTTGATACATAATGGAGCTAGAAAAGGAATATCTTCTGGATGATCTAACAGGCGAGCTAAGCGAAGAATAGAATCGAGTAATCCTGCATTGATTTGCCCGACAAATAGAGCACGTTCAGCATGTTCACCAGCTATTGGCTGAATCGACGAATCTTTAAGTACGTCTAGAATCTGTTGTTGGGTAAATTCAAGCTTAAAACTTACATACGGTTCCTCCGCAGAAGCTTTGATAATCTGACCGACTACAGGCAAATTCATAGAACCTACTAAATAATCATTAGGATTATACAAAAATCGTTCTTTGGCTAGGTAGATTTCTTTGGAACCTTGCGCGATAAAACATAGTGCAGGACGGGCTACATGATAAGCTGGTTCTGTTGTATACAAATAACGTACAAAAAACAAAGAAGAGATAGCTGTTTCTTGAACACCTTCAGTAGTAGAATGACGTTTGATTAAGCTAGCAAGTTCGTCTTTTTTATGTTGCATTTCTTGAGACATAGGAGAACCCTTTCTTGTATGAATTTTGAATAGCGATCGTAATCGTGAGAGGATTAGGCAATCATTTAAGATAAATACGATACCTGTGTATTTGGGATATATTGCATACTATAGAGGAGCCGTTGAACAGATGATCTGTTTAATGTGTTTACTATTATAGACATCTGTTCATTAACGAAGCAAGCGCTTTTGAATCTGAAGATATGAAAGTGAGGAGAATGATCATGGAATATGTCAAATTAGGAAAAACAGGATTAGATGTATCACGCATTTGCTTGGGATGTATGGGTTTTGGCGATGCCAAACGTTGGACTCATTCATGGGTATTGGATAATGAGCATAGTCGCCCGATTATTAAGCAAGCGTTAGAACTTGGAATTAACTTTTTTGATACAGCGAACGTGTATTCACTAGGAGCAAGTGAAGAGATTGTAGGACGTGCACTGAAAGAATATGCGAACCGCGATGAAATGGTATTAGCTACCAAAGTTCACGGGAAAATGCACGAAGGCCCTAATGGCGGCGGACTATCTCGTAAAGCTATTATGAGTGAAATCGATAAAAGTCTTCAGCGTTTGGGAACAGATTATGTAGATTTGTATCAGATTCATCGCTGGGATTATGAGACACCGATCGAAGAAACGATGGAAGCTTTGCATGATGTGGTCAAAGCTGGTAAAGCAAGATATATCGGAGCTTCTGCTATGTATGCATGGCAATTTTCAAAAGCGATTCAGATAGCCAAAGCTAACGGTTGGACTTCATTTGTATCGATGCAGAATCATCTGAATTTGTTATATCGTGAAGAAGAGCGAGAAATGTTACCTCTTTGTCTGGAAGAAGGAATAGGTGTTATTCCATACAGTCCGCTTGCTTCTGGAAGATTAACGCGTGATCCAGAAGAAACGACTTATCGTTCAGAAAGAGATCATATTCAGAAATCGAAGTACGATGGTACGGCTGATGCTGATCGAGTTATCGTAGAAAAAGTAGCAGACATTGCTCAAAAACGAGGTGTTCCACGTTCTCATATTGCTCTGGCATGGTTATTACAAAAGCAACCTGTTAGTGCTCCAATTGTAGGCGCAACCAAATCATCACATCTTAAAGATGCTGTAGCTGCGCTTGATATACAATTAACACCAGAAGAAGTGAGTTCTCTTGAAGAAGGGTATATTCCACATCCTGTCGTAGGCTTAATTCCTTATCCGTTATAATGTCATATCGATAACAGATGATAGATAACTCAATCGTTTTGATGAAGAGCAGTAGTCTTAGCACTACTGCTTTTTGTTATACCTATTGTAACTATACGAGAGAATTACAAGTATTTTCGTTATAATATACATATTCGTACAATAGAGAGGAATGCAGTGATGAAGAAAGTAATTGTAATAGGCGCAGGGATTTTAGGAGCTTCTACCGCATATCAATTAAGTAAAATGGGGGCAGAAGTCTTTCTTATTGATCGCCAAGATAAGGGGCAAGCTACAGATGCGGCGGCAGGCATTATTTGCCCGTGGTTGTCTCAACGTCGTAATCAAGCATGGTATCGACTTGCCAAAGCAGGTGCACAATTTTACCCTGCACTCATTCAGGAACTTCAAGATGCAGGAGAAACCAATACAGGTTATGCCCGGGTAGGTGCACTTAGTATTCATGAAGATTTGGACAAAATTAAGAAAATGGAAGAGCGAGCACAGCTACGCAAAGAACAGGCACCAGAGATTGGAGATATTACCTGTCTGAATGCACAAGAGACTCATCATCAATTTCCTTTGTTAAAAAAAGGATATCATGCTGTACATATCAGTGGAGCCGCTCGTATTGATGGTCGTGCATTGCGAGATGCGTTGATTCGTTCTGCACAGCACTACGGAGCACACAAGATCGAAGGCGACGCTACGCTATTATATGAAGATCATCAAGTTACCGGAGTTATAGTGAATGGACAGACCATTGAAGCAGATACTGTAGTCGTATGTGCAGGTGCATGGGCGAATCCATTGTTACAACCTTTAGGTATCGATTTTCAAGTCAGTTATCAGAAAGCTCAGATTATTCATTTACAAATAGAAGATCCATCAGCAGATACCGGAACATGGCCTGTCGTTATGCCACCAGCCGATCAATACTTGCTTGCGTTTGAACAGCAAAAGATGGTCATCGGAGCTACTCACGAAAATGATATCGAAGGTTATGATACTCGAATCACAGCTGGAGGTATGCAAGAAGTATTAAATAAAGGATTAGAACTTGCACCTGATCTGGCACAGAGTACACTGCAAGAAGTACGTGTAGGCTTTAGACCGTTTACTCCAGGATTCTTACCTGTGATCGGTAGTATTCCGAATTGGACAGGCATTATAACAGCGAATGGACTTGGGGCATCAGGCTTAACGATGGGGCCTTTTATCGGCTATCAATTAGCTAAGTTAGCACTGGATATGGACGTAGATATTGAACTGAACGATTATAATATTCAGACTGCTCTTTAATATGTAAACTATTCATTTTATTATTCAAATATAATATGTATATAAGTGTGATATCAGATAATTATAATAAAAAGGCAAATCATTTTAGATCATATGATCTTGAATGATTTGCCTTTTTTGTTATGGAATAAATATTTTACAGATATGCTCAAGAATATAATCGGAAGAATTGCCACGTACCTTTTTTTGAAATACATAAGAATCATTGCGCAATGCACTCATTAACATATCTGCTTGAAATAAAGCAAAAGAAGGCTCATTTGCAGGCGATACTTCTTCAAATAAAGTACAAAGAATATGGTGCAATCGATGATACAATGGGCTTTTATTTTGTTCCTCTATGCCACGATCATTGGAATTTTCAATTCCTGTAAGTAACTGCACATTTTTTTCTCTAAATTGTATAAACAAACTCATCAATCCTCGTAATCGCTCACCTGCTGTATACGATTGATGGTTCTGCAAATACGTGGCAATCTCTTCAAACAATAGATTGGCATTATCTTGAATAAGTTCAGAACACAGCTCGCTTTTGTTGCGGTAGCGACGATATAGCGTGCCTGCTCCAATCTGTGCTTCGGTAGCGATCTGGTTCATACTGACTTCTTCCACACCATGTATTTCAAATAATTTGAATGCTACATCCAAAATACGTTTACGATTCTCTGCAGCATCCCGGCGTTCCGGTCGATACGTTGTATTGGATTGATCCATTATTGTTCACTTCCCGTCATTCAATGTGAAATTTGACAAGAGGAGAGTTCTCCGTTTAAGCTTTAAGAGTGTTAAGCGGAGAACTCTCCTCTTTATTAATATCTATAAGAAAGGAATACGCAACTATGAAAAGTAAACCTAATAACGTTCTGTTTGTCAATGAATTACAGCGATGTACTGTTCACAGTTATGAAGTCCAAAACCGTTCTGTTGCTATTCTATATCTATACAAATGATTAATATCTCTTCTAAAAACGTGCTGAAAGGATGATTGATATGAATACATTTAACTCTATAACTGCAACTTCAAAGCTTAATCCATTTCGTAGTGATGCTGGCGAAGGACAATTTTCTATTTTTGCTCAACTGAGAGCGATGGGAGCAGTAATTCCGATTACAGTACCGATGGGGAATACGAAGGGTCAGCAGTGGATGATTACTCGGATGGAAGAAGTAAGTGAAGTACTCAAGAATCCAAGACTGTTTACTGTGGATCAAAGTCTAATTGAAGGATTAACACCTTCTGCACCTACAACAGTATTAGAAGCCGATTCACCTGCACCGACTACTTTTTTTAGCGGTAAATCAATGATCTCTGTTGATGAACCGGATCATCGGCGTTTGCGTCGACTGGTATCCAAAGCATTTACACCAAGATACATGGAAAGTCTACGTCCAAGTGTACAGAAGATTGCCGATGAATTATTAGATAAAGTACAGGCTCAAGGACATATGGATATTGTCAAAGACTATGCACATCCACTACCGATCAACGTCATCTGCGATATGTTAGGTGTACCTGTAGAAGAGCGTGCTCAAGTTCATACGTGGTCGACAGCGATTTCGCATGGTCTGGGATTAGGAGTAAGAGAACCTGAAGTGGAAGCCAATTTACGTGCTTTTGGTGATTATACAGCGCAACTTGTACATGCCAAACGTAAAAATCCAGCAGATGATCTGATTAGTCAATTGATTGCCATTGAAGAAGAAGGCGATCATTTAAGTGAAGACGAATTACTTTCAATGATTACATTATTGATCTTTGCCGGTCATGAGACGACTTCTAATTTGCTTGCTACAGGAACGCTAATGTTATTGGATTACCCGGAGCAATTGAATAAGCTCAAAGCTGATCCTGAGCTCACTTCTTCAGCATTTGAAGAGTTACTTCGGTTCAATGGCCCTGCTACAATGACAGGACCTCGCTATGCTATTGAAGATACAATACTAGGTGGTCAGCAGATTCGCAAAGGGGATGTTGTGATTCCTTTACTCAAATCAGCAAATCGAGACGAAAAGTTATTTGAACATTCAGAAGAGTTAGATATTAATCGTTCGGTGAATCGTCATCTGGCTTTTGGACATGGGATTCATTCTTGTCTGGGAGCACCGTTAGCACGTGTTGAAGGCGATGTAGCTTTTAGAACATTACTTCGACGTATGCCTAATTTGCAGTTGGCTGTTCCGCGCGAAGAAGTGAACTGGCATTTTGTGTTGAGTTCGCAGAGTTTGGTTACATTGCCAGTTACATTTTAATCAATATAATATGATGATTTGGAAGAAAAAAGGAGGATAGGCTTGGTTTATACTCCTTTTATATATCTAATTACCAACAACCCCAATTAATCGTGTGCGATTGATTGGGGTTGTTTTTGGTTATAATACAAATACCAAATCATATTCAAATATTTATATTACATTTATTTAGATTACATTCGAAAATGGAGGAATATATAATGAGTAACTTTGATGTTTTATTTATAGGTAGTGGTCAGGGCGCGTGGAATGCAGCGATGCCACTTAGTATGTCAGGTCAAAAAATAGCGATTATTGAGCGTAACAAAATTGCGGGTGTATGTACAAACTATGGTTGTAATCCGAAAATTATTTTGGATGGCCCAATCAAAGTTATGGAAGATGCGCAAGCATACAACGGAATCGGAATGACAAGTGAAATGAAAATTAACTGGTCTGAACTAATGGCTCACAAAAATAAAGTGCTAGACGCATTACCTGTGATGTTGGAAGAAAACTTCAAAAAAGTAGGCATTGAAGTGATCAAAGGCGAAGCATCTTTTGTAAATGAAAAAACAGTATCTGTGAATGGTCAAGAATACACAGCAGACAAAATTGTGATTGCAAGTGGTCAACGTCCAACACCACTAGATATCCCTGGTCAAGAATACTTAAAAACAAGCAATGAGTTTTTATACTTAGAAGATCTTCCCGATCATATCGTATTTGTAGGTGCAGGTTATGTATCTATGGAACTGGCTTCTATCGCTGTCAAAGTAGGAGCGACTGTGCATGTGATCCAATCCTCCGATCATATTCTAAATGAGTTCTATCAACCATATGCTCAAAAATTACTTAAAAAGATGCAACAAGACGGAATCCAATTCCATTTCAATGAGAAACTAAGCAAAGTCGAACAACAAGGCGAGCAATTACAGATCACGACAGAAAATGGTCTAACATTAACAACCAAATTAGTTATTAATGCGACAGGTCGCGTACCGAATGTGGAGAATTTGAATCTTGAAGCAGCAGGTGTCGAGTACAACAGTAAAGGTATTGTAGTGGATGAGTATTTACAGACTACCCAAAAAGGCATTTATGCAAGTGGAGATATTCTGGATAAAAAACAACCACGTCTAACACCAACTGCTGTATTTGAAGCGAAATATCTAGCGGCTTCTTTCTTAGGTGCTCAGACTCAAGGGATTGAATATCCACCAATCGCTACGATTGCTTTTACCGTACCTCGGATTGCGCAAATTGGGATAACAGTTGAAGAAGCTGAATCTACCGGACTTACAGTGAAGCCGATCGATTTGGGCAAACAATGGGATTTTGCAGGTCGTAATGAAACCGAAGCTCACTTGACTCTTATCTATGATCAAGAGCAAAAGCTTGTAGGGGCAGCAGCATACAGTCAGGAAGCGCTTGAGATTATTAATAGCTTAACTCCTGTTATTACACTAGGCTTAACATCCAAAGATGTAGACAAACTGATCTATGCGTTCCCTTCTTTTGAAACGATGATTCCAAGATACATGCAAGAAGCTAAATAAATAGAAATAAAATACAAACACCCCTTACTGCAATATAGAGTAGGGGTGTTTTTTTGTATATGCGATATGACTATATTCAGATTGAGTATGATCGGTACAGTCATGGTCTAGATATCATCAATCATATTGCTAGTAATGGTCTATATATCATCGATCATATCGCTACGATTGAATTTGTGCAGAGATTCTTCGGTGTTCTTCATATGATGCTTATAGTCGATTTTATACATACAACCATAGATCACATTGAGTACATATTCGAGTGCAATCTGCGAAGAAAAGGTTCCAATCTTCGCTAGCTTTACCTCATCGTCAGGAAGCTTAATACAAATAGTACTTGATGTAGCTAATTTTCCTTGATGATTCGCTGTAATCGTGACATAAGGAATCTGTTCATGCTGTAAGTAACGAGACACTTTGGTGTAGCTAGGTGAATTGCCATGATACGTTAAAAATAGTGCACAATCACGAGTTGTCACATTCAGCGTATGATGTGCCCATTCTGATAGCTCTGTTGCAATCACAACATACTTATTGATTTTAAATAGTTTATTTTGAAAACTTTTGGCACGAATCTGTGAATCACCCAAAGCATAGATAAAGATACGTTCAGCTTGATCTAGTAATTGAGCTGTCTGTAAAAGTAACTCATCCTCGATTAGAGACAGATTTTTATCAATCGTATTCTTCATCAGATCAGCAATTTCTTTAGCAATCTGTATAGAAGATTCTCCTAGACTAAAAGGATAATTGACATCAACTTCAGTCAACTGATGTTGATTCTGCTCAAATTCACGTGCTAGAGAAAGACTAAATTCTTTAAACCCAGATAATCCAAGCTTATGTGTTAACCGATTGATTGCAGAATGAGAAGTATAGGTAGCTTTCGCCAGTTCCTGAATAGTGAAAGGTAACATTTTTTCTTGATGAGTCAAAATATAAGTAGCAATACTTTGTTCATTGGTTGTAAATTGTTTCATTTCAGCTAATTGTAAAAGCACTTTCAAAAGATTTCACTCCTATTCCGATACGACAATAACGTTCGAAATCTCTTTGTATTGAACATTTTGTTCAAAGAACACCTTATATTTAGTGTGATTAATCAGCGAATACTGGTCGAATATACCGTTATACAGCTAATCCCTTTACGCTATAGATTCTTTTTTTATAATAAAAGAAATCAAGTGATAAAAGGAGCAATCATCATGTTAACTATTGGCTATATCGGCAATGGAAAAAGTACAAATCGTTATCATCTGCCTTTTTCTATGAATCGCGATTATTTGAATGTCAAAACAATCTACGCACGTCATCTCTATAAAACAGACTGGACTCGAATGGATAATATCCTCTATACCGATGATATCACAAATATACTTCATGATCCTGATATTCAGTTAGTCGTGATCTGCACACATACCGAGTCTCATTATACGTATGCCAAAATGGCGCTGGATCATGGCAAACATGTACTTGTCGAAAAACCGTTTATGCTAACCAAAGACGAAGCAGATTCTATTTTTCAATATGCTAAAGAAAAGAACTTATTGATTCAATGCTATCAAAATAGACGATATGATTCTGATTTCTTAACGATGCAAAAAGTGATTGCATCCGGCAAACTGGGTGAATTACTAGAAGTAGAAATGCATTACGATTATTACCGACCAGAGACACCAGAAAGTATAGATCATTTCTCCACCTACCAAAGTTATCTCTACGGACATGGGGTGCATACGATTGATCAGGTGATTTCTTATTTCGGTGAACCTCAGCATATTCATTATGATGTTCGCCAATTACTAGGTACAGGTAGAATGAATGATTATTTTGATTTGGACTTTTATTATGATCGCTTGAAAGTATCTATCAAATCAAGCTTTTTTCGTCTGATAGCTAGACCAAGTTTTGCCGTGTACGGTAAAAAAGGGGTATTTATCAAGCAAACCGAAGATCGACAAGAAGAGCATTTAAAGTTGTTTTATTTATCAAAAGGACATGCTGACTTTGGTATAGATAGACCCGAGCATTACGGTACATTGACTTATATAGATGATCAAGGACAATATCACGAAGAAAAAGTGATCTCTGAGCAAGGAGATTATACACGCATTTATGATGATATATATGAAGCGATTATACATGGCAGAGAAAAACAAATTAAAGATCACCAAACATCAAAAGTGATAGAAATATTAGAAAAAGGGATAAAGGAGTGTTCTTAAAATGAAGTTAGGTATTGTAGGATCAGGAATGATTGTTGAAGATTTACTAAGCTTTATTGGAGATATTCCAACGATTCAGTTACAAGCGATCTGTGCGAGAGCGGGTCATGAAGAGAAGTTGGCTCAATGGCAAACGCAGTATAAGATCGATCAAGTGTATGTGGACTATGATCAATTGCTTGCTGATCAGCAAGTAGATACCATTTATATTGGACTCCCTAATCATCTGCATTATTCTTATGCGAAGCAAGCATTAGAGCAAGGCAAACATGTGATTTGTGAGAAACCTTTTACATCGAATCTACAAGAGTTTCTAGAACTCAAACAACTTGCTACACGTCAACATCGTATCTTAGTAGAAGCAATTTCTAATCAATATCTCAAAAATGTACTCGCTATCCGCGAACAATTGCCCAAACTTGGAGATATCAAAATCGTAGAGTGTAACTATTCACAATTCTCCTCACGTTACCGCAGATTCAAAAACGGAGAAGTCTTATCTGCATTCAATCCAGCCATGTCAGGTGGAGCATTAATGGATATTAATGTGTACAATATTCATCTTGTTGTGGGTTTATTTGGTCTACCGAAGTCTGTTCATTATCATGCTAATATAGAGCGTGGTATAGATACGTCCGGTATATTATTACTAGATTATGATCATTTCAAATGTGTCTGTATCGGTTCCAAAGATACGAGTGCACCGAATCGCACTAATATTCAAGGAGATCAAGGCTATATCTCAATTGCAGGTTCTACTAATATTGTGGATCATTTCGAATATGTAAATGATTCCGAATCGCCTGTACGAATAGATGTCAAAGATCATCCGCATCGCATGTATGATGAATTTGTAGAATTTGAGCGAATCATCTATGAACAAGATATGCTCAAAGTCTCTGAAATGCTTGAACACAGTGAAAAAGTAATGCATGTGATCCAACAAGCCAAACAATCTGCCGGCTTAGTATTTGGTGCAGATCACTAATGAACACCAAAAGCGCAATGATCTTTGCTATAAGATCGTTGCGCTTTTGATTGTTCTACAGATACACTAAACGTTTTCTCTATCTATTGAATGAAGATATTCACATTTGAAATTTGAAAATGTTGCAGCATGACCTGCTGGATGATTGGTAGCGTATAATCCGATGATCACTCCTGTAAATCCTCCAGCAACTTCTGACGACAAATACTTGGTCTGAGCAGTGCCTAGTAGGATATCTTGACCTTCAACAGTTACAAAAAAGTGGTAGCATGTTGGCTCAGCTTTGACCATAATTGAAGCTTTATTACTTGTTAATGCAACTGTCTGCTGTACAGATTTGATATCTTGCGTATTTAATCGTTCAATCACTTCATAATGATCTTTCTGACCGCGTATAGCTAATTCATAATGATGATGTTCATCCATATATAACGTTATGCCTGCTTCTCCATCTATAATTTCTACATCACAAGTGATCACAGCATAGAAATCCTTTTGACGTAACCCGAGAAAGGTCGGAGAAAGAGGTTGATCCAGTGTAATATCAGTTCCTTTTAGCATTAGCTTATGATCTTCAAATTGATAGTTTTCAGTCTGTGGAAAGCGAAGGTAACACCAATCTAGCTCCCAATTTGTATTCTCAAATGTATAGATACGTTTTTCCTGCTGAATCACATCGTCAGATATCCGATCTGTCTCAAAGCTAGAGAGTGTAGTCCCATGATACCCGGCAGTAAACCATCCTTCTTCATCAAATGTCACTGGCGTAAGAAATACTTCACGTCCTAGATGATGATATGTAAGCCATTGACCAATCTGACGAAATCCAAGATGATATAACCACCAATTGCCATTATTGTCCTGAATCAGATCGCCATGACCGACAGCTTGTAATTGATAACCACCTAGATTGCGATTAGTTAAGACAGGATTATGTGCATACGCTTCAAATGGGCCAGAAGGGGATATCGAGCGTGCATAGGTTGCCATATGACCATACTCTGTACCGCCTTCAGCAACCAGTAGATAATACCAGTTATTAATTTTGTACATATGAGGACTTTCCAGATAACGTCCACCTGTTCCTTGCCAGATCATACGACTTGGTGTTAATTTCTGACCTGTTACAATATCGATCTGACATTGGAACACACCTTCGTTCCCATCTACATCGTGTCCATTACTCATAAAGTAAGTGGTGTCATCTTCAAAATACAGATCAGGATCAATGCCGCTCTGATCAACAATTATAGGCTCTGACCATTCTCCATAAATATCATCAGTCCAGACAAAAAAGTTCTGACGCGTAGTATCATTAGTTGTGACCATATAGAATCGCTCTCTATGATAACGTAGAGTAGGTGCAAACACTCCACCAGAACTTTGAACCTGATCCAATTGAACTTGAGTCGTACGGGTCAGACAATGGCTAATCTGCTTCCAATTCATCAGATCATGACTTTCAAAGATCGGTACGCCGGGAAAATACTGAAATGTACTGGTAGCCAAATAATAAGTATCGCCTACTTTGCAGACACTTGGATCAGGATAAAAGCCTTTAATAATAGGGTTGTTATATTTCATCAATAAGCACCTATGTAAAATGGATAAACAATAATAACCATCGTACAATTTCCTTTCCAGAGTAATATGACAGACTGATCATAGCATGATTACGCTTTCAAAAAAAGAAGATAAGGCATACACCTTATCTCATACTATTTTCTGTGTCATATAGCTTCAATATCGGATTAGACGCTCTGTATTCTACAGGTGACATACCGAATTGATTGCGGAATACCCGGTGAAAATAGGAGTAACTTGCAAAGCCGCATGTTTCTGCAATATGTTCGAGTGTCATTTCGCTATATTGAATTTGCTCAATCGCAGCTTTAAGACGAATTTCAATCGCATATTGGATCATCGTTTTGCCGTAATGTTCTTTGAACAATTTAACTGCTCTTGAAAGGCTAAGCCCTGCATATCTAGCGGCTTCTTCTAATTTGAAAGTCACTGTAGCATGTTCTTCAATAAACCGCTTTAGCAAAAGAGTCGCTGAACCTTTACGATCCATTTGTACCGTATCGCTAATCGCACGATCGATATACAGACAGAGGCTACGTAACAGTACATCCTCTAATTCAGTATCTTCTTCAGGAAGACCGCGCCGCTTTTCCAATAACAAATTATGCCATAAGCCGATCAATTTACTTTCTGTTCCAATAGAATATACCGTAGAGCGTGGCTGGCGTTGCCACCATTCATCGATCCAAGTTCCTTGACAGAACAAATAATAATCTCCGCTAGATAATCCATCTTTTTTAGCCGGTTCTTGTACAACAAGATGATAATCATCACCAGGTTTGAGTAGCAGTAAATCTCCACTTTTTAATACATAACGATTTCCGCAGGTGAATGCTTCACAACTGCCCTCTGTTTGTAAGCGAAAAATGTAATGTTGTAGTCCATTTTTTATTTGATGATTAAATGCTTTGTAATGATATGAATGATCACAGATCAAAAGAGATGTGTCCAAAATAATCCCCCTAGCCAAAAGTTGAGCAAATAGTTCATGTTTTTACGATATTGTGTATGTTCATTTTAGCGTGTCTTGTTCTAAAATAATAGATGAAAGATAACTCTTACACATAGAATAAAAATAATCCAAAGAGGTGCTTTTGAAATGACAACATTAAATATTGGTCTGCAATTATTTACACTTCGTGATGAGACAGCTAAAGATTTCCCGGCAACATTACGCAAAGTGGCTGAACTTGGTTATCAAGGTGTAGAATTTGCAGGTTATGGAGATATTCCCGCAGAAGAAATGAAGGCGCTTTTAGATGAACTTGGACTCAAAGGATTTAGCAGCCATGTTCCTTTACAATCTATGCGCGATAATTTGCAAAAAGAGATCGATTACCTAAAAGTGATCGGTGCACAGTATATGATCTGTCCTTATATTATGCCAGAAGATCGTCCGCAAAGCAGTGAAGAATGGGGCGCTTTATTTACAGAGTTGCAACAATTTGGCGCAGAAGCTAGCAAACAAGGACTTACTTTTGGTTATCACAACCATGATTTTGAATTCCACGGTGCATTCAAAGATACTAACGCTTTTGATGGTATGTTTGCAGAAACGACTCCAGAAGCAGTTCAAGTTGAGATGGACGTATGTTGGGTACAGTTTGCAGGACAAGATCCGTTAGAATATATTCAAAAATATGCAGGACGTTTACCACTTCTTCACCTCAAAGATTTTGACAAAGATGAGCAAGGTCAAATGAAAACATTAGAATTAGGACAAGGGATTGTTAACTTGCCACAAGTGATCGAACAAGCAGGTAAAGCAGGCGTACAATGGCTGATCGTGGAACAAGATGTATGTCAGAATCCTCCACTTGAAAGCGTGTCCAACAGCTATAACTGGCTTAAACAAAATTACTTAAATTAATTTCGTCTATTTCGTACACATACATTCAATCGATACCCAATCAAAGGAGACTATTATTCATGAACAAGATTAAAGTAGCTGTATTCGGTTGCGGAGCTATTGCTCAGCGCAGACATATTCCAGAATATGCAGAAAATGAACAAGTAGAATTGGTAGCTTTTGCTGATCCTAATCTAGAACGTGCACAAGAAATGGTTGACCTATACGGCGGTAAAGCCTATGCAAGCTACGAAGAAATTCTAGCGAATGAAGAGATCGATGCGGTAAGCGTCTGTACACCGAACTACTTGCATGCTCCTATGACCATTGCAGCAGCAAATGCAGGTAAACATGTATTGGTTGAAAAGCCTATGGCGTGTTCGATTGAAGAAGCAGAGCAAATGATCGAAGCAGCTCAAAAAAATAACGTATACTTGATGGTAGGTCATAATCAACGTCTAATGCCTCCTCATGTAAAAGCAAAAGAAATTTTGGATTCAGGTAAACTAGGTAAAGTCTTAACATTCCGCACATCTTTCGGACATCCTGGTCCTGAAGCTTGGAGTGTAGATGGAGCAGATAGCTGGTTTTTCCGTAAAGAAGAAGCGATTATGGGTGCAATGGGCGATCTAGGTGTACACAAATCTGACTTTATTCGTTATTTGTTAAATGATGAAGTAGCAGATGTCGCTAGTTTCATCGGTACTTTGCACAAAGAAGGTACAGAAGTAGACGATAACGCTACTTGCTTGTTACGTATGAAGAGCGGTGCGATCGGTACACTGGTAGCAAGCTGGACACAGTACAAAGGTGGAGACAACAGTACTATCTTGTGGTGTGAAAACGGTGTAATGAAAATCGGAACAGTTCATGGTAACGAAGTCATTGTAGAACTAACAGATGGAACCGTAGAAACATACGAAGTAGGTATGATGTCTACCAATGAAAAACAAGTTCCTAGTGGTGTTATTGATGCATTTGTAGAGTCTATTACTACGAACACTCCTCCTACAATTTCGGGCGAAGAAGGTTTACGCGCGGTCAAAGTAATTTTGGGTGCTTTTGAATCGCAAAAAACAGGACGTGTCGTACAATTGTAATGGTTTAGCAAATAGTGCATGTGACTTGAACACGCATTATAACGATCTGTATATAATAAGTGGAAAGACCGTAACTTCTTTATCGAAGCTACGGTCTTTTTTTTATGCCTCTATATTTTGCATGTATCTATAATGACATGATTATGTATAAATTTGTTTCTATTATATTCAGCAAGAATACAAGCATGTTCACCGTACAACTTCTAAAATAGAAAGTCATTAAAACAAATTAAAAATAATAGTTGACTGATCGTTCTCAAATAAACTATACTTTATTCATTGAGAACGATCATTCTCGAAAGGTTACATGTTGGATCATTAATAAGCTATTGAGTAAGAAATTATTTTTTTGACCATTTAAGAACGATCATTCTAAATTAAGAGTAGTGAAAACATGGACATTTCAAAACAAGTAGTTATTATTAGTGGTGCTAATCGAGGTCTGGGTAAGCAATTAGCTCTTGAGCTTTTATCAAGAGGAGCTAAAGTCTATGCAGGTGCAAGAAAGCCAGAATCTGTCGATCTACCGGGAGCTATCCCATTACAATTGGATATCACTGATCCTCACTCTGTGATGGCGGCAACTGAAATCGCAAGTGATGCCACTGTTTTGATTAATAATGCAGGTACAGCAACAGGAGCTTCTTTACTTACAGGAAATTTAGACGATATTCATTTGGAATTTAACACTCATCTGTTCGGTACTCTTTCTATGGTTCGTGCATTTGCACCGATTATTGAAAAAAATGGTGGAGGTTCTATTCTAAATATCTTATCTGTATTGTCTTGGGTTAGTATAGGGCAAGAAGGAGCATATACGGCTGCCAAAGCTGCTGCATGGGGATTAACCAATGTGTTACGTCTTGAATTAGCTCCTAAAAATATCAAAGTAGCTGGATTACATGTAGGCTTTATGGATACAGATATGATGGCTGGTAGTGATGCACCTAAATCTGCTCCAGAAGATATCGCTAAAATCGCTGTAGATGGAATCGAAGCTGACCATTATGAGATTCTTGGTGATGAGATCAGCCAACAAGTACAACAAGGTCTTGCTGGTGGTATTCCTGCTCTATATCCGCAACTATTTCAATAAAAGTAGAGTCATAATTGATAGATATATTTAACGTTTGAATCTTTCTTTACTTAACGTTCTCAATATGTTACATTTTTCGTATTGGGGGGAGTTTTGTGTCCAGAAGCAAAGAATTTGACGTGAATGAAGTATTAGATAAAGCTATGATCCTTTTCTGGGATCAAGGTTATGAGAAAACATCGATGAGTGATCTAGTCACACATATGGGTATTCATCGTAGAAGTTTATATGATACATTTGGTGATAAACACTCACTATTTCTACAGGCGATCACTCGTTATATGGACAAAGTAAAAGCGAATCTTACGAGTGAAATCAAGCCATCCAAAACGGCTACAGAAGCATTGTATTCTCTTTTTCAATTCATGATTTTAGATAAAGAAGATTTGCCATCCGGTTGCTTAATAGTCAATTCAGTAACAGAACTGGCGGCGCGCGATGCAGAGGTAAATGCCAAATCTATCGAATCATTTGAAGGCATCGAAGATATGTTTGAACAGATTATTTTATGGGGTCAACAGGACGGAGAATTTACTTCAAAGCAGAGCGCTAAAGAACTAGCTAAATATCTGCACACAGTGTCTATCGGTATACGAGTCATGGGTAGATCTTCTGTAGATAAAGCCCAATTATCACATACGATAGATGTCTCTATAAACTTATTAAAAAGCTAATATCATATAGAAATAGATGTAAAGTCGCTCATGTAGCGGCTTTTTTTTACGTTATAGAGTTCTTGGAGTTTACTTCTAATGGCTGTAAGAGAATCAGGCAATCATTTAAGATAATCAGGATATTAGAATAACGATCTTATGAGTCATAATAGTCATATAGGGCAAGACACCCTGACGTACACCATTCCAAAGAAAGGATGTAGATACATGTATAATCATGACAAGACATTTCCCAATGATCGCTTACCATTAACACAAACAGATGCTGACTTTATTGAACGTTTTGATCATTTTGTATTACATGAAGTCGCAAATCAAAATGATCTGGATGATCGTACTCGAATGATGGCTATTGTCGCTACATTAATCGGATGTCAGGGCATCGATGAATTCCAAGTTATACTTCCCGTAGCGCTTCACGCTGGTGTAACAGCTGTCGAAGTGAAGGAAATCATATATCAGTCTGTAGCTTATCTCGGCATAGGACGTGTGTTACCTTTCTTACATGCTACTAATGATATGTTGACTGCACAAGGTGTAGAATTGCCTTTGCCTTCTCAATCGACAACGACTATAGCTAACCGTTTAACAGCAGGGATTCAAGCACAGGTAGATATTTTTGGTAATCAGATGCAAGATTTTTGGAAATCGGGGGCAGAAGAAACTAGACATATAAATGAGTGGTTAGCGGCTAATTGCTTTGGTGATTATTATACTCGAACAGGTCTAGACCATTTGCAACGAGAAATGATTACATTTTGCTTTTTGTCTGCACAAGGCGGTTGTGAACCTCAATTAACCAGTCATGCGGTCGCTAATATTAGGCTAGGTCAGGATAAGCATTTTCTGATTAAAATTATTTCTCAGTGTCTTCCTTATATCGGGTATCCACGAAGTCTGAATGCACTGCGTTGTGTAGAAGAAGCCGCCCAGCAATCGAAATAGTCAGATCGATGATTCGTTTAAGGTATTTTATTGTAACTAATAGATAAGCTTATCAAAAGAAAGTAGGGATATATTATGAAAAACGAACAATTACAAAACAGTACTATTTTTCCTTTAGGTGAGAAAGTAAAAGCTAACTTTGTAGGGGACGCTTATTTGCAAATGATTTTCACCGATGCTACTCCTTTAAATACAGCGATTGGTAATGTGACATTCGCTCCTGGTGCTCGCAATAACTGGCATTCTCATCATGTAGGTCAAGTGTTGTTAGTGACTGGTGGCAAAGGATGGTATCAAGCCGAAGGACAGCCTGCTCAAGCTCTTCAGACAGGGGATGTTATCAATATTCCGGCTAATGTGAAACACTGGCATGGCGCTACGAAAGACAGCTGGTTCGTTCATTTAGCGATGACTCCGGGAGAAACAGATTGGCTTGAACCGGTAGAAGATGAATGGTTCGATCATTTATAATATTAATGAAATATTAACAATGCATTTCAAAAAAAGATTGATATAAAACAGTCGATACCTGCTACCATCCAAGTAAACTAAAACTAAAAAAAGCTAGTAGAGTCACTCATACAGAGCGCTTTACTAGCTTTTTGATATGAATTATATGAATCGTTACTTAATCATAGTTAAGTTGATAGATTTGCAAACTTATTTATAAAGAAATAGCAGTTAGCTTATCATTCTTGCTAATAGCATTTCTAAATAATAGCACCACTAGACTAATGATTAAAGATAGAATGCCTACAAATACGATATAGGATGTATTAAATCCTGCTAACAATAACCCTCCTCCGGCTGCACCAATCGTTGTGCCTAAATTACAAGCAGATATAAATAAGCCATTAGCAAAATCAGGTGCTTCAGGCGCTGTCGTAGCAATCAGGTATTGATTGATATTTGCCATCATTCCTCCGGCTAAGATTCCCCATACTAAAGCAATCATCATTATAGCTAAGGTGGATTGACCTGCTACAAACATGATCAGGTAGACAACTCCTAATAACAAAGGAAAACCAAATATAGTCTGAGTGGCACTCGATATCAGCAATCGTCCTGATACGATATTTCCGATTATATTAGCACCACCGAAAATAAATAACGTAGCACTGATCAAACTTGGAGCCATATGTGTAACTGTAATTAGATAGTCTGCAAAATAACTATAAACACCAAAAATAGATGCATTCAAAAAAATAACAGCCATTATAGAAATCCATAATACAGGTTTGGTCATAACAGATAGTTGTTTACGATAAGAAAGCTTTTTGACAACAGGCATCGAAGGGATAAAGAATAAAGTAGCTACAAATATGATCGCATTGATCACAACAAAAAAGGTCATAGCCATCTGTAGCGAAAAGACTGTATTGATCAGACTAACTATCGGTACACCTGCTACCATTCCAGCAGATACACCTATAAAGACTTTACTTACAGCTTTAGGCATTTCCTGTTCACTTACTGAAGAAGCAGCGACTGTAAATGCTAATGAACAATAAATAGGATGAAAAAAAGCAGGCAAAATCCGAGCAATCAACAGCACTGTAAAATCAGTAGTCAATAACGACACTGTATTGCTTATAACAAACACGCCTAACACCAGTAACATTACATATTTCCGATTAATAGCTGAGAAAAGTAATGGCATCGTCGGCCCTGAGATAGCTACAATCAAAGCAAATAAACTGACCAACAGTCCTGCTTTGGTCACACTCACATTAAAATGCTCTGCTATAGAGGGCAGTATGCCAATCACGCCCATCTCGGTATTGATGATACCAAATACACCGATCGTAAGTATGATGAGCAGTAAACGATTTCCTTTATTCATAGTCCAACTCCTATCTTTATCCCGTATCTTTATCGTAAAAGCTATACTTTTAGATTAGGATGTATACTACAATTGATGTTTTTACAACAACTGTCTATAATTTATAACTGGAGTAGATCTATTACAAGATATGCAAATCGTTAATTTCACTCTAGATGATGTTTATACGACAATTTTATAAATATTGTTGATAATAAATAAGGATGTGTAGAACCCACATGGTAAAAGTAGATCGAAGAGTGTTAAGAACTCAGGAAGCGATAAAAAAAGCATTTTTAGAATTAATGTCAGAAAAGAAATTTGAAAGTATTACGATTCAAGATATAGCTGATCGAGCGAATATCAATCGTGCGACAGTATATCTTCATTATCTGGATAAATTCGATCTGATCGATAAGATTATTGAGGAGCATATTTTAAATATGTCTGAGATCTGCGAGACAGAAGCTGAACTGGATTGGTTCGAATCTACGGTACTTTGTATAGAGTATTTGGAAGAAAATTATTTGTTCTTTTCGACTATGCTAGCTAGTGAAGGAGCTTCTTTTTTCCGTAATCAATTTGTTCAGCATAATATTAAAGAATTCAAAAAAGATATTGATATTACTAAAGGTAGAAATAAAGGGCAGAATGAAGAAGTTGTCGCTGAATTTGTAGCTAATGCATATGTAGGTGTCGTAGAGTGGTGGATCAAAAATGAGATGCCTTACACACCTAAAGAAATGGCAGAAAAATTAGGAGATTTATTAGAGCGAGTAGTAGAATCTTAGAAGTATAGCGGAAGCCATATGATGAATACAGTAGCATGAAAGACAAAAACGACTACACATTGGAGTCGTTTTTTTGTTTTAGTTATTTTATTTGTGACTAATGAATAACTTGATTTCGTTTGAGTAATCCCCATAATTGATTGGAAATCTCATCAGGCGATTGTGGCATCTGATTGACAATCCACCATTCAATCGTTCCTAACTTGTGAAAAAGATATGTAGATAAAATTAAGTCGTGAGAAAAACCTTTTAGCTTAAATGAAATATGATAATTATGTATGAATTTTTAATTTTATACCATACAAAAAAGCATGGCTAAAAGAACAAATCAGCTACGAGTTGTTCTTTGTTTGGATATGAAGCACTGTGACTAGCTCTCCGCTAAAAACAATTTTTCTAACTAATGGCCATCCCAAACTTCAGGTCAAAAGGTTTCGATCCTGTGCGATGCCTACTTTTTCAGTCACTTTAGATCAATTGGAACGGTCAAACGGCGAATATTTATTAGCATGCTAAGGAATTCTATTGACAGCTAAATTCTCTCATGATAAATTTAGTGTGCTAAATATATTTTGGGTAGTGGAAGTTTAGCAGTGAATAATCAAATTGATTGCGATATTCATCAATCATTAGATAAAATCTCATCTCGAATGTATAGAGATTATAACGAAAGTTTGAGAGAACTTAATCTCTATATAGGTCAAGATAATTTGTTTTTTCGCTTGTTTTCAAGGGATGGGATTACCCAGAAGTAACTATGTGAACATTTAAAATGTGAGCCTCCTATGGTGACAAATATGGTTAAATCGTTGGAGCAAAATGGATTTGTACATCGTAAACGGGATGAACAAGATGCAAGATTAATGCGAATCTATCTTACAGAGGAAGAACGCTTATTTTTAAAAGAATTGATGATTCGAATGGAGAAAAATTTGTTTTGATTTTTCTTTAAATTAATATTTAGCCCGCTAATTTTTTTGTTTTCACAGAGAAAATTTAGTGAGGAAATGCAACCGCCAGTTTTTGGTGTATGACTTTTAAGAAAATACTTAGTGGGCTAAATAATAATAGAGTTTCTTAAATTATTTGTTATACGAATTTTTAAATTTGTTTTCATTATAAGAGCGATACAAATGGTTTCAGGATATGGGGGAGAATTTAGCGCTTGGCGGATACCAGGTAGGGCAAATCCCGCCAAGCCGCTCCGGTACGTGCGACCCAAAGTACCGCATTCAGTCGATGTCTACGATCTTTCGAAGGTCGTCCTCCTTGTGTTTTTCGGGCAGGTAGCAGAAAAGGCTTGATAGCGTTCCATCCTTCATCGGTTAAATCGTATCGTCGTCCCATGTCTTTAATTTGACAGATTTGAGAGGGTTATTGAAGTTTGTTTACAGGGCTTAGCAAGTAGATATCATATGAAAATAAATTAGGAGGATTTATTTATGTCTGAAAAAAAACAAATGTTGCTTGGTTTAGGATTTACAGGGGCATACGGTGCAAATGCTAAAGCTTGGAAAAGTGAAGGTGTCAATGTGACTACTTATCCAGATATTAATGCAGATATTCGATATGCTCAACTTGCTGAAAAAGGTAAATTTCAATTTCTATTTATAGGTGATTTCCCTGGAGCAATACCCGATGATAACAGGGAAGTGCCAGCGATGACGCTTGAACCTATCATTACTGCCACTGCAATATTACAACAAACAAAACACATTGGTGTGGTGTCAACTGTACATACTCAGTGGAATAATCCTTTTACTTTAGCACGTCAATTTAAAGGGATAGATTTAATGAGTGGTGGACGTATTGCTTGGAATGCAGTTACGGGATCAAGTCCAAAGGTAGCAGAAAACTTTGGTGTAAAACTAATGGATAGTAGATCACGTTATGAAAGTCATTATGAGTTCGTAGAAACTGTACAGCACTTATGGGCAACATGGGGAAAAGATGCTCTAAAAGCTGATAAAGAAACCGGTATATTTGCGGATTATAGCCAAGTAAAACCTGTCCATATATCTGGTAAATATATACAGGCAATTGGAGCCTTGCCAATTCCACCTTCACCACAAGGACAACCGGTCATCTTTCACTCTGGTGGATCTCCAAATAGTATTGAATTTGCAGGACGCTATGCGAGTGCAATGATTGGTGAAGTATGGACGAGAGAACAAGGTATTGCTACAAGAAATGCACTACGCCAGGTTGCGATAGACGCGGGTCGAAATCCAGATGAGATTAAATTTATCGCAGGACTCATGCCGGTTGTTGCGAATTCTAAACGCGAAGCAATAGATCGTCACGCAAGTTTTATGGATGAAAATATAGTACAACAACGTGCATTTCATATCGGAATGGTACTAGGAATCAGCTTAACTCCTGAAGATTTAGAACGCCCGATCGCACCAGAACTTTTAGACAAAGTAAAAATCGGCGCTTACTCTGATCCTCGTGCCGAGAACGTTTTAAAAGTGGCACGTGAAGGTTGGACATTACGCGATATCATTTATCATTCTGTGATTGATTACCATCCTGCAACATTAGGTGATGCAAAAGAAACTGCAGATTACCTAACTGAAATGTTTGAAAGTGGCGCAGCAGACGGCTTTTGGATACTCCCAGATGCTTATGAAACCGACTTAAAACGTTTTGTAGAAGAAGTGGTTCCTATCTTACAGGAACGTGGTTTATTCCATGAAGATTATAATGGAGATACATTAAGAGAAAATCTTGGTGTGCCTTATCAATATGGTGTAGATAAACGATTATCTTAATAGAATTCATATAGAGCACAGGCTGATAATGGCATCGGGCTTAAGTATTCTAGGAATCAAGAAGTTCAGCACGTTAAATCTGCTTCCGTCTTTGTTGGTTCCAATAATCGTATTTGGGTTTATTCACATATTTCATTTGTAAGGAGGATGGTCTGCAATTGGGAGCGGATTATTATTACACAACAAGTGATCCTGAAACCTTCTAGAAACTAGCAGGTTCGTTTGATCTCATTATAAATACAATAAGCGCAAACGTTGATATTAATGCTTATCTTTCACTATTAACTGTAAATGGTACTATGGTCAATGTCGGTGTCCCATCAGAACCATTACCTGTTCAGGATGTCACTAGAACATTTGGAAGCAGTATCGGAATTAAGAAAAGTAGTTGATGCATATGCCATTTTAACCGACGAGAAAAAGATTTTAGAGCAAATGGATTTATTTACACCAGATACCCGGTTTACTATTTATATTGACGATCATTTGATTTCTGATATCAAGGGACTAGAACAATTACAACAAGAATTTATGACTCATGTGAATGAAGTTAAGCGTTATTTTACAATCAATGGACAACATCAGGTTACAGTACATGGAGATACAGCAGAAGGCATTGTATTTTCACAAATGAAAGTCATTCGGGAAGAACATGGAGTGGATATTCTATCTGATTACAGTATTCAATATCATGATCTTTATGTACATCAAAATGGAAAATGGCTCATTAAAGAGCGTAAAGAATACATGATCATGGTCGAAGCTAGACCGCTACAAGCTTGAAAAAAAGAGCCGATGAATTCCTTCATTGGCTCTTTCTGTTGTTAATCTATCTGATCTATTGGTGATAGCGTTATTATTATATGTCAGAATGTTGTTATATTACAGAGGTCATGTTATGATAATTTCGGATAAAACATTATTTTCAATTAAATACATATTTATACTTTTGTGCCGGGATCACTGATGACCAACAATACGTAGGTGATTATTTTTTTAATGGATTATGTAAGCGTTAACATTTTTTATTTTTGTATGATTATTTTTCTTGTAAGTACAAATCTGAGTCTATTCTCTTTCTCTAAAATAATGGATAGCTCAGTTTTATACTATATAAAACTATGGAGGTACGCAGATGAGTAGAAAATGTTTGGCTTTGTTTCTTTCCTTCGCTCTATTGTTCAGTATTTTCTCTACAGTAAGTGTTGATGCTGCTAATCGACCATTAGCCAAGCTTCCGGGAAATTCGAATCCTTTGATGGATCACAAACTTGGAGCTGATCCGTATTCATTGGTTTATAACGGAAGAGTGTATATTTACATGTCTAGCGATACTTATGTGTATAACAGTGATGGATCAATCAAAGAAAATGATTTTAGCTCACTCGATCGTATTCAAGTGATCTCTTCAGCAGATATGGTGAATTGGACTGATCATGGAACAGTACCGGTTGCCGGAGCTAATAACAAAAACGGTGGAAAAGGAATTGCTAAATGGGCTGGCAACTCATGGGCTCCAGCAGTTGCGACTAAGAAAATAAATGGTAAAGATAAATTCTTTTTATATTTTGCTAATGGTGGAGCAGGCATCGGTGTCTTGACGGCTGATACTCCGATTGGGCCTTGGACAGATCCACTGGGCAAAGCTTTGGTGACTCAAAGTACGCCTGGTATGGCAGGGGTAACATGGCTTTTCGATCCAGCTGTTCTTGTGAATGATGATGGTAACGGATATTTGTATAGCGGAGGCGGAATCCCTAATGAATCTAACCCTGCTTCTATTGCTAATCCGAAAACAGCCAGAGTGATCAAATTGGGAGCAGATATGATTAGTGTGAATGGAAGTGCGACCACTATTGATGCTCCTTATATGTTTGAAGATTCGGGTATTCATAAATACAACGGAAAATATTATTATTCCTACTGCATCAATTTTGCAGGTACACATCCTGCACAATATCCAGCAGGTGAGATCGGTTATATGGTAAGTGATAATCCGATGGGGCCTTTTACGTACAAAGGTCATTTCCTCAAAAATCCGTATAATTTCTTCGGTGTAGGTGGTAACAACCATCATGCTGTATTTAATTTTAAAAATGAATGGTATGTCGTGTACCATGCGCAAACGGTCAGTAAAGCTCAAATTGGCACAGGTAAAGGTTATCGTTCACCGCATATCAATAAGTTAGTTCATAACGGAGATGGCAGTATTGCTGAAGTACAAGCAAATATGACTGGAGTCTCTCAATTATCGAATATCAATCCTTATACAAGAGTAGAAGCAGAGACAATTGGATGGCAAGCTGGAATTGCTACAGAACCAACCCAAGCAAGCGGTGGGCCGATTAGCAATCTTAATGTAACAAATATTAACAATGGTGATTGGGTAGCTGTAGGTAGAGCAGATTTTGGTTCAAGTGGAGCCAAGTCGTTCAAAGCTAATGTAGCTGCTACTAGCGGTGGAAATATTGAAGTGCGACTGGATAGTGATACCGGTCCATTGGTAGGTACATTGAAAGTAACTTCGACTGGAGGGATGCAGAACTGGAAAGAAATGCAGACAACGATCAATAATGTAACTGGTGTTCATAATGTATATCTTGTATTTACAGGATCAGGCAATGCTAATCTGTTCAATCTAGATTACTGGCAGTTTGGTTCTTAATATGTAAGCAACATGGTAACGATGGAATGACTAGGAAATGATCTGTAAAAGAGTAAACATCATTTTATAGTATTGCTTTTATCTCATATTCAGATGGAGGTATTTATGAAAAAGAAATCTTGGTTCACATTAGTAGCTACAGGCATTATCTCGCTGTTTGTATCGGTAAGTGCTTTTGCAGGAACTGTATTTTGGGAGCCATTAACATATTTTAATGCAAGCACATGGCAAAAAGCAGATGGTTACTCTAATGGAGATATGTTCAATTGTACATGGCGTGCCAACAACGCTAATTTTACAAGTGATGGTAAGCTTAGATTGGGTCTAACCAGTTCAGCGACAAATAAATTTGACTGTGCAGAATACCGCTCAACCAACAAATATAAGTACGGCTTGTATGAAGTTAGTATGAAACCTGCCAAAAACACAGGTATTGTTTCTTCTTTCTTCACGTATACAGGACCTACAGATGGTACACCTTGGGATGAGATCGATATTGAATTTTTAGGTAAAGATACGACTAAAGTACAATTGAACTATTATACTAATGGTGTAGGAAATCATGAGAAGGTTATCAATCTGGGCTTTGATGCTTCGCAAGGTTTCCATACGTATGCTTTCGATTGGCAGCCTAATTCAATCAAATGGTATGTTGATGGCGTGCTCAAACATACAGCAACAACCAATATTCCAACCAATGCAGGTAAAATTATGATGAATATCTGGAATGGCAAAGGAGTCGACGATTGGTTAGGTTCTTATAATGGAGCGAATCCATTGTATGCAGAATATGATTGGGTAAGATATACAAGTAATTAATAATATTCTTACAACTAACATTAACGATGATACAAAAAGAGACAGCCTAAAAGGGCTGTCTTTTTACTTCTTTGCACTGTATAGATTTCTGTAGTCACATATGATCGAAATATTCTAGCGACAGAAGGGATACTGTAAAATAAAGCAATAAATAATGAATAGAATACTTGAAATAAAAACGAATAAAAAACCAAAAAATAAATAGATAGTTCGTAATTAAAGACATAAAGAACAATATTTCATTGACAATATACGTTATATTCATTAAAATTCGAAATGGACGTCAGATTTAAAACGAATTATAAATATAATTGCCTTGATTTTATTCATAAGCCTATGTGTTAAATCCTTATGACTATTATAGGAGTACAACTCATATCATCCTATAAAAGAATGAGGATTTTTTAGCGTTTATGAATAGATACGGAGTGGAGGATGGCTTTACCATGGATAACTGGTTCAAACTCAAAGAAAGAGGCACCACCGTTTCAACAGAAATTATTGCAGGCTTAACTACATTTTTTACGATGGTCTATATCGTTATCGTAAATCCGGGAATACTCAGTAGTACGGGTATGGATTTTAATGGGGTATTTATTGCTACGATTCTAGCAAGTATTGTAGCAACTCTGATTATGGGATTATGGTCTAATTATCCGATTGTGTTAGCACCGGGTATGGGTCTGAATGCATTTTTTGCCTATAGTGTTGTCGGTGGGTATGGTGTAACCTGGCAAGTTGCTTTAGGCGCAGTATTTATCGCAGGGATTTTGTTTATTATTTTATCTGTGACTTCATTCCGTTATATGTTGCTGGATGCAATTCCGGCAAGTTTGAAGCATGCGATTACCGCGGGAATCGGGCTTTTTATTACCACAGTGGGTTTACAGAACTCTGGTATTATTATCGCTTCTGAATCCAATCTAATTACGATTGGTAATTTGACAGAGCCAATGACGTATCTAACGATTATTGGATTACTGATCACTGTCGTTCTGATGGCTTATAATGTAAAAGGATATCTCTTCATAGGTATGGTCGTTACCGCTATTCTTGCTTGGATTTTAGGATTGTTCCAATTGCCTGCATCGATTATGGCTATGCCTCAAGGGCTTTCTACAACCGCTTTCCAACTGGATCTAGCAGGAGTATTCTCAAATGGTCTATATACGATCATATTCACATTCTTATTAATTACTTTATTTGATACTACAGGAACCATGCTTGGTGTTGCTGAACAAGCAGGGCTACTTAACAAAGATGGCAAATTCCCGCGGTCTCGTGGTGCGCTACTAGCAGATGCAGTAGGAACGACAACAGGTTCTTTACTTGGAACAAGTCCAACTTCTGCTTATATCGAGTCTAGCACAGGTGTTGCTGCTGGCGGTCGAACAGGGCTAACGGCGATTACAGTCAGTGTTCTACTTGCACTTACGTTATTCTTTGCACCTATTGTCAGTGTATTATCCGGCATTTCAGCGATCACTTCACCGGCATTGATTATTGTGGGTTACTTTATGATCAGCGTAATTAACAAAATTGACTGGAAAGATCTCGAAGTAGCATTTCCAGCTTTCTTAATTATTATTTTAATGCCATTAACACACAGTATTGCAACAGGGATTGGTTTTGGTTTTATTTTCTATCCATTGCTTAAGCTTCTTCGTGGTAAAGGTAAAGAAGTTCATCCAATTTTCTATATTTTTGCAGTGTTATTCTTAATTCAGCTTGTATTTCTGGATCACTAACATATCGATTCTGATTAAGAAGAGGGCGGTCTATTATAGATCGTTCTCTTTTTGTATTTGCAGATATATGATTAGCGTACATCAAAGTAATGCCAAATATATAAATCAAATAAAACCGCTATAGCCATCAATAATATAGTAAAAAAGAAACGTTTCGCATCGCAAGCAGAAAAGGTAGTCTGATTCTATCCTTTTAGTAAGCGTTATCAATTAATGGTTTACTGTGATGAAACATTCATGTTATTATAAATGGCGAAACGTTTCAAATTTTATTTGGAAGGAGAAAAGTAAATGAACAAAGTAAAAGTATTGAGTCTATTTGTAGCTTTTTGCCTGTTAACGGGTTTAACTTTCACTCCTATGGTTTCAGCTTCACCATCTTCAAGTAAAAAGACTGCATTCAACACTGAATTGAAAGCGGTTGCAAAGAAAACATATGCATACTTTACAGACTATACAGATACGGTGACTGGCTTAACATACGACGAAGTTAGAACGACTGAAAAAGGAACAGAAGAAGCAAAACGGACATCACCTACTAATATCTCTATGTATATGATGAGTACTGTTTCTGCTCAGCGATTAGGTATTATTAGCAAAAAAGAAGCAGTAACAAGACTGCAAACAACGCTAAATTCTCTTGAAAAGATGGATAAATGGAACGGGTTATTTTACAACTGGTACAATACCGAAGACGGATCACTGAAAAAAGACTGGGGGCAATTTATTTCTCAAGTAGATAATGGCTGGATGTCAGCAGGTCTGATTGTAGTAGGTCAGGCATACCAAGAACTTCATGAGCAGACGAGCCAACTGGTTAACGCTATGAACTATACAACATTATACGATCCTGAAGTGGGTCAATTCCGTGGTGGATATGATGTAGCCAAAGGAGAACTGACAGAACATCATTATGGTTCTTTTTATACCGAGCCGCGTGTAGCAAGTTATATTGCGATCGGCAAAGGCGATGTTCCCAAAGAGCATTGGTGGAAAATGTACCGCACAATGCCAGCGGAATTCGATTGGCAATCTCAAGTTCCTCAAGGCAAAACAGTCAGATACGATGGAGTAAAGGTATTTGAAGGAAGCTATGTATATAAGAATAAAAAATTTGTTCCAAGCTGGGGCGGTAGCATGTTCGAGGCACTGATGCCAGGCATGGTCATCAAAGAAAAAGAACTAGGTACCCGAGCACTTGGACTCAATAATAAACGCCATGTTCAATTACAAATTCAATATGCCAAAGATAAAGGATATGCTGCATGGGGATTCTCACCTGCTGCAACACCAACAGGATATAGTGAATTTGCAGCTACACCGCTTGGAATATCAGGATACAAAGACAGTACAACTGTAACGGCTCATGCAACATTTCTAGCCTTAGAATATGCACCTGAAGCCGCACAAAAGAACATCAAAGCACTTCAAAAATTAAAGATGGCAGGAAAGTACGGTTTTTATGACTCTGTGAATGTGAAGACAGGTGAGCTTGCCAAAGCGTATCTTGCTCTCGATCAAGGAATGATTATGATATCTATCGCTAACTATCTACAAGATGGAGTCATTCGCGATTATTTCCACAGTGATCCTATTGGGAAGAAACCCGAAAGCTTGCTGAAGAAAGAAGTCTTTTCTATTCAATAAAAAGGTGGATCATTCCATTTCAGATACAGTCAAAATATAATGTAAAAGACGAATATGAGAGACTGATATGTTACGAGATCACTGTAAAAAAGAAAATAGTAAATAAACTACGACCATTCACTGGTTCAATAACAGTGAATGGTCGTTGCTATATCAAGTCTAACTATGCCTTTATTATTCTCAGCTATGAACCTACATTATCATTGTGTTTCTTATATTCGATTCCCCAAGTCTCCATAACCTCTATAATTGGTCTTAATGTATTGCCTAGATCACTTAAACTGTACTCCACTCTAGGAGGAACTTCAGCAAAAACAGTGCGAACAATAATGCCGTCATCTTCCATAGCCCGCAAATTTTCTGTCAAAACCTTTTGACTAATATCGGGAATACTTTTACGTAATTCTCCAAAACGCTTTGTTCCTTTCAGTAAATCTCTCATCACAAATAATTTCCATTTATTCCCTATAAGACCGACAGTTGTCGCTACAGGACACAAAGGTAGTTCCTTTTTCGAAATCATATATGTTAACCCTCCAATAGTTACTTTTTAATTCTTAACATTACAAAAGAGTGTCTACTTTCAAAGTAACTGTAATGCTTAAAATATAAATTTGTCAAATAGGCTGATTAGGAATAAATAATTTCAAGTTTGACTAAAAATTTAATTTGGCTTAGTTACAAAAAGGTTCCTATACAACATAAAAGTGCCTACTGCTCAAATAAAAATAACTAGATTATGATAGATATATCAATAATAAAAACAAAACTAAAATCATTACTAGATAATATTTTTGTATTAAAAGAAAGCCCTATTCAATTAATAGGGCTTTTCTATTTATCTACTCTATGATCAGAATATTCTTTTAAATTGATAATTAAAGGAGCATAACTACTATGACTACAAAGAGTATTACTTATCCTCTTAATACATTACCAGAAGGAGCAATACCCTATGGTGTAGCTGTTAATCCGGGAACTATAGAAGGAAGACAAGCATTACGTGTTACGCTAACGGATGAAATTTCTAAGGGAGAACCTACTATTGATTTTATTGATATGCCAACATTTTTAATCATTCCTACAGATTTTAAAAACGGCACTATATCGGTAGATTTATTTAGTCAACTACGCAAAGATGCTCCAGATTATGCGCGTGGCTTTGCAGGGTTAGCTTATCGAATAAATGCTAATCAGGACTTTTTTGAAGCTGTTTATCTTCGTCCCTTGAATGGATTGAAAGTAAATCCAGCCCCACCCCGCGATCAACGGGCAATCCAATATTTTTGTTACCCTAACTGGAAATTCGACCGCCTAAGAGAAGAGTATCCAGATGGAGATTTTGAAGCTGGTGCACCTATTGGACCGTCCGAGTGGATTAACCTTAGACTAAACATTGATGAGAATAATCTCACTGTATTTGTTGATGATGTTGAATGTATTTCATTGAATCAAACGAAAGCAGAAGGAACTTATGGAAAAATTGGTCTTTTTGTAGATATTGGAACTGAAGCTTACTTTTGTAATCTTAAAATTGATGCTGATTTGAGATAATGTCTTAGCTATTTGTATTGGTTACTAAAAGGTGCCTACTTTTCATAAAAAAATATTACATTTATTATAAACCGAGCATCTTCATTTTAATTTAAGCAGAGTATCTAAAAGCAATAGAATTTTTAATAGGTAGGCGGGCAGACTTGGAAAATAATAATATTTGGATACAAATCGTACAGTACTTCTCTGATCATTGGATGCAGTATAGCTCATCTTTTAAAGAGCATATCCTCATTAGTATGATTGCTCTTATTTTTTCGATAGGTATTGGCATTGGTTTTGGATGTTTTTGTAATAAGTACAACCAATATGCGAAATGGATCATTTCTGGATTTCAAATATTGCGTATTGTTCCTAGCTTAGCCGTGCTGTTCTTGCTGATTCCTGTAATGGGAACGGGTATTCAGCCGGCTCTTATAGCTTTGGTCTTTTTGGCTATTCCTCCCATACTAATGAATACAGTAACTGGTTTACAGGAAGTGCCTGCTTTTTTGCAAGAATCGGCATATGGATTAGGAATGTCTGAACGTCAGTTATTTTGGAAAATGAAGTTGCCGTTAGCAGGTCCGATGATCCTAACAGGTATTAAGACAGCAATGATTGAAATTATTGCGAGTGCAACACTTGCTTCTAAAATTGGAGCAGGTGGTTTAGGAGATATTATTTTTACAGGACTAGGGCTCAATCGAATAGATCTTCTACTTATAGGTGGAATTTCAGTAGCACTGCTATCTATTGTGGCAGGATTTTTACTGGATAGATTAGATCATCTTTTATTTAGATACAAATTTTTAGACAAATAGGGGGAAATGAATAATGAAGAAAATAAACAGATGGGCTGTAGTAATCTTACTCATTGGAGCATTATGTGCACTAACGGCATGTGGACATAAAAGTTCAAATAGCGAAAACAAAGCAACAATCGTCATAGGCACTAAAAATTTTACTGAAAATCTGATTGTTGGAGAAGTATATGCTTTAGCTTTAGAAGATGCCGGTTATACGGTTAAAAGAGTGCCTAATATTGCAGGCTCTGTTATTCATTCTTCTCTTATCAATAAAGAAATTGATATGTATCCAGAATATACAGGAACAGGTTTATTAAGCATATTAAAATTGGATTTAATGACTGATCCTAAAAAAGTATATGAAACTGTAAAAGCCGAGTATGAGAAACAATTTCAAGTGACATGGCTTAATTACTCAGAAGCTAATGATGGGGCAGGTCTTGTTATTCGTAGCGACTTATCTAAGCAATTAGGTATCACAACTATTTCTGATTTGCAAAAGCATGCTTCACAATTACGTTTTGCATCACAAGGCGAAGTTGATCAGCGTGAAGATGGTATCCCAGCATTAGAAAAAGTCTATGGCAAGTTTGATTGGAAATCTTCTAAGGTATACGATAACAGCTTGAAATATGAAATCCTTAGAAATAATGAAGCTGATGTAGCTCCTGCTTATACTACAGAAGGACAGTTAGTGAATACAAATGAATTTACCCTGTTAAAAGATGATAAACAAGTATGGCCACCGTATAATTTAGCGCCTGTTATTTGCGATGAAGTATTAAAAGCTAATCCAAATATTGCACAAGTGATTAATAAAGTGAGTGCAGCAATGAACATTTCTAACATAACGGCACTGAACGCCAAAGTGGATGTCAATAAAGAAGAATATGAAGATGTAGCTAAAGAATTTTATGAGTCTATTCAATAATTAAATGATATAGGAGGAATTATGCTTCAACCAGCCATTGAATTTCGCAATGTGAGCAAGTCATATCGGTTAGCTACAGATTATGCCGTAGATCATGTCAGTCTTGATATTTATGAAGGAGAATTTATCACTATATTAGGTTCTTCCGGCTCAGGTAAAACAACACTTTTAAAAATGATTAATCGTTTGTACGAACCTAGCGAGGGACAAATTAATCTCTTTGGTGAAAATATCGCTAATATTGATCCTGTTCAATTAAGAAGAAAGATTGGTTATGTTATTCAACAGGTAGGGCTATTCCCTCACATGACTATTGCTCAAAATATTGAAACAGTGCCCAAACTTTTGAAATGGACTCGCTCTCAAATGGAGAAAAAGACAGATGAATTACTACAATTAGTGGGTCTAAATCCTCAAGAATACAAATCTCGTTATCCTTCACAATTATCGGGTGGACAGCAACAACGGGTTGGTCTGGCGCGCGCATTAGCAATAGATCCTAAAATTATGCTTTTGGATGAACCGTTTGGAGCAGTTGATGCTATCACCAGAATACATTTGCAAGAGGAGTTGATACGCATTCATGGAGGGCTAAAGAAAACATTTTTGCTGGTTACACATGATATTAATGAAGCTTTCAAACTAGGAAATAAAGTTATCATTATGGATAAGGGAAGCGTTTGTCAGTTTGATACACCGCAAAATATTGTACGTCATCCAGCAAATGAATTTGTTATGAGTCTTCTCGCATCTTCACGAAAACAGGAGCAATTCTGGGAGGGGATTTATTGATTTCATATGCTCTCAAACATCCAGAAAAATTAGGAGAAGCTCTGTTAGAACACGTAGAAATGTTGATTATTATTATGTTGATTTCTATTATCATCGTTTTTTTATTAACCATGCTATCGATGTATTCTCGTTCTTTTGCTAAAAGTATAATCTATCTTTTTTCTATTATTTATTCTATTCCCAGTCTTGCTCTTTTTGCCATTTTGATTCCGATAACTGGATTAGGAGAAACCACAGCAATTATAGTGCTGGTTATTTATAATCAATATATTTTACTTCGTAATTTTATAGCAGGATTGGAGGAGATTGATCCTTCTATTATAGAAGCAGCAAAGGGATTAGGAATGACTCATTTGCAGATATTGTTTCTTATTCGATTTCCATTATCGGTAAAATCTATTCTTACAGGAATACGTCTTGCTACTGTCATTACTATAAGTATGGCTACAGTTGCTGCTTTTATAAATGCAGGTGGATTAGGTACTATTTTGTTCGATGGACTTCGCACAATGAATATATATAAAATCTGGTGGGGTACGATTTTATCTGCGGGTTTAGCTATTATTTCTAATATAATCCTAATTCAAATCGAGAACAAAATAACCAGAATAGTTCATACGAATTGAGTTGTTTAAGTATCCATAGAACTTATTATTTTTTCAATGAGTATATAATCTTACCAAATAGAAGCAGGTGAAATTTGTATGAAAGCAGTAGTTCTAAGTAAACCAGTTACAGCTACTAATTTAATCGTTCAAGAAGTACCTATACCTGAAGTTAAACCCGGCTGGGTACTAGTAAAAATCAAAGCATTCGGTATTAATCGATCAGAAGTATTTACTCGTCGTGGAGAATCTCCATCTGTTAAACTCCCGCGAATTATTGGTATTGAATGTGCAGGAGAAATTTTTGACCCTTCAGATAGTACGTTTTCTAAAGGACAAAAAGTGATCTCAATGATGGGCGGCTTGGGTCGTCAATTTGATGGAAGCTATGCGGAGTATGCTCTAATTCCTGCTATACAGGTGTATGCAGTTGATACAGATATGGATTGGGTACAGTTAGCTGCTATTCCAGAAATGTATTACACTGCCTTTGCTTCACTTTTTGATGTACTTATGCTAGATAGTCAAGATGTAATTCTTATACGGGGAGGTACGAGTTCAGTAGGAATTGCGGCTTTACAATTAGCGAAGAGCATTGGGGCAATTGTGATTTCAACAACACGTACAAAAGCTAAAGTGGATATGCTTAAACAATATGGTGCGGATCATGTGCTGCTAGACGATGAATCTATACAGCAAGAACTGGAAACGATCATTCCTAAAGGAGTAAATAAAGTATTAGAACTTATAGGAACAGTTACTTTGCAGTCATCGCTTAATATGTTAGCACCACGTGGCGTTTTATGTATGGCTGGTATCTTGGGAGGACAATGGGTAATGAATGAATTTGAACCTATGAGTGCTATTCGTTCAGGTACTTATTTCACTCAATTCGATAGTGAACATATTAAAAGCGAACTTGTAACTGAATTACTTCATTATATTCATAAACACGAAATTAAAGCACCAATTGCTAAAGTCTTCACTCTTGATCAAATTGGTGAAGCTCATCAACTTATGGAACAAAATATAGCTAACGGTAAAATTATTATCAACAATCTATGATAAAAGAAAAGGAGTAATATACAAATGGCATTTGATACAACTAAAACAGCATTGTTAATTATTGATTTGCAAAATGATAATTTAATTAAAGGTGGTAAATTTGAAAATTCTGGAGCTGTAGAACATGCTCAAAAACAAAATGTAGTCGAGAATATCAAAGCTATCGCTGATCATGCAAGAACAGCAGGAATCCCTGTTTTTCATAATCTTTTTGTAGTTGAAAAAGGAGCCAAAGGTATTGGCAATCGTGCTCCTATATTTCAGGCTATTGCTGAAACAGAAAGTATTGTAAGAGGCACATGGGGTGCGGCTCCAGTCGAAGGTTTAGAACCGAAAGAAGGGGATTTTGTTATTGAGAAATCCCGTATGAGTGCTTTTAATGGTACTCAATTAGATGTTTTACTAAGAGGGCTTGGTATTGAAACCATTATAGTCACAGGTGTATGGACAAATATGGCTGTAGAACATACTTGTAGAGATGGCGCAGATCATGGCTACCATGTTGTTATCGCTACAGATGGAACATCAACAATTAGTGAAGAGTGGCAAAAGGCTGCACTTGATTATGCTATGAACAATATTGCAACTAAAATGACTTCTGCGGAAATCATCAGTCATATCTAAAGGAGAACACCATTTATGAACTCGTTATCTCATGAATTATCGTTTTTGAAAAAAGATTATGTATTTCCACATGAGGTTCCAGAGACACTTTCTAGATTATCGGACTTTGAAGATTTAGAGATTCAATCATTTACTACAAGTGATGAGGTCACATTGCGTTATTGGGCTGCAGGAAGTGGAAAGCCTTTGGTTTTCCTTCCGGGTTGGTCAGGTAATGGAACTCATTTCACTTATGTAATGTATTTGCTCCGTCATCATTATCGAGTCTATGCTCTGGATTACCGAAATCATGGATTATCGGATAGTGCTGATTATGGAAATCGTATTTCACGTTTCACTATGGACGTAAAGGAATTTACAGAACATCTAGGCATTGAATCAGCGTACTTTGCAGGTCATTCTATGGGGTCAGCTATACTTTGGAACTTTATAGATCTGTTTGGAACCTCTGCTATTCTAAAAGCCGCTTTTATCGATCAGCCACCATCTATTTTGAGTCGTGCTGATATGAATACTCAAGAGCGCTTGGAAGCAGGCGCAATGTGTGATACAGCAGATGAATTAATCGAGTCACTGACTTCACATGAACCTTCAATGATGACATTTGCCCCCAATACTGCTTATAGCGAAAATGTGAGCCATCTATCTTCACAACGTATACCTACAAACCATGAGCTGATGAGTAAAGTTTTATACGATCATGCAAGTAATGATTGGCGCGACGTAATTAGCAAAAAAATAGATATTCCAACTGCCATTTTTACGGGTGAATATAGTCCTAATTTAACTAGTCAACGTTGGATGCATTCAGTTGTTTCTCATTCTGACTTATATGTATATACAAAAGCAGAGCATGGAGATCATCTTTTAATAGCTAAAAATCCGGTTAAGTTTGCTAAAGATTTGAATAGCTTCCTACTGAAAGAAGGTGAAACGAAATGAGTAAAAGTGTCTATCAGCACGGAACCATGGCCAAGTTTGTTCCAGGTTTATATGATGGAACAAAAAAGTTAGTCGACATACTAAAAGAAGGTGATACGGGTCTTGGCACAGGAGATGGAATGGATGGAGAATTAATTATTATAAAAGGAATTCCTTTTCGAGTAACTAGCACTGGTGAGGTAACCATTGTTCCTGAAGATGAAATGATTCCATTTTGTACCGTTCATTTTGCTGACTTTTCTCGCTTGAATCTATTTAATCGCATTGAACGCAAAGAACTAGAGGATGAGATTTTAGAGCGTACTCATTATCGTAATATTATTTTTGCAATCAAAATAGAGGGTACATTTTCTAATATGAAAACACGTACTGTTATTAAACAACATAAACCTTATGCTCCACTTCATAAACTGGAACAAAAACAGATCGAATTTGAAAAAGAACAGGTTGCAGGAACGCTGATTAGTTATTATTTCCCTGAGCTATATAATGGATTAAATGTTTCAGGGTTTCATCATCATTTTCTTGCTGACGATCACTCTATTGGAGGACATGTACTGGATTTTGTGCTAGAGCAGGGTGAAGTATCTATACAACCATTTGATACATTCGTACAACAAAATCCAATACATGATAAAGAATTTTTGGAAGCAGATTATTCTTTATTTGATTTACATGATAGTATTTCAAACCTAGAAAATTAATAAATTACAAATAAAAAAAGCTCATTTCAATCATGAGATGAGCTTTTTAAGATTAAAATACAACAATATGAGTTGGATGATTCTTGATGTAATAGTCTAATAATATGATAATATGATTAATAGTGTGCAAATACATAAACACGGGGTCAACCCAGGTGGATACAATGAGTTTAGAACATGAATTTTTTCTAATTAACAACGATTTTAATATGGACAATGTGTATGAATGGTACAGATCTAATCGTTATACATGGACACAAAAAGCAAGTATATCTGATGATATGATTTTGTATCTAATGGATTTTTTGAACTGGATACCTACTTATGATCCTGCAACACAACAAAGTACCAGAGGATTAACGTATTATGGCTTAACTATTATATCTGCAACAGAGTCTGGAAAGTTAAAACAGCTTTTAGAAAAATGGCTTGATTTTATAGAAGAAGCACCAGACATATTTAGTTTGAGAGGTGAGACCGTTTGGAAAGAAACAGAGCACGAAGAAGGCTACTGGGAAAGTACTAGAAATCGAGTTCTCCGCAAGACTGTGCAAAACGAATTACAATTATTAATAAATCTAGCTATTGAAGCTTATAGCAACAATAAGTCTATTCTTCACTTTGGCATTTGAATATTTTGCAATGATATGTATGGAGGTACTGAGGATGAAGCGATATCAGGTGGTTCACTCTCATTTTTCAAATTATCCAGATCCTATTGTATTGGCTAAAGGCGATACTGTCTTATATGGAAGAGAAGATACAGAATTTCCGAATTGGATTTTTTGTGAAGCTGTTCATTCTCAAAAGCATGGTTGGGTTCCCAAGCAAATATTAAGCTCACTTGATGAAAATCAAATTTCTACCGTTTTAACAGATTATTCTGCTTATGAATTAACCGTAAATCCCGGTCTGATCGTAGAGCAAGAATATGAGTTGAACGAATGGAGTTTGGTACATACGACAGACGGTGAAAAGGGTTGGGTTCCTAATAAAGTATTGATGTTAGTAGACTATCCCAAACCAAAATAAAAGCTAGATACCTGAGACAGTCTATCATTTGATAGGCTGTTTTTGTTGAAAAAACAAACGTATATGATACAAATCAACACGAATAATAAGTAATTGGAATGCAAAAGACGAATACAAGAGCTCTCATCTTATGAGATTACTCGTATTCGTCTACTTTAGCTATCGTACTTATTGATGATCATATAAGCAGCTTCATCTGATATTTGAAAAGCCTGTTCTCGAGAGATACTGAAATCGAGTAGTAGCATTTTAGGCCATAGCACTTGTCCTGCAATTGTACTCATAAATTCGTTAGCCGCTTTTGACGCATCAGGCAAACTAATATTACCCAGCTCAACTTCATCGAGTAAATATTGCGTCAACTTCTGATGCACAGCACCTTCGCCCAGTTCATAATGAAAAAGACTGAGTTCGGGGAACTGCTTGGCCTCTGCAATAACAACTCGAAACAAAGGAGCCATTCCATCACGAGTCAGTACGCATGCATAGTCTCGTCCGAATTTTATTAATCCTTGCAAAGGAGAGCCAAGTACTGGTGGAAGATCCCATTCAGGATCAAGCTCCCAAAAATGCTTGACGATCGTTTCGAAGATCAATTCCTTTGTTGGAAAATGATTAAATAATGTTCCGGTAGAGAGACCAGCACCTTTTGCGATCTGAGATAATGTGGTGCGTGCATATCCTTTTTCAAAAAAAAGTTCTTGCGCTGCAGCAATAACACATGCTCTTTTTTCTTCTTTTATACGTTCATGGTAAGTTGATTTTATGCCCATATGTCCACTCCAAAGTTGGATTTAAGTCCTATCGGAGGGGTGAAACCCTCTTGTATACTATACAACAATTGAAAGTATTCTAAAAGAAAAAGCTGCTTAAGTGCCCATGAAGGGCTCTAAGCAGCATTAATTTTAACTTTTTAAAGAATCGTTTGAGCGCCATCCAGAATCAAGTCAACCCCAATAGTGAAGCGTGACTCATCTGAAGCTAGATAAACGACAGCTTTCGCAATTTCTTCAGCTGTACCTAAGCGCCCAGCTGGAATACCATCACGGATACCGTCCATAACGATGTCACGAACTTCTTCAGTAATACCCAGTTTATTTTTATCATAAAGTGGTGTATCAATTGGTCCCGGGCTCACTGTATTGAAACGAATACCATGAGACGACAGTAAGTCAGAGTTCCATGCTTTGGTTAGAGTAGAAATAGCACCTTTGGTAGCTGCATAGGCGTTAGAATTTGTATACCCTGCATGAGAACTGCTTGATCCCATAAGTACAACAGAGGATGGATTAGCCATTACAGGAACTAATGCTTGCATTAAGAAAAATGGAGCTTTTACATTGATAGAGAACAAGCGATCAAAGTTAGTTTCATCGATTTGATCAAATGGACGCCAGTGGGATACACCTGCGTTTAAGAAAGCAATATCTAGCTTGCCAAAATGTTGTCCAACACGTTCAGCCAATTGACGTTGAGCGTTAAGGTCTCGAGAATCTGCTTGAAGCACAAGGACTTGATCTCCAAGTTCCTTTTGCGTTTTTTCTACGTTTTCCGGAGTTACTCCGGTAACAATCAAACTAGCACCTTCTGCTAAAAATTGCTTAGCTGTTTCCAAACCAATTCCGCTAGTGCCACCTGTAATAAGTGCTTTTTTACCATTAAGTCTACTCATGTTCAAACCTCCATTGCAAATTACTTACATGGATAAATATAAGGCAACTTTAATACAAAGTCAAGTAACTCAACTTTATATTTTTTTGGTATTGATAAGAAGCTTATTAAAACAGCAGGAATAATAAATAAAAAGATTGTTAATATAGATTACAGAAAGAGTGATATACACTGATCGCATATATCAATATAATCTATGTTCATAAGCGGTATTAAAAGAATTTATCAACGTATTAAGCGTGATAAAAAGAGGATGATAATTGTCTGCTACTCAACGTTCCCGTAAACATAAAAAATGTATAAAAAAATTTGCTTGAGTAAACTATTTTTATAAAATGAATAACATCAAGTTAACTTATCTATATATTTGCGAATTCTCTTTGCTTTTTCTTCAAAATGCAGGTATGATATACTCAATTAAATGAACTTACGAGGAAGCACCTCGCTTGTAGATACTCTGTATCTGCGGCGAGGTGCTTTTTTTTGTTTTATAAAGGAGCATATATTATGAAAAATTCTAAAAAAATTATTGATCAAGAAGCGATACCAACTATTTATAATGAATTCCATCGCTTAGTGTTTAATCGTAAACTACTTCAAACTTCGTTAAGTATTCTTATTTTAACATCTGTATTCGGGCCAATTCCAAGTGTTCATGCTGCAAACGTGACAGCCGATATCACATCTGCAAAAGCCAGTACTAACTCGGTTTCGTTGAACTTTTCTGTAATTATGCCAGATAGTGAGGTGCTGTATAAAACTAACTTTGAATCTAACCAATTTTCTACCTATTACGGTGGTAGCGGTAACCAGGGCAATCAATCCTATGTCTCTACAGATAAAGGTACTTCATTACAAATTGCAGACACGATCACTAACCGTAAAGGTAATGCATATGGATATCCTAGTACATCTAGCGATACAAGCTTGGCTCGAACTTCTATAGCAAGTCTGCAACAAGGAGCACGACTTCAAGCTCAATATGATATGCGTTCTTTATCTGGATCAACCAATCAAAGCGCTGTTCAATTTAGTGATATTCGCGGAAAAAAAGGGCTCCAATTAACAGATGATAGTGGAAGGATTGTCCGCTTTAGAAACACCACCTCTATTGTTCCGGGCAAGCCAGCAAATACGCCTCAAATCATTCCTGTATATGTGGATGGAGGGACTCCAAATTGGCCTGATGGAAAATTTCTAACGATACTCAGTTCTGCCAATACCGATTGGCACTGGGCAGTTGCTTATTATAAATATCAAGCTGCAACCCAGTCACTGGTGCTAGACTCTTCGAATTCTTCGTTCTGGTATACAACGATAGGAGCATCAGGTATGACTAGCAATGGAGACTATACATTTCAGCCGGGAGACTCGTTGGTTACTTTTCCGTATGGAGATTTTGGTACTGGGATGGCTGATATAGGGTATCATCCAGATTGGACAACTTACAGTCGTAGCCTTGATATTCCGGCAGATACGACACAGTTTGACCTCGGTAAATACGGAGCAAATCTTAGCTTTACTTCATCTACCAACGGTATTATGCAGTTGGATGAGTTCAAAATCGGTTATGCACAAAAAGCAATTATTTACCGAAATGGTCAACAAATCTATGCTGGTTACGATTCAAATTATAACGATAGTGCTGCTGTAGATATGGAGAAACCTAACAAAGTTGAAGGTTTGAACTACACATTTGCTCCTTCACATAAAAATGTTGTTCTAACATGGGCAGCACCAATAGATAATGGATCAGACTATACATACACTATTCAAGGTCAATTAAGAGATGGCTCGTTAGGTTCAGTTCAAGATCCTACTCAAGTGAAAGTCACTTCTGGCATCGCAGGATACATTGTAACTCCGGATAATGATCCTAATACAGTAATCACATCTGGATCTATAACTACTTCTGATACTCGTATGACGATAAACCCTAATGCCACTGCTCAATTTATTCATGTAGCAGCAGTTGATGGAAATGGTAATATCGGCCCAACACAAACGATCACTTTACAAGATAATAGCCAACCAGAATTGAATCTATCGCTTGCATCCAATGAATTGAATCGTTATGGAAATACGATTTATGTATCTGCTAATGATCCGGATACTTGGATTACGAAGATAACACTTCCCAATGGCCATAGTGTAGCAACAGGAGTCACTACATATGATGTGACAGAGAATGGAGATTATACATTTACTACGTATGACTGGATAGGTAATTCCTCTTCGAAAACAATCACAGTTGCGAATATTGACAAAGAAGGGCCGACAATTTCATTTACACCAGATGGCTCCGATTGGCAAGCTAATCAGGTGGATGTAGATATTCTGACTGCTGATCGATCATTACAATCTGTTCGTTATATTGTAAATCAACAGAGTACTCGTCCAGACATCAATGCGCAGTGGATCGAAGGTAACGAGAACTTTTCTCTTACATTACCATCTGAAAAACAGGGGATCTGGTATATTCATGTGCTTGCACTAGATTCAGCGGGCAATGAGTCATATGGACGCTCCAAAGAAATTAAGATTAAAGCTTTACCAGAAAAGCTTGTCCATGATGATATTCAGTTAAGTTCTTCTTCATCAGGCATTATTCAAGGAATATTACCATCCAGAACAGATGAATCTTATGAAGTGATTAACCAGCAAACAGGAAATATATTAAATATACCTGCTGGTAGCAACTCATTTATAGATACCGATCTAACGCCAGGCACTAAATATACTTATGTCATCACACCTATTAATGTATCAGGTAGAGGAGAATCTATAAGCTACAGTTATACAACAATTCCTGCTGTTACCAGAGTAGAAGGAGTTTATGCACTATCTGAGACTTCTATGCGTGTAGAGCTAGAATCTGTTCCATCTGCTACGCATTATTTGTATGAACTTGCTGATCAAAATGGAGTAATCATTTCAAACGGAAGTATGAATACAAGTCATATATTCGAACAACTTTCTCCTAACCATAGCTATACATTGAGTATTCATGCCGTCAATGCATCCGGTCAAAGTCTGGAGAGTCGCTATACATTTTTGACAATACCTTCGCTTGCTGGTCTACATATAGTAGGGGTTGGAACTAATTTTGCACAGCTATCATGGGACAGCGTAACAGGAGATGTTTATTATGATGTCAAACGCAATGATGAGCATATCGTGACTGTTACCAAAGAAACGTATACAACAGTTACAGATAATACTTATAACGAATACCATGTAGCTTATCCTAGTTCAAATGTTCTTTTTGCTGATCATAATCTTATTTCAGGCACACACTATAATTATGCTATTGCTGTAACCAATGCATCGGGACAAAGTAATTTTAAAAATATCTCATTATCGACATTACCTGTCGCCACGGAGTTGATAAAGAAAAATGTAACTACTGACTCTGCATCTTATGTCTGGAGAGATGTACGAGGAGCCACAGGCTATGATATCTATCTAGACGGTATCAAAACAGCAACAACAGAGCATCCAGGTTATGAATTTTCTGGACTGAATGCAGGTAGTGTACATGTAGTTTCTGTTGTTCCTTTTAACGATTTTGGCACAGGGGAAGCTGCGAATACGACGTTTATCACTTTGCCTGAATCTATTCATCAAGATTTGCGCATAGAAGATATTGCTTATACTTCTGCACAACTAAAGTTTAGCCCTGTAAAGGGAGCTTCAAGTTATATAGCGATCATCAATGGAAAAGAATATACCAGTTCAACTTCAACGATTGATTTAAACGGTCTAACCGCTGGTGAGATATATTCGGTACATGTGTATGCTGTCAATGAAAGTGGAAAGTCTGCTGTACAATCTCTTCAATTTCAGACTATACCGCTTGCTCCTAAATCGGGACACGTACATTCCAATACAAATGTTGATCTTCAATTAGCATTTTCACCTTCTGAAGGTGCTCTATATTATCGTATCTATGATACACATGGGAAATTGATCCAAACAACCAGTGAATTACATGTAAACTTACCTAGCCCGGGTGCTGGTATTTTATCTTCTTTTGGTATTGCGGCTGTAGGCAAAAATGGCGAAAGCCCTGAGCGCTTATGGATACAATATCAAGGAGCACCTATTTCATCTCAAACTAATGTGCTCAATATTTTAGATCTACAATCTGATTCTGCTACGATCGGGTGGGAGTCTTTTAAAGGGGCAACATCTTATCTTGTGTACGATGGTGATCAACTGATTCACACTACCGAAGACAATCAGGTACGTATAGATCATTTATCAAGTAGTACAACATATAATGATTTTGGAATTCGTGCAGTGAATTCATCTGGAATTATGGGAGATTTGTATAAGTTATCATTTGAAACGAATCCTTTTTCAGGGTTCCAACTATATACAACAGATATCACTACATCTTCGGCAATTGTACATGCGCTAAATGGAAGTGATTTAGATCTATTTGTTTTTGCAGATGATAAAAATGAGCTTCAGCGATCATCATCGCCAACACTTGAACTTAACAAGTTGTCAGATGCACATCGATATACCATAAAGGTATGGACTGAAAATTCATCTGGGATTCGATCAGAAATGCAAAGTATAACGTTTAAAACAAAAGACAAACCAGTTGGGAATGTTCCTTCGACGATTTTGAACCCGACAGTGACGATAGACCAGCATAATCCTGATAAAATAGAAGAGGATCATAATACATTATCTGTGCGCCCAATAGCTAACGATAATGATCTAGCTAATCGATTTATTGATGTGAAGTCACGGTATTCAGAGAGTGCTATCAATGATCTAGCTGACCGCGGCATTGTAAATGGTGATCAATCAGGTAAGTTCAACCCTACAGCAGGTATTACAAGAGCAGAATTTGTAAGTATGTTACTTCGCGCCAGAAATGAAGAGCTTGAAGTTACAACTGCTTCTCTGCCAACATCCAATACATTTAATGATCATCCATTTAGTGATATAAGTGAAAAATGGTATACCGCAAATATAGTGAAAGCAACTGAAATGAATTACATTTCAGGTTATCCAGACGGAACTTTTAAACCAGATCGAATCATAACAAGAGCAGAAGCGGCTACAATTTTGCAAAGTGTTATAAAGCAACAAGGAAATGCTGTATATCAGTTTACTGATAACACAAAGATCCCTTCATGGGCAAAAACAGCGATCAATACATTAGGCGGAGAACTCTTTATTGGTTATGAGAATGGTCAATTCAAGCCTAAGCAGAAGATTACCAAAGAAGAAACAGCTGTGGTGATTTATAGATTATTAAACAAATGAAAAAAAGGTGCTGCACATGACGTGTAGCACCTTTTTTTATACTCGATTACTTTTAAAAACAAAGCTTTTCAAAGATGAATAATGCTACTGATGTTCCTGATCTTCATAATATGGATTCTCCTACTAAACTATCCAGAAAATCAAGTATCCTTTATTCATCGTCTATCGGTATTACCAAGTCGTAGAAGCCTTCGGTCTTTATAATAGGCTATTGTGGTTCGTTATATCTTATAAATTCCTCGAATTTTTAGCTACAAAAGAACGTATTAGCTCTTCGATCGGTGAATCATCCATTGTGTTTATATGCTTTTCACAAATTAATTTCCTCTTTTGCATCTGGTAGTAATCAAGCAGTGTCTGCTCTAAAGGTAACCCATGTTGAACAAGAAACGATGGATCAAGTATTCGGCGCAAGATCAGTTCATCATCCAATATAAAAATTGCAGAATTTACAGGATAAAAAATCCCTTGTTCCTCTCCCAAACGATACAGTTCATCTAACTGTTTAAAACGAAATTGCTGTGCATCAACAATTTCTTCATACAACCGCGGATTATAAGTTTTAAAATCATTGAAAAAATGTTCTGGAAAATAGTAATTAATCATCAAAGATTGCTCAAATGACTTTTGATAGCGTTCTAGGATCGCCTTATTCTCATCAGCAGAAGATATATCCATATTACGGATATAATCTGTGTAGTTTGAGATAACCAGGGATAATATTTCCTCTTTGGAAGAAAAATATTTATACATTGTTACTTTGCTTACATCCATAAATTTAGCCATATCTTCAGCTCGCATCGAAATAAGGCTATCTTTACGAGTACGCGTAACAAGTCGATATATCATTTCTTTACTTGTCTTATCACGTTGATCTTCGTCCATAATTCCTCCCCCTTAGCTAGCCTATATTATATCAGAATATGCATTAAAATTACTATAAAAACCAAGTTAACTATTTTTGTTGATTTAGTTAACTTGGTATGATAATATAATCTTTGTTAACGAAACACTCTTCATATTTGAGTGCGTTATTCAAAAAAAATAAAATCAAACAAAACTCAGGAGGTACGAAATATGGAAAGCAAAGTGGCTATTATAACAGGTGCAAGTAGTGGAATTGGAGAAGCAACAGCAAGAGAACTAGCGAGTAACGGAATAAAAGTTATGCTTGCAGCACGCCGGGAAGACCGATTAAGTCAACTAAAAAAAGAAATTGAAGCTGCTGGGGGACAGGCAGAGTATCGAGTTACAGACGTAACCTCGCAAGCAGATATGGAGTCACTTGCACAAGCTACCCTTGAAACTTACGGTAAAATCGATATTTTGATTAATAATGCTGGTATCGCACAAGTTTCTTTTATAAGAAACCGGAAAGTAGAAGAGTGGGATCGAATGATTGACGTGAATATTAAAGGTGTCTTATACGGAATCGCTGCTGTATTTCCACATATGGAAGAACGAAATGAAGGGCATATTATCAACGTTGCTTCAGTGGCAGGGCATGAAATTTATCCAAGCACCGCAGTATACTCCGGTACAAAATTTGCAGTTCGTGCTATTACAGAAGGCTTACGAAAAGAGTTGCGACCTGATCAAAATATTCGTACAACGATCATTTCTCCCGGTAATGTAGCTACTGAGTTAACGCATACGATAACAGACCAAGATGTGTTTTCATTAGAGTCTGAATTTGCTAACTTAACCCCTCTACATGGAGAAGATATTGCAGCAGCAATCCGATATGCAATTGAACAACCATCATCTGTGACAGTAAAAGAAATGATCGTTACGCCTACTTCTCAGCGATCTTAAAAGAATCTGCTAGAGCAAGAAAAATATTTTCATCTTTATCAGAAGAAGAGGTATTCTATCAGAACTTAGATAGATAGCTAACTAGTTAAGCTCTACGGTAGAATGTCCAAGAAAGCTATATCCCTACTGTTAAAATAACGATGTTTATGATGCTATAAATTCAATCAAATTGTGTAAGTCAGCGAGAGGAGCCTATTTTAAATGAGTAAAATTTGGACAACAGATGATATTCCAGATATGTCTGGGAAAGTGGTCATCGTCACAGGTGGGAATAGCGGGATCGGTTTCGAAACAGCGCTAGCATTAGCTCAAAAGAGGGCGACAATTGTTATTGCTGTTCGCAATATGGAAAAAGGAGCCGACGCTGTAAATAAAATAAAAGCTGCCTATGTTAGTGCAAATGTCAAAGCTATGAAGCTCGATCTTAGTGATTTGACCAGTGTAAAAGCATTTGCAGCAAATTTTCTTAACAATTATAAATCTTTAGCCATTCTTATTAACAATGCAGGTATTATGTATCCTCCTTTTCATCTGACGAAAGACGGCTTTGAATCCCAATTTGGCGGGAACCATTTAGGACACTTTGCATTAACAGGATTATTGTTGCCACATTTAATTTCTACGCCAAATTCGAGAGTGATAACGCAGAGTAGCTTAGTTGCTCATGATGCTCATATTAATTTTGATAATTTAGACGGTTCTAAAGGATATAGTCGTAAGTTCTATGGCCAAAGTAAACTGGCAAATCTATTGTTTGCAAAAGAATTACAAAATAAATTTCGTTCAAATCATATCAATTCAGTGAGCGTTGCTTGTCATCCCGGAATTTCGCATACCAATTTAGGCTCTTTTGGTTCAGGAAAGCAAGCCAATATATTTCTCAGAATGATTTCAAGTATGATAAGTCAACCAGCACATATGGGTGCATTGCCTGCTTTGTATAGCGCAACATCATCCACTATAAAAGGAGGAGAATATATCGCTCCTGATAGCAAAGGTGGCAAAAAAGGCTATCCAACAAATGATACGATCATTGAGAAACTGTATGACTCTAATATATCTAATAAGCTTTGGAACGTTTCTGAAGATTTAACAGGTATATCTTTCAAATTTGAAAAGTGATTTGGAAATGAATATGAAAGATTCATGAGGTAATTCTTAAAAGAGAGAGAAGGATTCATTTAACATCGGATAGAAAATAATCAACATATTTGATTTTGATTAAGCAGATTTTTTAGAGAATGGTCTAAAAGATAAAAAGTATACATCTAAATAAATAGTATCTCAATTATCAAATAACGTATTATAACAACGAGCAAAGCAGTCTTATTTCAATATGGCTGCTTTGCTCGTTGTTAATGAATAAAAAATAATATTACCAGTACATGCGTTCAACAATCATTTTTTTATGGAGTATAACAAAAAGGAACAGACTGATAGCAAGAGCAGAAAAGACGTAAGACGAGTATGTAAAGAAAAGATATGCAGTAATAAAAAGAGCAATCTCCAATGAGGTTGCTCTTTTCGTTATGGCTTATGTTGTCTAACGGTGTATATGCAGTTTCTTCCTCCTGCTAAAATGTACTCACTGCGTTCAATATGAACATTATTTCCTAGAACCGTTTGAAATAAATGTAACTCATTTTTGCACAATCCGGTACATACAGCAGCAGCTTCGCAGATTGGACAATGCTTCTCAATCAATAGGAGACTGCCATCATCCTGCATCTTTACCTCAGCCATATAACCTTCGATTGTTCGGATCTCGGCAAGCTTTTCCAGTTTTTCTCGAATGTCTGATGTATCACCAAGATGCTGAAGATATTGTTCTTGCATCTTTTTATTTCGAATATCTAGTAGCTTATCCAGCCCTTCATTACCAAACGCTTCTTTCATCGAATGAATCAAGCTGACAGATAAGTCTGAATAGCCATTTGGAAAAAAACGATTAGCTGCTGGAGTTAATACCCATAGCTTAGTAGGTCGACCCATAGGACGAGCTTCTTCCACATGGGTAACTAGTCCTTCTTCTTTGAGCGCATTCAAATGTTGACGAATCGCCATTCCTGACAACGAAAAGTGAGAGGAGAGTGTTACAACATCCATTCCTCCTCGCTCTTTTAACAGATGAATGATCCCTCTTCGAGTACTTTTGGAGACATCCTTTTTAATTTGATCCCGGCTCATGGTACATCTCCTTTTAAAACAACTTAATCTATATCGCTGTCTACATTTTAAACAAAAATGTTGACAAAGTCAAAATTGAACTGTAGTTTAGACTTTATAAACAAAAATGTTTACTAAGTATCCGGATACGAGGTATACATACTCATGTTGTAAAGTCACATTTGATATGGTCTGGTCATCACCGTATTTTCAGTCTAGTTATTTTTCATTATCTATTTTGCATTATTTGTAGGGATCGTTTTGACAGTAATAGCCTTTGGATTCGAAGGTTTATCCGTATCATCTATATTATCTCTGTGCCAACTCAAGGAGAGAATAGCATGAATCTATTTGAGAATCATATATCTTTGGAAAAAGTAAAACGAAATGAGCCTTTAAAAGATCACACGTATATACAGTTAGGTGGTAAAGCAGACATACTTATTCATCCCACCACGAAAGACGAAATTAAAAGCATCGTTGAAATTGCAAAAAAACAGCAATTACCGTTGACTGTTATCGGCAAAGGTTCAAATGTCATCATTAAAGACAACGGCATAAGAGGAATCACTATTTCTTTGAGCCATTTCGATCAGATTCAGGTGAGCGGGAATAACATTGTTGCGCAAAGTGGAGCCAATATTATGGATGTCTCTAGCATGGCGTTAGATCATAGCTTAACAGGGCTGGAATTTGCATGTGGTATACCGGGTAGCACGGGAGGAGCTCTCTATATGAACGCTGGTGCTTATGGTGGTCAGATGGCTGAAGTTGTTGAGCGTGCGAGTGTTATCACCAAAGATGGAGAAGTGCTGGATATACCCCGAGCAGATATGAAGCTTGGTTATCGGGACAGTATATTTAGAACAAATGACTATATCATACTTGATGTCGAGCTGAAGCTTGCACAAGGAAATAAAGATGTCATCTCTAGTATCATGCAGGATTTGACGTTCAAACGACAATCTAAACAACCGCTAGAATATCCTTCATGTGGTAGTGTTTTTAAACGTCCAGAAGGTCATTTTGTAGGAAAATTGATTCAGGATTGTAACTTGCAAGGCACTCGTATTAGAGGAGCGGAAATCTCTCTGAAGCATGCAGGTTTTATTATTAATGCAGATCATGCAACCGCTGACGATTATTTGGAGTTAATCCAGTTGATCAAACAAAAAGTATACGAGGCATTTAAGATTGATTTGGAGACAGAAGTGATTATTTTAGGAGAGTGACTTCTATTGCCTACTTTTAGGTATCGACTACTTTCAATTCACTTATAGTAGTTTTTATGAGTAGTGGAAAGATCATTTGCATCTTTACTATTTATTAAACATTAGTTATTAAACATTTTACTTTACAAAGTAGAAAGAGTATTATGTATTCAGACCTTAAAAAAAGGTTAATTTTACCAAAAATATTTTATTAGGGAGGTGTAGAAAACAAATAACAATCAGACTGGAATTTTTGATAAGCAGCACAGAGCGTTGACGATTGGTATTATGCTAGTTCTAACAACTGTCGCTTTCGAAGGACTGGCTATTACGACAATAGCAGCGAAAATGGTACAAGACTTGCAAGGTATTCATTTATACGGATGGATTTTTAGCGCATTTTTATTATCTCAACTGATTGGAACTCTTGTTATGGGTCAGCAGGTTGATAAGCGCGGCGTTTTTACATCTATGCTTGTGTCGTTTAGTATTTTTGTGCTCGGAACTGTAGTTGCCGCTGTTTCTTTTGATATGCATATGCTTATTGTAGCAAGAGCGCTTCAAGGTTTTGGGGCAGGAGCTTTGATCACATGTGTATATACCTGTGTAACTTTGCATTATTCAGATGCTCTTCGTACTCAAATTTTGGCGGCGTTCTCTATGGCATTTGTGTTACCTTCTTTAATCGGTCCTTACCTGGCAGGTCTTATGGCGTCGTATATATCATGGCGATTTGTTTTCTGGATTGTGTTACCTCTGATTGCATTGGCATTGAGTCTTACATTCCGCTCTTTCCGTGATCTACAGCTTCGGCAAGTACGGACAGGTATAGCGCCCAAAGCGGATTCCAAGACTCTGCATGCGATTCTACTTGCTATTGGAACAGGGCTGTTGCTTACAGGACTTGGGATGATAACCGATTGGAAAGGAATAGTACTTACTTTGGGTGGCTTGTTGATCATGATCCCGCAAATGCAAAAACTACTTCCTAAAGGAACTTTTGCAGTGAAAAAAGGATTACCTGCTACATTGGTGTCCAGAGGGTTATATGTAGCTTGTTATTTTACAACAGAGAGTTTTGTAATTTTGGCATTAACTGAAGTAAAAGGGTTATCAGCAGATCTTGCTGGCCTTATTGTAGCAGCAGGTTCTTTAAGCTGGTCTGCCGCAGCATGGTTACAAGCCAAGCTTGATGTACGAGATCAAGGTCATGGAAGAAAGCGTAGAGTGATGAGTGGTATCGGAATTATGATCGCCGGTACTGTACTTGTCATCCTAGCCCTTATGTTATCCAATGGTGGAATTATACTCATTTTGCTCTCACAAATGATTACTGGCTTCGGTGTTGGATTGGCTAATCCTACAACTGCTGCTATTGCTTTACAACATGCAACACCTAGACAAGAAGGAGAAATGTCTGCAAATCTGCAATTCGTCGATTCTTTCTATATGGGAGTAAGCATCGGAGTTGGTGGCGCTTTAATCGCTTTGTCAGAAACATTACAGTGGGGCATATCTACAGGAGTAATGATGGTATTAATCCTGCAATTACTATGGGTATTATTAAGTTTTTTAGCATCTTTACGCATCACCGAGCCTGTTCCTCAAGAACATGATCCGACTGTTTAGTCACAAGATAATATTCTTTTGTAACGTATAATATTATATTTTTAAAAATATTATGATAGCAGAAAAAATTGAATAGGGAGGTGGATACAATAGCACGTGTATTAGTTGTTATTACTCCGGCTGAAGGTCATGTGAATCCGTCGTTAGGATTAGTTACTCAATTGATCGACAGTGGTGAGGAAGTTGTCTATGTGTGCACAGAAGAGTACCGTTCCCGAATCGAACAAACTGGCGCCCTGTTGATTACATATCCATTTCCACAAGATGCTTTCTCTCTTGATCCTGTGTTGAAACCGCAGGAGTATACTCATCCTTATCAGTTCATTTATATGATGGTAGGCGGTATTATTCAGAGGATTATACCCGAGGTGCTACGAGTGATCGAAAATCAAAAGTTCGACTATCTCATCTTTGATTCACTGATGGGTTGGGGAGGGACTATTCTTGCAGAAAAATTAGGAATTCCCGCAGTGTGTTCGGTCGCTTCCTTTGCTTTTGTCAATCCATTAGGAGCTGGAGAAGGTATGCAGGAGATGGATACGAATACGAAGGAATTGTATGATGCTACGATGAAGATAACGAGTGCATTAGCGCGAGAATTTCAAGTGAGTATTCCCGCTATAGAAGAAATTCCAGTGCATGCAGGCGAGTTAAAGCTTGTGTATACCAGTCGTTATTTTCAACCACAAGCAGAGCAACTGGACGATCGGTTTATTTTTACAGGTCCTTCGATCATTGCGCGTCAAGATGCTCAGACTTTTTCATTCGAGCGGCTTCATGAACGTTATCCGCAAACGTTGTATATTGCTATGGGTACTATTTTAAATAAAAACTTGGATTTTTATCAGCTTTGCTTTGAAGCATTTGGCGATCTACCGGTGAATGTGGTTCTATCGTCAGGAAAATATACAGATATGGAACCTTTGGCTGATCAAATTCCTTCTAATTTTATCGTGATGCCATATATTGCACAGTTGGAGATGCTACAGCATACAGATGTTTTTATTACCCATGCCGGAATGAACAGTACAAGTGAAGCGCTCTATTACAATGTTCCGTTAGTGATGATTCCGCTAACATCGGATCAGCCGCTTGTAGCTAATCGAGTACAGGAGTTAGGGGCAGGTATCACTTTAAATAAATATCAGCTTAGTGTAGCTGTTATGAGAGAAGCATTATTAGAGGTGCTAAGCAATCCATCTTATAGACAGCAGGCTTGTATCATCGGTGAATCTTTACGACAAGCGGGTGGTTATAAACGGGCTGCTGAAATGATTATGAATCATATGGCTTCCATTGATCGTAATGTCTCCAATACTAGGTTATAGGTTCTTCAAGGATGTACTATAGAAGATGTTGTTAATGACTTTAATCAATCATATTATACAGTCAAATCATTATTGTTAACGGGAAAACACCTCACAAAAAGACTACTATGCCTTTTTTGTGAGGTGCTTTTTTGCGTTTTGGAAAAGAAGTTATAAATTGAAAAAGATACAAATCTATTATCAGCAATGAATTAATACATAATCAAAAAGGGGATATTATTTTCGATAAATGATTTGCATCTAATTCATTTCTACTGCTTTTCACTAATAACTCTATAAAATTTTGAGCTTTCGGTTGAAGATATTTCTTATTCCAAACTAAATCGATTTTGATGGGGATCTTATGATTTTTTATTGGCTTATAATCTATCAAATCGCAATAAATATTTTTATAACAATAGGGCACAAAAGCAACTCCCAATCCTGAAGCAACCAACCCAAGAACGGCTAAATCAGTTTCAGCAGTCTGAATGATTTTAGGGTCAAACCCTAGATAATGACATGTTGATATAAAATCTTGATACGATTTAGTCTTTGTTTTGGGTGAATACGTAATGAATGATTGCTCTTTTATTTGTTCCAATTCTAAATATTCGTTATCAGTAATTTTCCATTTCTTTGGAATTGCAACGCAAGATGTTTCTTCTGCTATTTCTAGATAGTTAAGTTCTTTATGATTTTCCCAGATTAACCCCATCACCCCAACGTCTATTGTTCCGTCTAACGCTGCATTTTCGAGATTTGGAGAATTTAATTCTTGAAGTTCTAACTCTACTTGAGGGTACTGTTCTTTAAAATCATTAATAGCAAGAGTAAGAGTAGTACTCATTATAAAACTGTTATAACCGATTTTTAATTTTCCTATCTTACCTTCAGATATCATTTTTCCATTATCGGTTCCTTGTTTAATATACCAGAACGCTTTCTCAATATTCTTTTGAAATTCCTTTCCAGCAGGAGTAATAGAAACTGATCTGGTGGTTCGTTCAAACAGTTTAAATCCCAATTCTTCTTCTAGTTTGTGTATTTGAAAGCTTAAAGGTTGTTGTGCAATATTTAGTTCTTCAGCAGCTTTTGTAAAGTGCAATGTGTTACATATTTTGAGAAAATAATGCAATTGTCTAAACTCCATAAATTTCAAAATCTCCATTTCTGATTTATGTTATAACGATATAAATTTGAATGATTCATTTCTTATTATACATATATAAAGTGTGAATCTGTATTTATTATGTGTTTAATTATTTATAATAAATGTTTTATCATATACACATAGCCAATCCAAACGCTATAAAAATACTGTAACAAACTTTACATTAGCCTGAACTAAGGGAGGTAGCTGTACAAAATACAATGAAGAGATGTTTTGATCGATCTATAAATAGTAGTGACTTTGAACAATCCATATAAAAATATACTTGTTCATCTTGAGGAGAAGAAAGGAAGAAATCTTATGTCAAACGATTATAATGAAAAATATGCTAATATTGTCACCTCTCATGAGGTAATTACTTTAGAAGATGAGATGACTCATTTTGAGTCACTTTCAGTGCCGTCATCACAAACTGATATTTGGGAAGAAACTGCTGCTGGTGTTGTCGCAGAAGCAGGAGACTACGATATTCTACTATGGGCTGCTGGCTATGCTCTCTTTGGTAATGGAAAAGGAATTTGGGGATCTGGTATGTCAGCAGAAAGAGAAATTCAATTAATTGTTGTACCAAAATCCCAGCGTGGCACCATGACAGACAACAACTTTGTGCGTGTAGGATGGACGCCTAAAGAACGTTTGCGTGGAGATAAATTTAAAGTTACTGCAACAGAAGACAAAGTCATTTGGGACTTTGATGGACTAAAATTTATCGCAGCTCCTCCTACATGGGAAATCAAAGGAAAAGCTGGTGATGCTGAGCTTGATCTTGTCTATGAGCAAATTGGAACAGCTCTTTGGAACTGGGGACCTTTCTCAAAAGCTGATAAGAATGATCGTGCTGGCTATGATGCATTCGTTAACGTTAATGGAACTATTCGCACATCAGAACATGATTTGAAAATTGAGAATGGATATGGCGTTCGTGAACATATCATTACAGGACAGTCAAACGATCCAATTAAAAACCTTCCTTCACCTCAATGGATGTGGTGGCTTTATACCATTCAAGGCGATGTAAAAGTAAATTTCTTTCAGCCTGGTCCTAACCAAATTGGCTTTGTAAAGTATGGTGATAAACAAGTCGATTTTGGTCCAGGTAATGGAATTATTAATTATCAAACTACTGAGAAGTGGGAAGATCCTAAAAGTGGTATGAATTTGCCTGTTAAATGGAAGCTGAAGATGGAAAAAGATAACTGCATTGTAGATGTAGAAATTGCTTCACATGGTCGTGCTTACAGTCATTGGCCTGTTTCAACAGGAACTCGTATGTATTGTTATCTACTTTCAACAATGACAGGAACTGTTTCCCTTCCAGATGGTCGTACAGTGACACTTGACAATCATTTAACAGTAAATTCTTTCTGTAGAACGATTCTAACTGCTGGTGAGAATTTATCGGGTTCTAAACCAGAACTTGACTAGAAATAAATCTATCTAAGGTGTTGTATTTGTATTGTATATAATAGTAAAATACCAATCACCTATTCAGCAGATTTTGGATCAGATTACTTGCTATGATCTTAGTATCATTAATTCTTACAGGGTTATTAGAAGTATGTAATAGCCGAAAAACAGTTCAACATAGAAATAGATAAACTCATAATAAATTGCATCAAAACAAGTGACTGCATCCTTAACAGATGTAGTCACTTGTTTTGCTATATATGTTAGATGTTCATTTCTATACTTGTTGTTGGATAAGCATAGCGTGTATTTGCCGCCAATGGACAAAAATTTGATACTATTGAAATGTAATAATGATAACATGATATCTGCTTGGTTGAAGTCTTTCATAAAGTAGCTTAAACCTACTTGTCGTCTGTTTTATGGATACCTTTTTGCTTTATACTCCATACTCCGCACCATATTGCATATTAATTTCAGTGAGGACGATACATAAAATCGGATTTTCTCGAAAACATCCATGCTGCCAAAAACAGTACAAGTGTAACCAATATGCCCGACTCACCTGTCCATAAATAGGCATTTTCGCCTTTGGTAGCTGTATCAAATGAATCTTGAATCACAGCGTTCCATGAAGCATGAAGCAAGATCGCTGGCCAGATGCTTCCAGTACTTAAGCGGAGATGGCTAATAATAAAATTGAATGAACTAATCGTAATCATAAACAAGATGATAGATAATACTAATGAAGGGCCAGAGTAATAACTGCCTAATAGAATAGCAGGAAGATGCCAAACGCCCCAAATCAGTCCACCTGTCAAAATCGGCTTCGGTACGCCTGCTGTTATTAATCGGCTGAGCATATAACCTCTCCAGCCTAACTCTTCACCCGCACTGCTGATCACACCGATTAATGTACCTACAAACATCTGATAAACAATACTTACCACCAATGGCCACATATATGAGCTGTCAGTATGTACGAAGTCAACCAAGCCTGTTATCCATGCCAAACCGTACGCTAGTGTTCCAATAATCACTGGAAAAAGCAATACAAACGGGATTGATTTTAAAGCTAATTTCCCTCGAAAGCGAAATGAAATATCTGCAAATCCTTCACGTAACAAGAGACGAGTCAAGAAAGAGGACAATCCTGGTGACCACATAAGTAGAAGACCAAATATAGGCGATACATGAATCGCAAGTACATAGCTAAGGAATGTGAGAGGAACCAGCCATGCGAAAAAAACAAGTAGTCCTTTTCTAGATTTCTGAACGATGCTCGGGTCTTTCTTGTTCGTTACTCTGTCATTGATTCCATAAGATTCCAAATGATTTCACTCCTTTAAAGGATCGGTGTATTTTATAAAAAGTATAGCAGTGGATGGAACTAGGAGGAATAAACCTAAGCCTAGACTCTGCTTGGGGCTTTAGGCTAGTACAGAATAGAACCGAAGACCGATTACATCACCTAATGAAGTTTTAAAACAAGTTCATACAATTCAGGCAATTTTTTTTCTATCATTGGTTAGATTTATTTCTGATTAGAAGTCGTAGGGAGGAAGAGGAAGAAAGTTGTTGTACCTTCTTTGAATGAAATAGGGTTTATATTCGCTTTCTAGGAAGTACCATTGACAGCTTAAAAACGACTATGATATATTTAGCGTGCTAAATATATTTGGCTAGGAGGTTTATCTATGAAGGTTAATATTGACTGTGAAATCCGTGGATCTTTGGATAAGGTTTCCTCCCAGACGCGTCGGGATTATAGTGAAAGTCTTAGAGAACTTAATTTATACGTAGGTCAAGATAATCTACTTGCGCGTTTGTGGTTGGGTGATGGAATAACACAAATGCAACTATGTGAACATTTAAGATGCGAACCGCCTACAGTTACAAATATGGTTAAAACGCTAGAGCAAAATGGTGTCATATACCGTAAACGTGATGAAGAAGACGCGAGAGTTATGCGAATATATCTAACGAGCAAAGGTAAAGAATTAGAAGAGCCAGTTAGATTAAAATGGAAACGACAACAAGATAAATTACTTCAGTCCATATCAGATGAAGAACGTCTCATACTACGGGATTTATTAAAACGTATGGAAAATAACTTGCACTAAGTTATTTTCTTCGATAATTACTTAGCATACTAAATAATTATCAAAATACTTCAAGATATTCTAATCAGTCAAATGAATTTATTTAGCAGACAAAGTAATTACGGACAAGATAGTGTTAGAAATATTTGAAACCTGGAGGGTTCAATAATGAACAATAGAATATGTGAAATTTTAGGTATAGAAAAACCGATTATACAGGGCCCAATGTCTTGGCTTACGAATGCGGAATTTGTTGCAGCGGTTAGCAATGCGGGGGGATTAGGATTTCTAGCAGCAACTGCCGGTCAGGTTGATAGGACTCCTAATCGTTCACCCGAATTAACTGCTGAAAGATTAAGAACTGAAATACAAAAAACAAAAACATTAACGGAAAAGCCATTTGGAACAGTTATCATTGGAGGTAGTGATCTGAATTACACGTGGCGAATGATAGAAACCGTTATTGAAGAGAAAGTTCCTGTTGTTCTTGTGAACGGCTTGCCGGGTTTACCGTATGAAAAAATGTTTAAACCATTAAAAGATAACAATATTAAAATTGTTTATAGACCGCTTACTCCTACTATTAAAGATGCAAAAGCTGCAGAAGCACTTGGAATCGATGTTTATGTTGCGACTGGATTTGATGAAGGGGGGACAGTTCCAGAACGAGTTATTGGAACATTCTCAATTGTACCCATGATTGCAGATGCTATAAAGATTCCTGTAATGGCAGCTGGTGGGATAGGAGACGTTAGAGGAGTGCGTGCTGCATTTGCTTTAGGCGCTGAAGGTGTATTTGCGGGTAGTGTCTTTATTCCAACAAAAGAAAATCCAGCAGCAGAAAACGTCAAACAAATGATTGTAGATGCTACAGCAGAAGATTTGTTAATGTTTCGTACTCTACCAGCATACTATCGTTCTTTACCTACTAAATTAGCGAATAAATTAGTAGAAATGGATAATCAAGGTGCTAGCCGTGAAGAAACATCAAAATTTTTGTTTGATGGCATGCGTATCGGGATGCTAGAAGGAAATACAGACGATGGATATATTTCTGTAGGTACCGGAATTACACCAATCAAAGAAATTATAACTGTAAAAGAAGTAGTGGATACTTTAATGCAAGACTTTAATTAAAATACGGGAGTACTCTCTAGCTATTTGATTGTACTTTAGATCGATCTTCGTTTTTTTGCTTTAGTGGGACAACTTATAGTAGACTCTAACTTTAATACGATGTTCTTCTCTTTTTATACAAGAAACTTATGAGCATCACTTCACCGTTGAACAAAGAATGTATGCAACTAACTCCAAATATTTATTGGTTAAAAACAACTAGACTTTGGAGCCGGGCGACTATTATGTGAAGTGGGGAACGTGGAATACGAATGTTATAACGTATGTGTATGTGAAAGGAAATTAATACTGAAATGGAGGTGTCAACATGAGCAGACAAGTGACGAAATGGGCGCTCACGATTGTGGCACTATGTGCAGTATGTATATCTGTAGAAGTGATTCTCCTTTATAATCATACTCCTACTTTATACTCTACCGTAAAGCGTATCCAAGCTCATGCGCCAGCGATCGAAGCGTACGGGGAACAATGGACATATAAAGATACGGTGGATCTGAACGATGTGAAGCCTACAAAGTTTACACAAGGAGAAGGAGCTTATAAAGACCAGATGTATTTTTATCCGGGAAGACCTAACTCTCCTGCAAATATTTTTATTAAAAAGCAGGGAACCGAATATTACCGATACATGCGTACAACGCTCATGTTTGTTCATGGAGTCTAAGTAAAAGCCGCAGAGTAGCTTTCTATTATCGTTAATGAAGTTGTAATCCTCAAGTCTAGAAAAATTGTTGCTTCGCAGACCCAGCAAGGGTCTCATTTCCAAGATGAAAGTTCAACAGAACTGTTGGGCTTTGCTCCATAACTTTAAAAAAGCTGCTAACGCACCTTTAATCCATCTTCTATATATTGCAATAGATCAGATGAATGATTATAATATTTTATTTTCATTTTTGCTAAAATTTCAACAGCTTTCTCGCCTCTAATCTCACCGAGTGCACAAGCCAACTCTATGAGCTCATCTTCCGACAAGGGATCCGACTCTGTTGAATGCTGCAATAAAGATTCTAATAGAAATAGACCATCTTCATTTTTCAGTCCCCCAATGATATTGATCAGGACAAGACGTATACTTTTTATACCGAGCAGATCCTCGACTGTATCCAAAGTATAACGAGGGTTTCTAGGCCCAATCGCTATAAGAGCTTCTTGTAATTCATAGTCAAAATCATTCGAATCAATGCGTCCTAACTCAGGAGGATGTAATAAAATATCAATTAAAATATCCAATGAATCGTCTCCAAAAGTATCATAGACATCCGTATGCATTTTAATAAAATCCTCAATAGAATCCATTTTTTGGAATGGGCTAAGTCCATCGCATAAATATTTAAGAACCTCTACAATTGTATCTCTATCGTTTCTTATCATATATAATCTCCTTTTAACGTACTAGTCTTCCGCTATATCCACAGCTGCCCAGCAAGCCACAAAAGCGATTGCTGAAGTAATATAATATTGGAGATATGGAGTGGGGGAAAGCTTAATATCTCTCTAACTACTCTAAAAAATTATTGACCGCTCTACATATTATGCTTATGTAATTATTTGCAAACTGCGATAATGAGTAAAATGCTAAATCGTCTTCAATTAGTGTTGTTCAGAGGGCGTATTTGCCGAAGAGCTGTATAAAGGAGCTACTTCGGCTTTTTTCAATTTTAAATGCTATAAACAAAATGGTAATAGGCAATAAACAAGCTGATCAAACCCAAAACAATGGAAGGGATTGCTTTAGCGAAAGCATCTTTAGCAATCACGATCAATGTAAATGCGGCAACTAACATCGTTCCACCTAAAATGAATCCTGCTATAAGTGCTCCTACAGGCACCCATATTCCTATAATCATACCGATTGCGCCAATAATTTCAAAGCTTCCTGTTAGGATATTGAAAAAAGAGGGGAAGCCAAATCTTTTGAACTCTTCAGCCATTTTGCCAGAAGCAATGTTGAATCCGGTCATTAAAAAGAATATTCCTAGTAAAATTTGAATAGTAATTATCGTAATATAGATGAAATTCCCTTCTTCCATTTAAAATAAAAACGAATTAATTCATTTCCATGCCACCTGATACAGGAACATAAGCACCGGTGATAAAATCACTATATAAACTAGCATACATTACAACTGATTTTGCAATATCTTCTGGCTGTGCAATACGACCCAGCGGTGTCATCTGAGCCGTTTGGTTTTTAGCTTCTACAGGCGTATGCAAAGTAGCATCAGTGGCAACCATTCCTGGAGACACAACATTGGCAGTAATTTGATAGGATCCCATTTCATGAGCTATATAACGGACAAAAGAATTGAGTGCTCCTTTTGCAATGCCATGTGCGACAAATCCAGCTTGTGCAAAGTTGCTTAGTCCACTTGAAATAAAAATTAGTTTCCCTTTATTTTGCTGAATCATATGTGGTAATACAACCTTTGTGGATACAAAAGCTGCTTTTAACTTATCGGAAACTTTACGATCTAATTCATCCCAAGAGATATCTAAAAACGAAGTCATTGGAAAAGAAATAGAGGCATTACTAACGAGTATATCAATATGTCCAAAATGCTCGAGTGTGCCCTGCACAAGCGATGACATTTGCTCTTCATTTCTAGCATCAGCTTGAATCGCTATGGCTTCACCACCATTTTTTTTGATATCCTCTACAACTTGCTGAGCTGCCGCAGCATTACTAAAATAGTTAACCACTACTTTAGCATGATGTTGTGCTAGCAGGCGTGCTGTTGCAGCTCCAATTCCTCGACTTGCTCCCGTAACGATGGCAACCTTATTATTTAACAAAAGAACGTCCTCCTTGTAGGATGTAAAGAATATCTCAAACGACTATTCTTCATCCATAACATTAATATATAAACGATTAAGAAAAGATTGAAGTTGTTCGATTTCTTCTATTGTAAATCCTCTAGTGACATAGTCATGTGCTTCTTGTACTGTAGTCAGTAACTTCTTTTTGATATCTGCTCCTTTAGTAGACAGATATAAATGATGAGAGCGCTTATCTTCTAGATTAGCCACTTTTTTAATCATTTCTTTACGTTCAAGAGAATGAATCATACGAACAACCGTAGTTTGATCACGATCGATCGCTTCAGCGAGTTGTTTCTGATTCACTGCACGTTCCGTATCCAAAATGGAGATGATCCCCCATTGATCAGGTGTAATATCATAAGGGCGTAACGTTCTCATAAAATAGTTAGTCATTTTCACATCTGTACGATGTACAAGAAATCCAGTCAATTGGTGTAAATTCATCGTATCACCTCGCCATTTCTCAGATAGTAATTTTGTCTGAATCATACGAGATGTACTATCTACTGTCAATCTAATACCGCACTGGACACTATAATGTGATATCACTAATCGATGGTGATTATAATGAAGTTCCAATCCATCGGTAATATATTCCCATGTCAAAACATATCTAAACTTTGTGCATAGTCAGGACCTAAATTATTTTCTTTTAAAAAAGAATCACCAAGTGCTCCATATAAACGTGCAGAATTTTTAGAGTGTATAGATAATTGATGGATATTAAGTGGAGCATCGACAACTTCTATCCAAGTGAATCCGCAATCTTTACTATAAAATAAACCTCCTTTTATATGCTATAGCATATATAAATGAATCCTTTATCAGTCTAATCAATGTGATAACTCTAGGGTAAAAGATACATTTCAAGTAAATTCATGCACTATTTTTTCGTCTTCAACAATTAGCACTTTAGAGATTTTATTACTTATAGATCTTCCTTTCCATTTAGATTAGTTAATCAACTAGTGAATTAGAACAAAATAAGCGGATATCAATCATTTATATGCTATAGCATATATTAAATTTTATATTATCTTTTGTCAAATAAAATCTAATTTCTTTTAAATTAGTTGTAGAAACAGAGAGCAATACCAGTGATAAAGTGGCGGTAGATGATAAGATGAGAGGGGGGATCCAGTAAAATGGAAACAGTTTGAAAGTATTATCCTAATTATGCTGCTACTTGTCTTATTCAGATAAATAATAAAGACAATCTTTTGCTCAATTTTTTTGATTCAGTAAAAATTAAGAATGAATATACTTTCCATAAACTGGCTTTATTTTATGAAATGAATGATACATTCTTAATCGTATGGAATGGTGTTATTCGCATCGACCATATACCTAGTTATCATCTAGCGCGACTATGCATAAATAGCTTTGGGAATGATCACGCTTTAGGATGTCAGAGAGAATATTTTTTTACCATACTCTATAAAAACTTAACAGATGAAGAAATGAAGGCTACACTAAAATAATTGCTTTATAAATTTATTTTTTTATTCGCTCAAGCTTCAAATTGATACTTTTTTGTCAAACAACAATAGGTGAATAGACGCATAAGTAATTAATATATTTATATTACTCAATTATACATATGTACAAAATACGAGTTTTGTGATTATGTATATAATACTTTACATTATAAAAATTTGTTCAAATCCTCATCTATTATATAAATCCTCCATCTACGTCATGAATATTTCTAATATTTATTTGGTTGCTTCCAAAATTATTCTTAAATATAAAAATAAACTCTGTATAGCGTATCTCAATTATTACTATAAGAGTTTATTTTTTTAACTGCTTATCTATTTAATCTGGAAAGTCGTTAATTATCCTTTTGACTACAAAACCTCATCCAATTAACCCTGAATTGTTTATAGGTACAACTTTGAAACTCTATCTAGAAGCAAAACTTGATAATTTTTTATGCTTTTCTCCCCATGTCTTCATTTCCATAATAATAGGTACTAATGTGCTTCCAAACTCGGACAGCGAGTATTCTACTTTAGGAGGAACTTGAGGGTATACTTCACGATTCACAATCCCGTCCTCTTCAAGCTCTCGAAGTTGTAACGTCAGCATTCTCTGTGTAATGGTTGGACATATCCTGCGAAACTCATTAAATCGTATAGGTCCATCAATCATATGATATAGAAGTAATCCCTTCCACTTGCCACCAATTACATCCAACGTATACTCGACGGGACAACCTTCTTCATTCGGGCATTCGCCATAGCCAGATCTCCGGTCTCGCATGTATATATCCCCTCTCTCAATAGTATACAAATTGATACTAGATCACACTATTGTGCGTACTATTCACAATAGTTAATATACGTTATATTACAAACAGAAATCAATAAGTGCTACACATTTAAGGAGGAAATAACCATGTTAAACAAACAAATGAAAGCCATCGGCTTGCTAGAATACTTACCTATTGATCGACCTGAAAGCTTGCTGGATGTTGTTATAGATATACCTGAGCCTACGGGAAAAGATCTACTAATCCGAGTTAAAGCTATTTCTGTTAATCCAGTTGATGTTAAAGTTCGTGCCCCAAAAAATAAGACCGAAGATACGCCAAAGATTCTCGGTTGGGATGTCTCCGGTATCGTTGAAAAAGCTGGACCAGAAGCTTCGCTTTTCAAGTCAGGCGATGAAGTATACTATGCAGGTAGTATAGCCCGTCCTGGTGGGAATAGTGAATTTCATCTTGTGGATGAGCGAATCGTCGGATTTAAACCAGCAACGCTAGACTTTGCAAATGCAGCTGCTTTACCATTAACTGCAATCACTGCGTGGGAAGGATTATTTGATCGGTTAGGTGTATCTACTAATACCGAGCATAATGAAGGTAAACATATTTTAATTATCGGAGCGGCAGGTGGCGTTGGTTCTATCGCAACACAGTTGGCAAAACATGCTGGTTTGACTGTCATTGGTACAGCTTCACGCCCCGAATCTGCTAAGTGGGCTACAAATATGGGAGCTGACCACATCATCAATCACTATGAAGCCTTTCTCCCTCAGCTCAAAGCATTAGGTTTAGCTAATGTTGATTACATTTTTTGTTTGAACAGTACAGATACACATTGGGTCAACATGGCTGAAGCGATTGCTCCACAAGGGAAAATTTGCTCTATTGTAGAGACGGATAAGCCCCTCGATCTGACCTTATTAAAAAATAAAAGCGTAACTTTTGTATGGGAGCTTATGTTTACCAGACCCTTATTCCAGACTTCGGACTTAATTGAACAACACAAGCTATTAAACGAAGTTTCCCGTATGATTGATAAAGGAATTTTACGAACTACCGTGGCACAGATCCTCTCTCCTATTAATGCTACTAATTTGCGGAAAGCTCATGAATTATTGGAAGAAGGACGCATGACAGGCAAAATTGTAATAGATAACTTCGAATAACCAAACTATCCATAGTTAGACAAAAGCAGCCAATCATTGTGATTGGCTGCTTTATTTTTATCATTTTATTTGAGTTATTATGATGTAATACGTCTTGAGCTCTACTCTATACTAACCTAAGCCTAAAATAGAGCCTAGTCTTAGGTTCATTCCTCCTAGTTGCATCCACTGCTATACTTCTTATTGAAATGCATCTATTCTTTAAAGGAGTGAAGTAGTTTGGAATCTTATATAATTAATGATAGAGCAATGAACAAGCAAGACCCGAACATCGTACAGAAATCGAGAAAAGGATTAGTTGTTTTTTTCGCGTGGCTTGTTCCTCTCACCTTTCTTAGTTATATACTTGCACTCCATGTATCACCTATATTTGGACTTCTGCTTATGTGGTCACCAGGATTATCATCTGTCTTAACTCGTCTCTTGTTGCGTGAAGGGTTTGCAGATATTTCATTTCGATTTCGAGGGAACTTGGCTTTCAAATCGATACCGTTTGTACTACTTTTCCCAGTGATTATTGGACTGCTCGCTTACGGTTTTGCATGGATAACAGGCTTGGCTGACTTCGTACATACTGACAACTCATATATATGGTCACTCGTGATAAGCATTGTCTATCAGATGTTTGTAGGCACATTGATCGGTATCCTCAGCAGTGCTAGTGAAGAGTTGGGATGGAGAGGATATATGCTCAGCCGATTAATCACAGCAGGCGTGCCTAAGCCCATTTTGACAAGTGGGCTGATTTGGGGTGTTTGGCATTTTCCCGCTATTCTGTTAGGCAGTTATTACTCGGGTCCTTCATTAATACTATCTATCATCTTGTTTATGATTGCAATTAGCTCCTTTAATTTTATCATCAGCCAACTTCGTTTAAGCACATGAAGCATCTGGCCAGCTATCCTGCTTCATGCCTCGTGGAACGCTGTGATTCAAGATTCATTTGATACAGCTACTAAAGGTGAAAATGCTTATCTATGGACAGGTGAATCGGGCATATTGGTTACACTTATAATGGTTATGGCTGTCTGGATATTTTCCAAAAAATCAGGTTTTATGTATCGTGCTCATTAAAATTAATTCAAAATATAGCATGGCTTATATAGTAATATACTAAATAAATATAATTATATCGCAACATAAAAGAGTTGTTCTAAAAAAGAACAACTCTCAAATTTCTATTTATTCAACTTGACCCCAATATAAATTTTATTCTTCATCTACAACACTACAATCTGCTAATACTTTTGGGTTAAAACGCATACTATCTAACTCTGTAATCGGTCTAATTACTTTACAAGGAACGCCTGCTGCAAAAGAATGTGCTGGAATGTCTTGAGTAACCACACTACCTGCTCCAATAACACATCCGTCTCCAATCTTCACCCCACCGCATACTGTTACATTCGCAGATAGCCATACATCATTTCCTATTTCTACAGGTTTGGCATAGCATAAAGTATTGGGTACACCATGCTGATCTAGCATCTGGCGACGTTCTGAAGCGATAAAAGGATGAACAGGTGTAACAATCGTAACATTAGGTCCAAAATTAGTATGATTTCCAATTGTGACTTTGGCATCATCTTGAACGGTAAGATTATAATTAGCAAAAAAGTGATCGCCGATTTCAGTATGAAGACCATAATGGAAAAAGATAGGCCCTTGCAAGAAACATCGTTCTCCTCTACTTCCGATTAGTTCGCTTAACAATGCTTCACGATCTTCTACTTCATCTTCATAGGTTTGGCTATACTTTTGGCTGAGTTTGTGAGCATTTAATTTAATTTTTTTCAGATCAGGATGACCTGGATTGAATAATAATCCATCAAAAATACGTTGTTCTTCACTCATATCATATCCCCTTTTGAAAGTATTCACATCTTGCTACAGAGAAAACTTATTTATCTATAAACTTGGTATTGGACAGATTACGATCAATTGAATCCATATGACTCATAATCATTTCAGCAGCCTTCTGATAACCACCTGCTTGTCGTAAAGATTCACCAATGATACAAGCCTGCTCTTTATAAGATGGATTGGTTAAGACTTCTAATAATGCCGCTCTCATATCAATTGCGCTGAGATGATGTTTATTTAAAGTCATACCTGCTCCCAACTCTTGTACACGATTAGCGACAAGAGACTGATTCGATTTTACTTTTATAATCACTACATAGGATTTATTTAATTGTATGCGTTAGTACAATTATTATATTTGAATATTTATTCTTTATTTTAATTCGTCTATTGATTCTAGCAAATTACTGATCATTTTTTCGATGACCGTGATCTCTTTCCTAGATTCTAATAAAAATTGATCGCGATTTAACATGTCTGCCAATTCCTTAGTTTGTTTATTATCATAGTTTTCAAATAAATGTGAAGGTGTAATATGTAATACTAGAAATTTTTGTAAAGTATCTAAAGAGATATTACGCTCTCCACGCTCAATTTTGTACCTTTCAATGGATATTACTATTATTCCATCCTGCTCCACATCCAATTCAACATAGCTATCACCGTATGATTTGGGTAATACTCGTTAGACTTTGGTGAAGCTTGATATTCAATTATTGTGTTCATGATATGAAAAGACCTCTTGTGAGTTCAAAACATGTACAAGAGGTCTCCCAAAAACTTGATTTAACAATTAGCTTATATCACGCAGTATTCAGACTTTGATTTTGCGACCTTTCCAACTCACGGAACGGAAAACATTCACCCTGATAAAGGAATATACATAGATGCCTATAAAAAACGCAAACCATATCGGGTAAACAAGAAAAATCGCTTTTTTGAAGTCCCCGACTCTGCTGGCAAACCATCCTGTCTGAATGACATACAAGACATATAGTATCCCGCTCAACAGGATGGTAGCAGGATTCCATGCTATCAGGGAAGAAACTAGAGCGGATGCAGCAATGAAACTGCCGGATATCCATAAGATGACCATGAACATAACAACCGGATGCGTCGATTTGGAACCGACGGCAAAACTTTTACACCAGCCCTCGATCAGACTGCCAATGCCTTCGGGATACATGCGCAGAGATATAATACCTTTCCCCCCCAGGCAGCGTACAGGAAGATTTTGTTCAACAAACGCCTCTCCTAGTGCCAGATCATCCATGATAGCTCCTTCGATTTTTTTATGCCCTCCAGACAAAAAATAATCATCGCGATTGCATAAAATACACGGACCGAACGAACCGGCTGTTTTAAAACGCGAACCCCAAATGGTAAACAAATTCATTCCTGTTACAACGATAATGTTAAAAATAACAGAAAGATGTTCATACAAGCGCTCTACCGTATGAAAAGGCTGCAATGCTGTAATACCTCTGGCTCCCTTTTCCTGATAAAACTGCAACAGATTGTTTAGCCCCTCTGTGCTTTCGAATTTCGTATCCGCGTCCAAAAATAATAACCAGCTTCCTTTAGCTTGTTCGGCGCCGTGCCAGCAGGCTGAGGATTTCCCTACTCCTTCGTTCTGCAACACCTTTGCACCGAAACTTTCCGCTACAACAACGGTCTTGTCCGATGAATCGTCATCCACAACCAGAATTTCGAATGAGGTAAACCGCTGTTCCTGTAGCGACCGCAGCAAAGGCACGATCCTGCTTTCTTCATTTCTAGCAGGAATAATAATAGACAGAAACGGTAGATTGATTGCCCCCCTGGAGGAGGCACGGGGCACAGGCAGCGACCAGAACATGAGGAAGCCGACTATTACTGTCCCGAATCCAATCGCCAGTTTGATAATGTCCAAAGCCGTTATAACATTCGCCCCCTTTCTTTATTTTACCGAATAATCAAACAGATTGCCTGTATCATCTTGGATCAATTCTTGGGCGGCAATTTTGGCAGATAGAAGTACGATTGGAACGCCAGCGCCGGGATGTGTACTGCTTCCAGTAAAGTACAAATTTTCGCAATTGCTCGCTTTGCTTTGCGGACGGTAGTGGTTGCTTTGTTTTAAAATAGGCTGCAAACCAAACGAAGCACCATTATACGCATTGAACTTGGAACTGAAATCCAGTGGTGTGATATGCGTTTCGGTCACAATCTCATTATCCACATTTTCAAAACCACGAATCTTTTTCAATTCATTTAAGATGTAACTGCGATAATAAGCAACCGTCTCTTCGTCCCACTCATAGTTGGATTCGGCTGCATTTGATACAGGCATCAGAATATACAATCCATCTGTTCCTTCAGGAGCCATGGAAGGATCTGCTTTTGAAGCGATATATACGTAAAAAGAAGCATTCGTCAGTTTTTTTCCATCAAAAATATCATTGAGATTCTGGTCCAGATCCTCATTGAAAATAAAATTATGCACATGGTCAGTTTCTTCATACTTGCGGTTCATACCAAGGTACAGCAAAAAGCAGGAGCAAGAATATTTCATGCTGTCGACTTTCTCATCGGTATACTGTCCTTTAGCAGACTTGTCTTGTACCAGATGTTTGATTGCATAAGGAAAGTCTGCGTTGCAAACGACATAATCCGAAGAAATATTTTGTCCGTCCACGACAATCCCTTCCGCTTTTTGATTTTGAATAGATATCTGCTGTACATCTTGGCCGTAATGAATAATTCCTCCAAGCTCTTTGAAGAGTCTTTCCATCGACAAAGCCATCGTATACATCCCGCCCTTAATAAACCATACTCCATATAAAAATTGAAGCATCGGAATCATTGTATAAAAAGAAGGGCTAGTCAGAGGTGAAATGCCAATATATAACGTTTGAAAGCTGATCATCTGTCTCAGCCTTTTGTTCTTGATATACCGACCGACAAATTTATCCGCGGTATCGTAAGGTTTTAATTTTATTGCCTTTTTCAACATTGGGAGGTTATAAAAGTCACTCCTTTTACGGAAAGGTCTAGGAAGAATATAATTTTTAGCAATAATAAATTTTTGATAAATCTCATGTAGATACCGAAAAAAGCCTGCTGTATCTTCTTCACTAATCGCTTCGATCGTTTTGGTCAGCTTGGTCATATCGGAGGAAATGTCAAAAGGCTCATCAGGAATATCACTAAAATAAGCCCGATAAATCGGATCTAGTTTTTCCATGGGAATATAATCGTCCGGGTCACGGCCGCACACTTCGAATAGTTCCCGATAGATTTCTGGCATCATCACGATACTAGGTCCCAAATCGAATTTGTATCCTCCGTCCAGTTCGATCCGGTTCATTTTACCACCGGGTGTCAAACCTTTTTCGTAGATTTCTACTTGGTAGCCAGCAGCCTGAAGCCTGATGGCAGAGGCAAGACCCGCCACCCCACTTCCGATGACTATTACCTTTTTACTCATACAAAATCCTCATTTCCGCATCCTGTTTTCTTTGTTGCGATACTGGTTGTTTACAGAATCCTCTTTCTCAACTTCTTCAAAGCTTTCATGTTTCGTTCCGAATAAGGCGGGAATTTGCCCGAAAAGCGTAGATAATGATACGTTCGAACGCTCGTTTTTTCATAGCTAAAAGCCAGAAACCCGGCTTTGCCATGATAAGCGCCGTATCCGCTTTGGCCAACTCCACCAAACGCAATATGGGGACTCGCCGCATGATGAATTACTTGATTGACACTGATCGTCGAGGAACGCATGTATTCGTTAAACTGCTCAATTCGATGTTTATCGGTGCTGAATATGTATCCGGTAAGCGCATCACGCTGCAGACTGCCACTGGATAATAATGAATTCAAATCGGTATAGGGAATGACCGGAAGAACCGGGCCAAAAATTTCTTCTTCCAGGACTGCACTTCCCGGCTCAATATCTGTCAACACAGTTGGAGCGATAAACCGGTCGGCTTGATCATACACACCGCCATACTGAACTGTGCCCTGTTCGATAAAATCTATCACTTTTTGAAAATGGGCTTCGGTACAGATTCGACCATAATCTCTGCTTGTCTGAGGCTGCTCCCCATAGAAATCAGAAAGCACCGTAGAAATTTCAGCCAGCGTCTTTTCGTAAACGGAGCGCTGAACAAAAAGGGTATCTGGCGCAATACAAGTTTGGCCAGCATTGATGAATTTTCCCCACACAATGTCCTTAACAGCGGCTGCCGAAAAGCCCGTTTCGTCAAGGATACACGGGTTTTTCCCACCGAGTTCCAGAATTACCGGCGTAAGCTGCTTGGCTGCCTGATCCGCCACTCGCTTACCAGTTTGCCCGCTGCCTGTAAAAAAAATCAAATCAAACGGTGCTGCAGTAAGCAGGCTAGCGGTTTGCGAATCTCCTGTTACCACGTGCAGTTGTTCAAGCGGAAATGCCTGATTGATGATTTCTTTTAGTAGCTCGGCTACTGCCGGCGCATATTCGGACGGCTTGATAATACAAGAGTTCCCTCCGGCGATAGCTCCGATCACAGGCATTAGGGTAAGTTGGACCGGATAATTCCATGAACCGATAACCAGTACGCTTCCGTACGGATGTCTCTTTTTTCGTAGTGATTCGATATAGCCTAATTTCAAGTACCGGGAACCTCGGGTACGATTCCATTTACTGATATGCTTGCAGACGTAATCGATCTCGTTCAACAGAACGGCAATCTCCGATGAAAAAGATTCAAATGCCGGTTTACCCAAATCGGAATAAAGCGCATCTGTTAATTCTTTTTCGCGTTCCACAAGAATATTTTTCAGCTTTAAAAGCTGTTTTTTACGCATCTCATTTGAAGGGCTGCCTTGACGTAGTAATTCTTCACGCTGCTTTTCAGGCAAGGTCTTCAGAAAATGATTTTCATTGTCCGGCATGCGAAACATCCCTCTGCACAATTTTTTTGCTGACCAGCTGGCCGCTTAACGTAACCATCGGCATTCCGCCGCCCGGGTTTACCGTTCCGCCTACAAAATAGAGATTGTTATAGCGTTCGCTTTGTTTGGCATGCTTAAATCCTTTATTTTTTTTACGATTGGATACCGTTCCGTAAATAGCACCGCGGTCAGAGCCATACGTCTTTCTGATATCTTCTGGTGTCCACATATCTCTGGTCACGATATTGGCTCGCAAATCATCTAAGCCCATTTTTTCCAATTTGATCAGAACTCGCTCGGCAAATTGCTCATAGTCCTGCTGAGTGAATGGTTTCTGATCCCGTATGTAAGGAATGTGGGGCAATACTTTGATATTTTCATGTCCTTCAGGAGCCTGTGATGGATCGGTTTTATTAACATTAACCAAATAAATAACCGGATCCTCCGGCAGGGTATGTTCATGGAAAATAGATTGCATTTGCTGCTTCATATTTTCCGCGAAAAAGAAATTATGATGGCGAAGCTGAGGGTAGCTTTTTTTCACGCCTAAATGCAAAACAAGACCAGAACTGGCCGGTTCGAATTTTTTCTTTAATTTGCCTACAAAGCGGCTGTCTTCGTCCAGTAAACGTTCGTAAACCGGGATAACCTCCATATTAGAAACGTAATAATCCGCAGTCAGCTTTGTTCCGTCTTCCAAAAAAGCTCCCGTGATTTCTTTGTTGTTTTTTTCGAGCTTAACGATGGGTGTCCCGAGATGGAAATGAACTCCCACTTCTTCAGCCAGCTTTACCAAACCGTTTGCCAGTTTATTCAATCCACCGGGTACATACCATAATCCCTGATCATGTTGCATGTAAATCATCATATTCAAAACAGCCGGTGCGTCGTAAGGCGAAGAACCTACGTATTTGATAAAGTAGGACAGCATATCACGCAATTGTTTATTGCTGATCCGCTTGTCGATTGCTCCATGAACAGTAGAAAACAAATCGAAATTTTTTAACGCACCAAACAGACTCGTATGCTTCATAATTTCTCTTGTGCTATCTACACCATGTTTAAAATAGGTTTTGTCCGTCATATTGTAGATCCTTTTGGAATATTCAAGCAGATCCTTATACTCGCGCATGTCTTTTTCGCTCAAAGAATCATTTTTCTCCTGCATGTCCTGTAGATTTTCATATAAGTCGATTATATTTCCGTCAGGGAAAAAGGAACGCCATTGATGATTCAGCTTTTCAATCTGCACATAGTCTTTCATTGATTTGCCGCTGGCAGCAAACAAATTCTCAAAAACTTGAGGCATTGTCAGAATAGACGGGCCCAAATCAAAACCGAATCCGTCCTGGTCCAGTCGGTTCAACTTTCCTCCGATGTGATCGTTTTTTTCATATAAAGATACCTCATATCCTGCCTGTGCCAGCGAAATTGCAGCTGACAGTCCTCCAAGTCCGCCTCCGATAACCACTACGTTTTTGTTTGTCATGTTCACTTGTCTTGTTTCTCCTTCCATCAATCAAGAATGGTGTTCATTGTTGCGCCAAGCCAGCATATGCCTTACTTTATTCTGCATAACGCTCATTCGCTGTTTCTCTGATTTTACGTGCAATCATTTCCCAGGCTTCCTCCGCTTTTTCTTTTGGACCCAGGTGGGTAAAAGCGTGCTTGCAGTCTTTGAATACTTTTTCCTCAATATGTACCCCAGCTTCCTTTAATTTCTCTGCATAACATTCCGCTTCCGGCCTGAAAGCATCATGTTCTGCGATGAGAATAAGGGCAGGTGCCAAATGTTTGCTTATGACAGCGCGAACAGGAGAAGCAAGAGGATGCTCTGCTTGACCTTTTTCCGGGACGTAGCACATGTTCAAAAAGTGAGCAACTTGGGGATATCGTGCCCGCCATTTGTCCGTTTCCGGCTTGTTGGCGTGCGGAGTCGCAAAATCCAGCATCGGGCATGACAGCACTTGAAGTAGCGGTTGCTTTTCCTTTTTTTCCTCCAAATAGAGACAGAGCGCGGCAGCCAGATTAGCTCCCGAACTTTGTCCGCCGACCATCATTTTTTCCGTGTCAATATTCAAATCGTCGGCTCTGCTCTGGATCCAGCGAAATACTTCATAGACTTGTTCGAGTGGGTTGGGAAAAGGATACTCCGGCGCTTTTGCGTACTCCACATTCGCAATGATGCATGCTGTCCGGTTAGCCAGGTAACGACAGTACGGATCGTCCATCTCCTTGTCGTGCATGATGAACGCTCCCCCGTGAAAATTAATATACAATGGGAGTTTTTTCAGTTTGGATTCTGAGGGATAGTAGAAGGAAATATCCGTGAGTTTTACAGATGTCTCTACTTTCATCTCTTTTTTTTCCTTCACTGGTTCGAAGGGGAGCATGGGCGTCTTTTTCGCCTGATTGGGGAAAAGACGAATTAACCTTGCAGCCATATGGGTGAACATTAGGATAACCTCGCTTTTTTACCATTTAAACTGGAAATGAATCGTTTCTAACATTAGTTCTCTAATGCTATTACCCTTTTTTCCTTTAAATGTACTAACTTTTAAAAAAAAGCGTCAAATACTGATTAATCAGCGTTTGACGTGACAATTTTGTGAAGAATATCTTATATTATATTGCGCATATCTAGAGTTACAGCATCATTCGGTTACGTATTCTACCATCTCTATTTACATAATAGTCGCCCGGCTCTGAAGTCCAATTGCTTTAACCACTAGTAGCCCCCTCTTATTCCAGATAAATGAAGCTGTCCAAACTATTTTAGAAGAAAAATCAGATGTCCCCTTAGTTATGATCGCCTTCAACTTATTATCATATAGAAATTTCAGGGAAATTTATTTTCGCATAAAAAAGGACCTTAAGATGGATGTCTATCTCAAAGTCCTGATTCTAATGAATGCTATGGAAATGATCACGCCGCTATGATTTACGAAAAAATTTCCAACCCTAACAAAACATATACCGTCTATCGCAACTCTACTTATATTCTGACATTAAGCCAAAACAACAGATCGTTTTCGAAGACACCGCACATTTTCTTAACACATTAGATTAGAACATGTACTTCACAAACTCTAAGCTTTACGAAGCACATATCTCTCACTCAGCTTGGACAGCATATCCTTCGTCATCGCCTTCAAGTCATAGCGAGCATGAAATCCCCATTCTCTTGCAGCTGCCGTCGCATCAATAGAATGTGGCCAACTATCTGCGATCGCTTGTCTCTTCGGGTCCACATCATAATCAAGGACGAAGCCAGGAATCTCCTCTCGAATCGATGCAGCGATTGCTTCTGGGTCAACACTCATTGCGGTGACGTTAAATGAGTTCCGATGTACTAACCGATCTGAGTCTGCTTCCATTAAATCAATGATAGCGTCCAGAGCATCTGGCATATACATCATGTCCATATTCGAGTCTTTCGCAATATAGGATGTATATCTTCCAGCCGTTATGGCTGCATAATATATTTCTACTGCATAATCGGTTGTTCCTCCACCAGGAGGTGTCATATAAGAAATTAAACCGGGGAAGCGTAGTCCTCTTGTATCTAGCCCATATTTATGAAAATAATAATCACAAAGCAGTTCACCTGATACCTTATTCACACCGTACATCGTATTTGGTCTCTGGATGGTATCCTGCGGGGTATTATCTCTTGGAGTGGAAGGACCAAAAGCTCCGATTGAGCTAGGTGTGAAGAATTGGCAGCCGAGCTCTCTAGATACCTCAAGTGCATTCATCAATCCGCCCATATTCAGATTCCAAGCAAGCAGAGGCTTCTCTTCTGCGGTTGCTGACAGCAATGCAGCCAAATGGATGACAGTATCAACTTCATATCGCTTGGCGATTTCGAACATTGCCTTATCATTCGTCACATCCAGCAGCTCGAATGGTCCAGAGCGAGTAATTTCGTGGGCGGATGACTTAAGGTCTGTAGCAATGACGTGATCTGTGCCATATAACTCGCGTAACTTCATCACCAACTCTGAACCGATCTGACCGAGTGCTCCCGTTACCAATATCTTTTTCATCAGACATTCCTCCTGAAGTAGACTCCCGTGAATGCGTTTAGATTAATTTCATTTCCTTACCAACTTTCTCATAGACAGAGATCACCTGATCCAGCATCTCCTTCGTATGGGCAGCGGTAGGCATATTGCGTATTCTGCCAGTTCCTTTAGGTACCGTTGGGAATACAATGGCCTTGGCATAGACACCTTCTTCATAGAGATGTTTGCTGAACTGCTGGGTGGTCAATTCATCGCCAATGATACAAGGAGTGATCGGTGTTTCGCTTTGACCTACATCATATCCAAGCTGACTCAAGCCTCGCTTCAATTCCTTGCTGTTCGCCCATAACTTCTCGATCAGTTCTGTATCATTCATCAAAATATCGATGGATGCGCTACAAGCAGCGATTGCAGCCGGTGGTAGTGAAGTTGAGAACAAGAATGGACGACTTCTCAGCTTCAACCATTCGATCAGTTGTTTCTTACCAGCGACATAACCGCCAACAACACCGATCGCTTTGGACAACGTACCGATTTGAAAATCAATACGGTCGGATAATCCAAAATGCTTAACGGTTCCTGCACCTGCTCCTAGAACCCCCGAACCATGGGCATCATCCACATACGTAATCAGATCGAATTGTTCAGCTATATTGACAATGTCAGGTAGCTTAGCTATATCGCCATCCATCGAGAACACGCCATCAGTGATGACCATGATTTTATGATATTGTCCTGATTCTGTAGCTTCTTTCGCCTTTTGCCTTAGATCATCCATATCTGAATGCTTATATCGAATCACCTTTGCTCTCGATAAGCGGCAGCCATCAATGATCGAAGCATGATTCAACTCATCTGATAGAATCGCATCATGCTGATCCATTACCGCAGATATCGCAGCCATATTGCAGTTAAATCCCGATTGATACACGATAACAGCTTCTGTCTTTTTGAAATGCGCAAGCTTATCTTCAAGTTCAATATGCAGATCCATCGTACCATTTATGGTTCGCACAGCTCCTGCACCAGCACCGTATGTCTGCACCGCCTTCACTGAAGCATCAATTAGGCGCTGATCGGTTGCGAGTCCTAAATAGTTATTGGAAGACAAATTTATTAGAGACTTTCCATCAATCTGAATAACAGGCCCATTAGCACCCTGTAGCGTGTCAATAACGTTATATAGACCGTTCGTCTTTAGATCCTCGATACTCATAGTCAAAAATTGTTGTAATACTTGACTAGACATTTCATTCCCTCCTCATTAAACATATGTCCTCATACAGGAGACATTAAACCTTTAAGTAAACGCTTACAACATAGGCATTATAATGATTTCAATGTATCATCTTTTTTGTCATTTGTACACACATGAAGGACATATTGTATAAAAACCTACTCTATTTACTTTCATTGACTATGTTTTTACTAATATGAATACCTTATCTATACTCTCAATAAAAAAGACACTCTCTCCATCGATTCGGAGAAAATGTCTTTTGATGATCTTTACTTATAGAATGTCTAAATCATGCTAATTCATTACTTACAATCATGCAACATGATTGATCGAAGAAAGGATCCGATATTAATCTACATAAAAGTAGTTACTTCACCAGACTTACATTATCTGCTCCCCAATACGCCTGAAGACGGGTTATTTTTCCTGAGGAATCAAACTGTGCGACGTCGATCGTTTCGATAACGACTTCTTTTCCTTCTACCAAAATGTGTGTATTGATCATCATTGCAGCCGAATTAGCGAAAGATGTACGAATTGGAGCTAACAGGTCTACTTTTTTCACGTTAACGATGCCTTCTCGGATAAAGCTTTCAAGGTTTTCTTTGCCTACTATAGGATTCGTGCCTACAGGATCTTCACCGATGATCTCATTTGCTAGTAGATCAATAACAGCATCTGCATTTTGTTCATTGAAATATTTCAAATAATTTTTTAATGTGTTCTTCATGTACTCGTCAGAAAGTAAAGTCGTTCCCTCACCTTTAGTACTTTTGCTTTGGATAATGCTTTGTAAAAGTTGTTGCACCGGATGTGTCTCTGTCTTTTCTTCTAATCCTTCTTTGGGCAAAAGGATTGGTTTGTATATTTCTCGTTTTAAATTTACAATGACTTGCTTTTCTACATTACCTTTAGCAAAAAGTTCTGTAATTCTTTCGATAAATTGTTCTCTTAATTGAATTGCTACTTGTTTGTCTGCTTGATCCAGAGCAAGGACAAGTTCTTCTTTTGTTAATTCTGTGCAATAGGCTGGAGTGCCGGGCTGATGTCTCCAAGAATCGCTTAAATTCCCACTATCCACCGTATCAAATCCAAGTTCACTCACCATCTTCTCGATAGTTTGCTTTTGCTCCTGGTTGTCTCCGGCAATAGCCATAGCGATACGGTATGAAGTCCCTTCCGGTTTGCCTTCTTTGTCTAATGTTTCAGTCAATAGGTTGTTAAATGCTTTAATCACTGGGCGACCTAACTGATTTGACACCCATACACTTTCTACCATGCCATTTTCGATTTCTTCTATTCGCTGATCTCTGATTGTTGGAGCATAATTTGACGTATCCACCACAATCACATGTTCTTCAACTTGCTGTATGATACTACGAATATCAGATAATGCAGGCAAAGGAATAGATGTAATTAATATATCAATATTTTTGATTACTTCTTCTATGGTAACAATCTCCCCTACAAGTTCCTTTCCTTCCAGTCGATCAATGCCGCGAGCATCTGCAATTTTAACCTCATGTCCGTTATGAACTAACTTTCGTGAAAGAGTGGACCCAATATTGCCTGCACCTATAATTCCAAATCTCATTTGTATTCCTCCTGGATTGTAATGTTTTTAAAGTAATGATCCGCCATTCACTTGCCTATCTCATTTCGGCAAATTTAATGAACAATCACACCATAATAGATACAAAAATAAATCCCGGCATAACGAGCGACTTTTGCCTATATTTATCGAATAAATATCCGATTGGTAGAGAAAAAATATCGTTGAACGTACCGCTTTACTTGCCTTTATTATCTTATTGAAGTATGTTACTTTAAACAAGTACGATTATTTTTAGAACATACTATCAAATTTAATACTAATGTGATCTGACTGGCTTTTTAGAAGCTTATTATTGAACTAGGGGGAACAAATATGGAGCATACTCATAAATATTCATCTGATTGTGGGATGAACGAAGAGCAAAAATTGAGCAGTGGAAGTTCATCCGAGTGTGGACTGAACAAGGTACAAAAATTAGTCGGCGGTAAATGGAAATTATCTCTATTGTGGTACATGTCCGAAAATAAAAGAAGATTTGGAGAAATCCGACGGGCTTATCCAGATCTTACACAGTCGATGCTTACAAAGCAGTTACGAGAATTAGAAACCGATGGGCTACTGCACCGGGAAGTTTACCGAGAAGTTCCACCGAAAGTTGAATATTGGCTAACCGATCTCGGTAAGAGATTCCTACCGATCCTGAATAGCATGTATGAATGGGGAGAATCCAATTTAAAATAAATATCACGTTTGATATTTGATACTTGAAGAAAAATGACTGCCCTATGTAAAAGTCACTTTCGTTCAGATCGTTCGCCCCTTTTATTGATAACTCAAAAAAACCGGCTTGCTATAGAAGTCGGTTTCTTTAATATATATTCTGAACTAATTGAAATAAGTATAAACTATTTGGGTCAATAGAATGTAAAAATGCTTTGAATTGACTCTTTGTTCACTATATCGTATTATTCTAATATAACGATATAAGGAGGGTTCATGTGGACACTATCGCTTTTGATGTAAAAGATTTAAAACAATTTGATGAACCTGCTAATCTGTTGAAAGCTTTATCGCATCCTATTCGCTTATGTATCGTGCGTGGACTTATACGCAAACGTAAATGTAACGTTTCATATATGCAAGAATGTCTGGATATTCCACAATCGACGATTTCACAACATCTACAGAAGCTTCGTAGTACAGGGATTGTTACCACTGAACGTAGTGGGCTAGAAGTTAACTATCTTCTCGCTGACCCTCGGATCGAACCGATCGTCCATATTTTGTTTGGAGAGGAAGATTGCGAATCATGAATCAACAACGTCAAAAAGTATTGATTGTCGGTGGTGTGGCTGGAGGTGCATCGGCTGCGGCACGTTTACGCCGACTGGATGAACATGCTGAGATTATTATGTTTGAAAAAGGGCCTCATATTTCTTTTGCTAACTGTGGATTACCTTACTATATTGGGGGTTCTATTACCGACCGTGAACGCTTGCTTGTTCAAACGCCAAAAGGCATGGCGGATCGCTTTCAAATTGACGTGCGTACACAAAGCGAAGTTATAGCTATTCATCCGGATACTCGTACGATCCAGATCCAACATCCTGAACGTGGTCTATATGAAGAAAGTTATGATAAGTTGATCTTATCTCCAGGTGCTCGTCCTTTTATTCCCGACTTGCCTGGCAATGATCATCCACTTATCTTTACTGTACGTAATGTGACTGATATCGAACGTATCAAAGAACGTGTCACTTCTCAACATACCCGATCAGCCATTGTTGTAGGTGGAGGATTTATCGGTGTAGAAATGGCAGAAAATCTACGCGAAGCCGGTCTGGACGTAACCCTCATAGAAAGTAATCCTCAGCTACTAGCTCCATTCGATCCTGAACTGGCGACAGCACTCGCACAAGAGATGGAGCAACATGGCGTGAGGCTGATGTTCAAGCAACGTGTGATCGGCTTTCATTCCTACGAACAAGGTATCGGTGTTGAACTTGAAAATGGTAGCCCACTATCTGCTGATCTGGTCATTCTTGCGATCGGAGTAAGACCTGACACTTCCTTCTTGCAAAGTAGTGGCATTGCTCTTGGATCACACGGACATATTGTTGTCAATGAATCGCTCGAAACTAATTTACCAGATATCTATGCTGTTGGAGATGCTATTGAGGTGAAAGATTATATTCATGGAAGCCAGACAACGATTCCGCTAGCAGGTCCTGCTAACAAACAAGGTAGGATTGTTGCTGACCGTATCGCTGGATTGAACTCTAGTTATAAAGGAACGATAGGTACGTCTGTGATTAAAGTATTCGATCTCACCGGTGCTTCTACAGGAAGTAGTGAGAAGAAGCTCAAACGTCTAGGTATAGACTACCAGAGTGTGATTGTTCATCCTTCCTCTCATGCCTCTTACTATCCCGGTGCCAGTGCTATTACACTCAAGTTGCTATTTACACCAACAGGTAAAATTTTAGGTGCTCAAGCTGTTGGTTATGAGGGTGTAGATAAGCGAATTGATGATATTGCTACAGCTATTCATTTTGGTGGCTCTATTCATGATCTGGCAGAACTTGAACTTAGCTATGCACCACCGTATTCTTCTGCCAAAGATCCTGTGAATATGGCTGGATATGCAGCGGAGAATATAGTATCTGGACGTGTGCAGGTCTTTACGTATGATGAGCTAGCAGAACGTGACTCTGAGCAATCTATTTTGCTCGATGTGCGTAGTGAACTGGAGCATCACAATGGACATATCACTGGATCACTGTCTATTCCAGTGGACGAACTTCGTCAGCGGTTGAGCGAACTGGATCGTTCCAAAGAAATTTGGGTGTATTGCCAGGTTGGATTACGTGGCTATACCGCTTCTCAAATTTTGCGTCAGCATGGTTTTGAGACTAAAAACTTAAGCGGCGGTTACAAAACATACCGTATGGCTCAATTTCAGACCAGCTCTTTTTCTTCCGAAGAACCAAACGGCAATAACAATGGACAACCTGATCTTTTACCAACCCTTACTGTAGTAGAAAATGGATCGCATATTACCGAACATCCAACTGCTCAACCGTTGCATATAGATGTTGAACTGGATGTACGTGGATTAAGTTGTCCCGGCCCTCTTATACAGGTTAAGAAAACAATGGATCAACTACCCGATGGACAGACTTTACATGTGCAAGCGTCTGACCCTGGCTTTTACGAAGATATCAAAGCATGGACAGCAATGTCTAAGTCTACTCTTCTCCAATTAGAGCGTGGTAACGGTGGAGTAATTGAAGCTATCATTGGCAAAACAATAGCAGAGCAGAACTCAGAGCTTTCGCCTTCCATTTCTACAGAAGCCGATCCTGCTAGTACAATGGTTGTTTTTAGTGGTGATCTGGATAAAGCAATTGCTTCCTTAATTATTGCTAACGGTGCTGCTGCCAGTGGTCGCAAAGTTACTATGTTCTTTACGTTCTGGGGATTAACGATTATTCGCAAACAGTCTCCTCAGCCAATCTCCAAAACAATGATTGGTCGTATGTTTGATATGATGCTCCCTCGTACTAGCCATAAGTTACGCTTATCCCAAATGAATATGTTTGGCGCGGGTCCCAAAATGATTCGTGGTCTTATGAAACATCATAATGTTCCATCTTTAGAAGAACTTATACAGAGTGCCGTCGATCAAGGTGTAGAAATGGTAGCTTGCCAGATGTCGATGGATCTGATGAATATTCACCGCGACGAATTGATGGATCATGTTAAAAGTGTAGGCGTCGGTTATTATTTAGGACAGGCTTCTCAAGCAAATCATAATCTTTTTGTCTAATTCAAAATGACTGATAATCCACGTAAAAAGGAGTGCCTATAAAAAGGCACTCCTTTTGTATTTGATCAGACTTCGATATCAAGAGTAGAAATCTTAATGATTCATTGCATAGATTTTTATTCGGAAGACATCTGCAACGCTTCTTTCTCATACGATTGAAAAGCATTTTCCAAACCCATGATCACATCTTTGATCTTCATATATCCTTTTGTATATGTCTCGGAGTCACGAATTTCTTCCCACATATAATGGTACTGTTTGAGATCTTCTGTCTCACAGACTACAAAATCAGTATAATCTTTGCCCGGCAAAGCTTCAGCATCAAAAAAACGTACTGTAATCGATGAACGATACTTATTTATAATTTGCTGTAATACTTCTGCATGCTCTCTGCGTTGTTCTCGTGGTAACGCTAACCAGGAAGGATAGAACTCTAGTAAGACAATCATCATTTGTCGCATATGTCTTTCACCTCATCTAAGTAATGGTTGCTATATGTCTAGTGTAAAGGACATAATCTACAACTGCATTAACATAGGTTAATGATTTTCATGCAAAATGCGGCTCAGGGATACAGGTGAGATACCGAGGTAAGAAGCAATATGATATTGAGGTATCCTTTGTTCAAGCCCTGGATATTTGAGTAGAAAAGCGTGATAACGCTCCAAAGCAGATAAATATAACAATTCTCGTTCCCTTTCTTCTTTACGGATATACAGTCGTTCTAGAGCTGTGCGAACAAATCGTTCCCATCCATGACTTTGATCCATAAGCATTTGCAACGTAGAATAAGGAATCTCGATAACGGTAGAATCTTCGATCGCCTGAATAGTGTATTTTGAAGTTAATCCGGTAATCATAGCTCCGTACGAGGTAGCAAAATCATTTTCTAATGTAAAAGCGACATTATACTCTCGTCCATCTGCTAAAGTATAATACAAGCGAAATAACCCTTGTGTACAGAAATAAGCATGATTCACATGATCTTCAGCTTCAATAATAGTCGCTCCATGTGCAATAGACTTTACTGTTGTTGCATGTACAAACCATTTCCACTCTATAGGTGTTATAGAAGCTTGATAAGCCATAGACTGAAGTGTCTGATAATGATGCTCCATGATGATTGCCTCTCTCCTATTCAATATTGACCTTTTGTGCTAAAGCTATCATACATGTAGTTGAGTATAGTTTCTCTCTTTCGCATCGTTTTGTATACATTTATATGTAATAAAATGATTATGTACAGCAAGAAGATTTTACTTCCTCTGGATAAATACAAAAAAAGTCGATCATTATAGACCGACTTTTGGATTACTATCTGCTTGGATAGCAAGTATTTCATTGTTTAATTTGCTTGAGATTTTGGAGGATTTACGTGTTATCTTTCATCTGTTTCACATTTTCATTTAATTGATCTAATACTTTTTTGAGCATATTGAACTCGGTATCACTAATATTATTCAACAGCCCTTTGGCAAATTGTTCTTTTTCTTTTTGCGAATTCTCAATAACTTCTTTACCGTAGTCTGTCAATTGCACTAAAATCATACGGTTATCTCCGTCTTTTCTTCTTCGCAATACAATGTTGTTATCTTCAAGCTGTTTGAGATGTCTAGCGACAGCCGCTTTATCAATGGTCACTTTTTTTTGTAGATCACTTTGACTAATTTCTGTTTCTTGATATATTAAAGCAAGTATTTCAAAGCGAGATTGGCTGATACTAATATAAGCATCAAATGTCGTATTTATCGCATTGTTTACACGATACATTTGGTATAACAACGCACTCTCTTCTGACCAATCTTTCTTCAAAACCATCCCATCTTTCGTAATCATATTTTGTTACTATAGGTGTACAGCGTATTAGACAATATACAACTTTAATCCTTTTTTTACAAGCAAGTCTGTTCCTTGACCTCGATAATAAACACATTCATATAACTCTCAAAATGGCATAACACATCATAATAGATGACTATCCTATGTAGTGAAACAAATCAGTAGTTCTTCTACGTGCCAGACTACTCTATATAGATAAAACCCTCTTTCTATAGACAAGAAAGAGGGCTGGTCACAATTATCATACATATAAAATAGATAACGATTTATTGATATACAGACAGAGTACCGTCGTAATTGATCACCTGTCCATTGTGATTCTGATCATCCAGTATATAAGCTACAATAATTTCAGCAGCTTGCGCAGTAGTTTTTACAAAGTCGCCTGTCATATTTCCATTGAGATCAGTAGAGACAGCTCCTGGCATAACTGCAAAAATTTCAACCGGTATATTTTCTTTTTCAAAGCTCATTCCCCATGACTTGGTCATAACGTTCAAAGGAGCTTTTGCAGTCTGATAAGCAAAAGCATTAAAAAATGATAGTGGTTCAATCGGTATGCTGATATTTTGAATTATGCCTTTATTCGCAATCAATAGCGGTAACAATCCTTTGGAAAGAGCGAAGGGGCCAATAAAGTCTACTTGGTGAGTGGCTACTAACTCTTCTACATCAAATTCCCAGCCTAATTTATGCATATCTCCAGGGATACCCGCATTATTTACCAATAGACTTAAATCAGTATAGTTTTGCTTGATATGATTGACCGCTTGATCAATACTTTGTAGATTAGCTACGTCGATTAATAGTAACTCTGCATGACCAAATGCTTTAAGTGTATTTACGGCTACTTCTCCACGTTCTTGATCACGTGCTCCTACTAATACATGATATCCTGCTTGCAATAGATGCTTGGCAATTTCAAATCCAATACCTTTATTTGCTCCTGTCACTAATGCTGTTTTTGTCATGGGTATTCTCCTTAGATTAGCTTTTATTTTCATCAAAAGTAATAACGTTGATAAATCAACTGTTGACATATCAACATTTTAAAATATATTTTCTTTTCATGCAAGTTATTTGTAGAACTATTATTTGTATAGGCTAATTGCTTGTTTATCAACGGTACTTTCTGACCTAGCATATGATTATACTATCGTTATTATTTTATAAGTTTTAAAAAGAATATTTTTACAATTTAGGTATATTAATGAAAAAGAAAATATTATATAATTTAGGTGTATTCTCCGCATATATATGTATTAAGCGCTAAAGGAGGAATGTATTACATACTAACAGCATCTATCGGGAAAAGATTAGCTGTTTATTGAGGTGTTACATGATTCTGTTTTGGCTGTATCCCTATTACACTTATACAGGAGGTTTATAATGAAAAAATTATCTTTTTTATTATTATCTGCTACTTTATTCGCTTCGATTCTTCCGGTGACTTCTGCTTCAGCATCCGATAGTGACCTATACAATAGCACTTCTACTCCTCCCTCCACAGGAACCACATCTTCTGTGCAATCTTCTACATCGCAAGCATCTGTTAATTATCACAGTATCCGTTTTTCGATTGATTTTATGGATACGATTATGGCAGGCGATAGTGAACCGCGTGGACAATTTTATCGGGCTGTTGAAGATGCGATTGGAGCACCGGTGATTTTTTATGATTTCTGGAGCGACTATATCGTCATCAAAGTAATGGATAAGCAGTTATCTCCAGAAGAAGCTGAAGTCGTCAAAAACAAACTTAATAGCTTAAAATGGATCAATGAAACATACGGTATTCCTTTAGATCAGGATATTATCACTGATATTCACTGGTTTGATCGCTGGTCTTAAAGTATTCTTTATTTGCAAAACACCTCCAATGCGAAAGCAGATCAATTGCTGTTCTTCCGCGTTGGAGGTGTTTTTTTATCTATAATTATTTAAAATTTTGCTAGTATAAGTTATGATTTTCCGACATTAATGATCTTTTTGATCCATGATGGTTCACTTGTTGCCGCTCGAACCAAAGAGTCTGCACAGTCTACAAATGATAGAGGATGAAGTGGCTCAATCCGGGCTAAAGGCCCTGCTGTATATTGGACAGAGTCAGCGGTATGACTAAGCACAGAAGGACGTACAATCACCCAATCCAAGTTACTCGCGATCACTGCCTGCTCAGCGATTGCTTTATCTTTGATCGCTTTGGAGAAAATAAATCGCATCGTACGTACAGCAACCCGATTAAAAGCAGACAATTCGTTTCCATCACTCAAATTAATACCGCTCTGCATCACCACACGCCCAACTCCTGCTTGCTGACAAGCTGATAAAATATTGGGTATCCCTTCTGACATCACAGTTCCCGGTGAGAAATTGGCTGCAATAACATTCAAAGCTCCTTTTGACATGATATGACCTGATGAAAATGTTTTGGTTGGTCCTATACAACTGATAACCACATCTGTACCTATCATAGCTTTAATCATAGTGGATGTATCCAATACGTCTCCCTGATAAATATGCAGTTGCTTAGTCGATGTATAAACTTGAGGTCGACGAGATACAGCATGAACTTCATGATCTAATTGAAGTAAACGTTCTACTACTTTCTTACCTGTGGCTCCTGTAGCTCCAATAACAGTAACTTTCATTTTTCTCTTTCCTCCCTGGATCATTTCATACATATATTCATATTTAAAAATGCACATTAGTGTATTAAGAAACAACTATGTATAATACTAAATACAAATACAGCATTTACAATGATTAAAACAACAGATTTTGTGCAGTAGTTCACGTTCTTCTTCAAACTGTGCATTATTTGGAAGAAAGCAGGTCATAATAACATGTCGCAAATAGATCGAAGAGTACGGAAATCACAAAAAGCGATCAAATTGGCTATTATTGATCTCATGATCGAGAAACAGTTTGATCAGATTACGATCCAAGATATCGCTGATCAAGCAGATGTTAGCCGAAGAACGATTTACCTTCACTATACAGACAAGTTTGATTTGCTAGATAAGCTTATTCAAGAGCATATTGAAGAAATGAGAGACATTTGCAATTCACAAGACACGAATGATAGTTATGTAGAATCTGGATTGTTGTGGTTCGAATATTTTGAAAGTCAGTATTCATTTTTCTCTGCAATGCTAGCCAGTAAAGGAAGTTCTTTTTTTCGTACACGATTTCTAGCATTTTTTCTTCAAGAGTTAGAACAAGGAATACTGGATCAAAAGAAACAACCACTAACTGAAGAAGATTATGTAGATATTCAGTTTTTAGGAGCAGCGATTTTAGGAATAGTCGAATGGTGGATCAAGCATGAGAAACCTCACCCTCCTGCTTTTATGGCTAAGCGATTAGGATTATTGCTTGAACGTCATCTTGAGGTAGATGTATATGATCGTCCCAGTTTATAAAAAGTTTATATTTAATTTAAGTTCTGTATAGAAATACTTTGCTTTTGTTTATATGTAATTTAACTCCTTCCTCTAAGATCAATCTATAAATCAATCTGTACACACAGGTGATGAAGATCAGGAGGAACGATAGATGAAGAAATACCCTGCATATCTTGCTCTGTTAGCAGGAATGGTAGCTTTAAGCCAGACTACAAATAATCCCGTATTCGCCGCTCCAACCCATCTGTCTGCAACTCAGATGAATCCCTCGACTAGCGCTTCTTTAACAGCGCTCCCTTCAATCTCGCTCCAATCTGGAGTCAGTGTGAAATTAACCGATATTCAATTAGCTAGTAAAAACACAGGCAATATTCTGACATACACCCTTACTTATACCAACACCACTTCCAGTCCATACAAATTAATGAATAGCTTTTCAAGAGTAAGTACAATACGAACTTCTCCGATCAAAGGAGTACCTGTTCCTGATAACAAAGATCAGATGACGATTTCCCCGAAGTCTACTCAAGCGATTACGTACTATGTAGATATGAAAAAAGAAAATAAACTAGCTAATAGCAAAATTGCGATGTTTGGTTGGGATTTTAATGCCTCTAATTATGAGAAAAAGTTAGGTACATTTACCGTTCCTGCGAATTACTCACCTGCTATCGCTCAAGGCAAAAGCAAAAAAGTGACGATTGGTACAACCACCCTCATGCTCAAACCTCAGCAGTTACAAATGATCCGTTTTAATAATAAATTATATGCTCGTCTAGCTATACAAGTAAGCAATCTAAGTACTGAAGTGTTAGAGGCTCCTAATTACCATACTTACTTACAGTCTGCTACCGGTTCTACTTTTGAATTACAACTAGATCATGCTAGTCGTGATTTCTCTATTTCACCCGGAGATACTCAAAGTATAAAGTATATTGCTGCTATCCCATCTTCTCTAAATACTACAAATATGACTTTACAAATTACAAGCAATACTGTTGCAACAGATAGCAAAACAGATAGTTCTACAGCAAGTAGTGTTACTAATTTGGAATTACCAGTAGTAGCATTCAAATTACCTAAAGTGAGTCCGTCTAGTCTTACTGTTCCTGTAGCATCTTCTCGAAAAATCGCTGTAGATGGAACAATGATTGAGACTCAATTAAAAACAGCAACAATCTCTACCAGTGGAGATAAAGCTGTATGGACGATGCAATTTAGAATAAAAAATATCGGTAATCAAACAGTAGTATTACCTACTTATGAAACATCTATCAAAACATCAGAAGGGTATTCATTCCCGATCACTACCAAAGCATTCACTAATCTAGCACTCAAGCCATTGCAGGAAAAGCAAATTCAATTATCTGCTGAAATTCCAGCTCAATTGAAACAGCAACAACTTCAACTGCAATTGTTAGAATCATCAGCAACGACTCCAAGTAATACAACGACAAATACGCAAGTAGCAGACAATACACAAGCGAAAAGTACGATTATTTTACCCACAGCTTTTTATATGATTCCGTACAGCCAAGAACAAAATCAATCGGCGCAAACAGAGTATACATTTGATAATAATTACGGCAACTTTGGTGTGACTCTTGAAAGCTTTCAACGTATGCCATGGACTGCTGAAGATATCGTAGTTGCCAAAATTCGTCTGCGTAATGCCGGGACTTCTTCTGTTAACTTGCCTCTACTTGGCGGATGGATCAAAGCGCAAAATAATCGCATCAGTAGCCCGGTACAGATTGTAGCGGAACAGACAGATACGTCACTGGATGCCGGTCAAAGTCGTGTCTACTATGTGGTCAGTCATTTTGATGCAGATGCAGATTTATCTCAACTCAAAATCGAACTATATCCTAATGTAGATACTGCAAATACCGATTCAACCAGTCCAGCTACCAATACGACAACTTCTACTGGTAATACACTGGATCAAGATAATCCGTTCTTATCGCTACAAGTAGGTCAGATCAATTCTACTGTTGCCAAAATCGCCCCAGGATCTTCTTTCCATATTCAGACGATAGGCAAAAAAGCAGAAATCAAAGAACGTCGTACGATTACCTATGAAGGTGCAAGTCAAAAAATTGCATATACTGAACTTGAAATGAAGAGTGAAGAAAAACGAACTTCTACACCTGCTCGTCTTATCGCTTATTACAAAACACCAAATAATGAATATTATGAAGCTACTGTTAATCAATCGGACAAAACAGTCGGCCCTGATGGTAAAAACTTAATTACTGTCTGGAGCAAACTCCCTGCGTCAATCAATACCTCCGGACTAACACTTTATATCGGTGAAGCGATTAACGATGGCAAAATGTCTACAGCGACGACTACACCTACAGGTTATATTAATGCCGTTGAACTAGGACTCAATAAACAGACGCCGCCTGTAGTTGCTAGTGTAAGTAGCGATATGGAGCTATTCCCGTACCGATTTGCGATTACAAGTGCTACAGGTTCATTGTCAGAAGGTCAAGAAAGTATTGCTCTGAATATGACTTATAACTTTAGCAAAGACAACACTTATAATATGGGCACGTATGGACATAATCTGGTCATTCAATGGGTAGATCCATCCGGTCAAGTCCAAGAAAAAACTATGGTTCCGGGTACTGACTTAACACTCGGCAAGTCGATTCCGTATTCAACCACTTTAAATAGTAATGTGTACAAAACGATGAAAGGTGGTCGTTTCTTAATCAATGTGTACGATGAATTTGAAGGCGAACGAATCCTTCTTGGTACACAGAGCTACAGAATTGATTACACCGCTAATATCGTCAATACACCATCTACAACATCACCTGTAGATACACCTACAACGAATCCGGGCACACCTCCGACAACCAATCAACCGGACAAACCAGATTCAACTGATCGCAATAACAAAAATAGCACAACAGATCTATCTGCTAACTAACGGAGGAACCTATGAAAAGTAAAAAACGAATCTGGATCACTATAGCTATTATTGTCGTATTAGCCGCTGCCGGAGCAACCGCCTATGTTCTCTGGCCCAAAGCACAAGATGAATTAGTTGTTGAACCTACCCCTTCTGTTCCTGTGCAAAAAGGAGAAATTACAGTATTGATCAAAGGGGCTGGTTCAATCAAAGCTACAAGCCAGACGCTTGTCTATGCCGATCATGAAGGAAATATTAATCAGGTAAACGGCAAATTAAATACACGTGTTCAAAAAGGACAGGTCTTGTTCAACTATAAAAATAAAGATAATTCCAAAGATATCACTCAACAAACCAACACCCTGAAGCAACAACAAAGCGATCTTCAAGATAAGCAAGAACAATACAAACAGCTAGTTATGAATAATGCGACTCCAACTGAATTAGATACGGCTCGTCTAGCGATAGAAAAAGGTAAAGACGATATCACTGTTACTGAAACAGAAATCGCGCGTTTACAAAAAGATCAAGCTGCTCCTGCACCGCTGCTTTCCCCAATTAGTGGAACAATCACTAAGATGAGTGTCGCTCCCGGCGGAGCAGTCAGTAGTGGCGCAGAAGCATTTACTATTGTTGATTATCAAGATTTGAGCGCTACAATTCAGGTCGATGAATTAGATGTTCTTAAAATTCACGACGGATTGAAAGCTACACTTCAGCTAGATGCACTACCCGGCAAAACGTATACTGGCACAGTCTCAATGATCGCAAATGAAGGTTCGATCAAAAATGGTGTTTCTACTTTTGCTGTAACGATTCATTTGGATCAACCGGGCGAGATCAAAGCAGGTATGTCCGCACAGGCTACTATTTTGGTCGAACAGAAAAAAAATATTCTTGTAGTACCCATCGAATCGGTTATTCAACAAGGTGACCAATATGTAGTTCAAAAAGCAAGAGTATCAGCAGGTACACAAAATGCGCAACCTGATGCTACGACCGAACAGAAAGTAACGATCGGGATTCATGATGATAGTCAAATTGAGATTAAAAGTGGTCTAAAAGAAGGCGATCTAATCGTGATCCCATCCAGTGATATGAGCGGGCTTGGTACCTCTGCACCAGATAGCAGTATGTCTGGTGCAGGTGGCTTGGATGACAGTAGTTCGACGACAGCTTCGGATAGTGGTTCAACTGACAGTAATGCAACAGACAGCAGTACTTCAACAGATAATAGTAATACTACCGATACAAATACGAGTACATCTAGTGATAGCTCGTCTACAGGTGGTGGCACTCCATGAATAAGGAGCCACTGATACAGATCAGTCATATGAATCATGGCTATATGATGGCAGGACAGCAGATGCCTATTTTGCAAGATATCTCTATGACGGTGAATCATGGTGAATTTGTAGCGATTATTGGCCCTTCGGGGTCAGGCAAGTCTACTTTGATGAATATGATAGGATGCTTGGATCTGCCTAATAGCGGAGAATATATACTAGATGGTCAAAATGTACGCAAAACATCTGATAATCGACTTGCCAAAATTCGTAACGAAAAAATCGGTTTTATTTTTCAAAGTTTTAATCTATTGCCCAAATTATCAGCGATTGAAAATGTAGAGCTTCCATTAATCTATCGTGGATTGTCTTATCGAGAACGTAAAAAAAGAGCAAGTCAGGCGTTAGAACAAGTAGGATTACATGAACGGATGTATCATCGTCCCAATCAATTATCCGGCGGACAACAGCAACGTGTCGCAATAGCACGTGCTCTTGCTGGTGATCCGCCTTTATTGCTAGCAGATGAACCGACAGGTGCTTTGGATACGAATACAGGGAAAGAAGTTATGCAGATGATCAAAAGTCTGAATGAACAAGGGCATACGATTATTTTGATTACCCATGATCTGGATATCGCCGATCAAGCCAAACGTGTTATTCGTATTCAAAATGGCATTTTGACAGAAGATCGGAGGAATGAGTAATGATCTTTTTTCAAAGTGTACGTATGGCATTACTTAGTGTAATCAGCAATAAAATCCGCTCTTTTTTGACGATGTTAGGCATTATTATTGGAGTATCTTCGGTCATTCTAGTTGTCTCTGTGGGTATGAGCTTTAACGGGCAGATTAGTGATCAATTTGGAGATATGGGCACCAATCTACTATCTGTTAATGTGATGGGACGCGGAGTGACCAGTTCACTGACATATGAGGAAGTCATTGCTTATAACCAGTTAAAAGGTGTATCCGGTGTATCCCCTACCCTTTCAGGCAATGTCACTGCCAAAAATCGCAATAACAATGTCGATGTTTCCTTAGAAGGTGTAACTCCTGCGTATGAGCATGTCAAAGACTTTCATGTACAATCCGGACGATTTGTTCTTAATATTGATAGCCAGTACCGACAAAAGATAGCTGTGATCGGTTCATCTACTGCTACCACTTTATTTGGCACTGAAAATCCAGTCGGGCATGATATCCGTCTTAATGGAGAAACCTTCAAAATTGTAGGTTTGTTGCAAAGTAAAGGTTCAAGCTTAATGGGCTCCAATGATGAGAAAATTTTAATTCCACTCGCTACCGCAGAACGCTTTTTACAGACAAAAGGCATTCAGACGTTTGAAGTCAAAACTGTGACCGAACAGGATATCCCTACTGTCAAAGCCCTACTTGCAGCTAGCCTTGAACAGAAATTCAAAGATCCTTCAGCATACGATATATTTGATGCTCAAGAAATGATCAAATCTATGGAAAAAACCAATGCATTGATGTCAGCATCTCTAGCAGGGATTGCAGGGATTTCACTGATTGTAGGTGGAATCGGCATTATGAATATTATGATTGTATCGGTAAATGAACGGACGCGTGAGATCGGTATTCGCAAAGCGATTGGTGCTAAAAAGAGTAATATTTTGATCCAATTTATCATCGAATCGATATTTCTCAGTACACTTGGAGGATTGCTTGGTATCGGGGTAGGACTTGGATTGGTCTGGGTGGCTGGTAAATTTACACCGTTTCCGATTCAATATGCATGGAATATGGTTACGATCTCATTTGCATTTTCATTTGTGATCGGTGTTATATTCGGAATTATTCCTGCCAATAAAGCTGCACGATTACGACCTATTTATGCGCTTCGTACAGATTAAATGCTACAATACATTCGTAATCACTTATCTATTATCGAAGGAGTACGTGGTATGACTATTAAACAACGCCTGATCATTTCTAACATTTTGATGATTGTCATACCTGTACTAATTTCAGCGATTATTATCGGAGCCGGACAATATTTATCTTACCAGTATTGGAAAACGAAATACGATAATGAAAGCTCTATCTACGATGTACCGGAGAAAATCACTTCTGTTGCGACAGAACTTATTCAACATCCTCAAAAGCAGAAAACAAATGAAAAACAGCAACTAGAAGATTATTTGCAAAAGCATTCGATGAGACTGACAGTGCACGATTATAATACGCATACACCTCTGTTAAATATGGGGAAACTGACGATCGATGCTAATGATAAAATGATGACAGCGATCTGGTCTTTGAACGGAGAAGGTAGTATCTACCTTTCTGAAGAAGATGTGTATAGCAAAAAAGTAACTGTAAATGATCAAACGTATGTCATTTCAACATTTGATTCGTTTCATGAAAATGCTACGAATGATGATAGTTACTACAGCCGATATCAGATGTTAATTACGCTGTTTATGATCTTATTTGGCATTGGGATTATTGTCACTATCTTTTTTACTAATCGCTTTCTGACTTATTTTGTGTTCAAGCGAATCAGTCAACCGCTCAATACATTGGTAGCAGGTGTTCAGCAGATTCGAGATGGTAACTTAGATACACGTATTCAATATGAGAGCAAAGATGAATTTGCCGCGATCTGTCATGATTTTAATGATATGGCATTGCAGTTAAAACAATCGATGCAATTAATTCAGCGTCAAGAAGAAAGCCGTAAAGAACTACTGGCTAGTATCTCACATGATCTACGCTCTCCACTCACTTCGATTCGTGCTTATTCAGAAGGGCTTCTCGATGGAGTGGCTAATACACCGGAAGCTCAACATAAATACATTACTATGATACAGACCAAAGCAAGAGATATTGACCGGATGGTTGCCAAAATCTTTCTATTTTCCAAAATGGATCTAGGTAATTATCCATACGATCCTGAGCTGCTAGATGTGAATTATGAATTAGAATCACTTGTCAAAGCAACAGCTGAAGAATATCGTAGTAAAGGTCTGTATATCACCACGTCATTTTCACATCAGAAAGCTAGAATTTTTGCAGATCAATTGCAGTTAGATAGCGTATTTACCAATATCGTCGAAAATAGCTTAAAGTACAAGCACAAAGAGCGTGGATGGGTTCATATAGAGACCAATGTAGATGATGATCAGATCACTATTTGTATCACCGACGATGGTCCCGGTGTTCCTGATCAGTCATTGCCTCAACTGTTTGATCTATTTTATCGTAGTGATCCTTCGCGTAATAATCCTAATAAAGGTAGCGGGCTTGGCTTAGCGATCACTGCCAAAGCTGTGGAACGCATGGGTGGAACGATTCGGGCAATGCATGCACCTTCAGGCGGTTTGCAGATTAAGATTCAGCTTCCATTGATTAATCAGGAGGAAGTACAATGAGAAAAATACTAATTATAGAAGATGATGAAGCGATCGCATCAATTGAACGGGATTATCTCGAAATCAATCACTTTGCAGTGGAGATAGCCGATAATGGACTTACCGGTGCAGAAAAAGCGTTATCTGAACCTTATGATCTAATTTTGCTGGATCTTATGCTACCGGGTGAAGATGGATTTTCTGTATGTCGCCGTTTGCGTGAAAAGCTAGATATTCCTATTCTTATGGTTACTGCCAAGCAAGAAGATATTGATAAGATTCGCGGATTAGGATTAGGTGCGGATGACTATATTGTCAAACCATTTTCTCCTAATGAATTAGTAGCGCGAGTAAAGTCCAATCTAGCTCAATATGATCGGATAAAAGGAAAACCTGATCGTCATGGGAATAGTCATATTGAAATAGGTTCTTTTGTGATTAATATGCAAGCTCACCGGGTCTATCTAAACGGCAAAGAACTAGAGTTGAAGAAAAAAGAATTTGATCTGCTCCACTTTCTGATCGTAAATGCTAACAATGTATTCAGTAAAGAAACGTTATATGAGCGTATATGGGGTTTTGAATCGATTGGTGATAATGCGACTGTAGCTGTTCATATCAATCGACTACGCGAAAAAACAGAAGAAGATCCTAGTAACCCTCGCTATATTCAGACAGTATGGGGTGTGGGCTATCGCTTTCAGCCTTGAATGTAGTCAATCAAATCAAGTGTAGTTTATACCAAAAAGGAGCAGTCATCATTGAAGATGTCTGCTCCTTTTTTTAGGTAAGAGATTTAAGATAAGCGATTTGACTTTGCAAAAATCAGTATTGATTGTATTGGTAAAATTCCGCTTTGATCCACGCTTTAGGTACCCAACACGTAGACATAGAGTCTTATTTAAAGATACTGACGTTCACCTGTTTGTGCAGATTTTTGTATCGCATCGATTAATTGATGTACTTTGACTGCATCTGCAAAATTCGATGTCAACGATGTTCCTTCTTGAAGATCTTGAGCAAATGCACGATACACTTGAGCGATATTTAGCACTGGAGTATCATCTCGCAGAGAATCCGGTACAGAATAATAGTCATCAGGAACTGTTAACTCTTGTAGCTCGGCATCAGCAGAATTGGCTCCTAATAATTCATGTGCTCCAAATTGAATCGTTTTAGGCGCATATAGAACAATCGTCCCTTGATCACCAAAGATTTCAAGAGTCACCCCTTTTTGATGCTTCACTCCTCCTTGAATATGAATACTCGCTGCTGCTCCATTTGTTAATTTTCCGGTAACGAGGATTTGATCATCTGTTGTTTTCTCAATCATTTGTTGAGTATCTACTAACGCTACTTGAGTGTATTGTTGTGCTGTTGTAGCGGAAAGTTCTGCAAAATCGCCAACCATATAAGTAAACGCATCTATATTATGTCCACCCACGATAGTTAGCAAATTTCCGCCAGATTTGCGATCGAACAAATAAGCAGTCGATTGATCAGCTGTACCGCCCATACCCTCCATAGATACTCTCAATTGAGCAGACAACACTTTTCCTACATATCCTTCTTTCAACAAATCTTTAACATACTTAATCGCAGGAGCTTGTCTTGCTTGTAATCCGATTGCAGTTGGAATCTGATGCTCTGCTACCCATTGTTGCATTTCAATAGCTTCTTCAGTAGTTGACCCTAGTGGCCATTCGCTATAAATAGGCTTTCCAGAAGGAATACTAGCTTTGACCGCATGATAATGCTCTTTTACATTAATACTGACAACTACCATATCCACATCAGGATGTTGTACTAACTCTTCAATTTGATCAAAACCATGAGTAGCTTTAAAAGCTTCAGCACTTTTGGTTGCACTTTCTTTGTTACTTGTAGCTACAGCTGTTAACTCATACTCTTCCAAATGCTGAACTGCGGGAATATGTGTACTATTTGCCCACCCGTTATTTACTGATCCACCGATAATACCTACTTTGATCTTTTTAGTCATTTTTTTATCGCTCCATTTCGAATCATTGAATTAGTAATACCAACAAAAATAGCTTGAGATAGGATAATCTTTGATGACTTTATTACGCTTTAGAGATTTATGTTCGTATTCATATTAGAAATTATTCATAAAAAAGAGTAACTTTATAATAAGTTACTCTCGATTTGTTTCTCAGATTGTTTTTCAAAACTAATTAGTGGGCTAAATATAACATAGTGGAAATTAATGTGCAAATATAGACTCCTATATATACTGCTTATTACTTTTTAGCGTATCCCATTTTATTCATATAACTCATCATATTGGGCAGAATACTTCGTTGTAGATGATCATGAATATGATCGCTCCATCCTTTGACCGTTTTTACAGTGAAAGGCGCTCTGATCGGACGATCTTCATAGTATTTTTTCATTGTGTTATCATAAGTAGATAGTTCTTCTTTGTCTAATGATTCGTATTTATTTTCAAATAACACCATAGATTTCGGTAAGCGTGGTTTGAGTTCTGCTTTCTCTTCTGCTGGAACACCAATACACAATCCTACTACTGGAATAACGTATTTAGGTAATTGCAAAGCTTCAGATAATTTCTCGATATTGAGTTTGACACCGCCAATATATACGCCACCAAGTCCCATAGATTCGGCTGCTGTCAAAGCATTTTGCGCCATAAGTCCAGCATCTACTAAACCAATCGTTAGAAATTCAATATATTCTATATCTACTTCAGGAGCTATTTCATGATTCCGATGAAAGTCTGAACAGAAAACCCAAAACTCGGCTGCTTGCCCGATATAAGGCTGATGACCACAAAGTTCCATTGCTTGTTGGCGAAGCTCTGGATCTGTAACCCGAATAATAGAAACAGCCTGTAACAAGCTAAATGACGATGTTTGAATAGTTGCCTGGAAAATAGCATCTAGTTGTTCCTCGGTTAATGGTTGATTAGTGTACGAACGCACCGATGAATGGTTGTGAAGCAATTCTAATGTTTGATTCAAGTAAGTTCTCTCCTTTAATATTTATTCATATGTTAGACTATTAATTAGCTTACTAACTATACCTGTTATAAAGACTTCTATGCGATCATTTTATCTATAACAGTTTGCATAATAAAATAATCATAAAGTGATATCGTGACGTTGCATAGAGGGCAATTTAGATGTACATAGTACACATGGATGTACTTAAGAATGGAGAGAAAGACGATGAGAGTGTGTAAAGACGGATTTCAAAAAGAATTTATTAATGATCAGACAGATATGTACACCATCGCTTTTACGCAAAATATTTTATCTGGACGATGGAAATATTTTATTTTGTGGTATTTAAAAGGACATACGCGCCGATATTCAGATATCAAAGCGTTTCTAGGTGATCTTTCGCAAGGTTCTTTAAGCAAACAACTGCGTGAATTAGAAAAAGATGGCGTAATCAAACGCAAAGTATATCCTGTAGTTCCACCCAAAGTCGAATATTCACTGACTGATAAAGGAACAGCGCTTATGCCTGTACTGGATGCGATGAATAGCTTTGGCAAAACGTTTGGTGAACAAGCAGATACTATATGAGAGTAACTATTTTCTAGCCAAACGGTTATGATCTCTTTCTTCTATTCACTGCTCCATTATACTTGTGAAAAATCTGCAAAAATTGGAAAAGAAATAGATTATTGTTATCATAAATAAGCAACGGTTCTATTTCTTATACTTTCCAATAGGAGTGATATCGAATGTTACGTATTCTAATTGTTAATTTTCCCGCAGAAGGTCATGTGAATCCAACACTTGGGATCACTCATGCTTTTACATCACGTGGCGATGAGGTTCACTATATTACGACTGAGAAGTTCAGAGATAGATTAGAAGCTGTTGGAGCGATTGTTCATGTTCATACTGATCTGCTTAGAAATGCTTCGATCCGTATAGGTAGCCCCAATGGAATAAATGAATTTTTAAACATTCATATTCAAACTTCGTTACACATTTTAGCGTTAACCGAACAGCTATCACAGACAATGCAATTTGATTTTGTATTTTATGATAAGTTCGGAGCCGGTGAGTTAGTTCGAGATTTCCTGAATATTCCGGGTATTTCCTCGTCTCCATCTTTTTTGATATCTAATGATCAGATGACTAAACGAATTTTTCCAAGTCAAATGGACACTACTTCTCAGCTTTCCGAGAGTATTCAAGCTGGGCTATCACTAATGAAAGAGAAATATAACGTTATGCCTAAAGAAATGGGTCAATTTATGAATAATAACGGTGATCTAAATATTGTTTATACAAGTAAATACTTTCAACGCAATGGCGATCAGTTTGGCGATGAACATCTTTTTATTGGACCTAGTTTTCCAAAGCGTACTGAAAATACGTCATTTCCACTTCATCTTCTTAAAGATCAAAAAGTACTATACATTTCAATGGGAACCGTTCTGGATCACACCGAACAATTCTTTAATACTTGTATCGAAGCTTTTACAGACTTTAACGGTATTGTAGTTATTGCTACAGGTGAGAAAGTTGACGTTACGAAGATCAACCCGGCTCCTGAACATATCATGATTTTACCTTATGTTCCTCAGTTAGAGGTGCTACAACATACCGATGTATTTATTACTCATGGCGGTATGAACAGTGTCAATGAAGGCATCCATTTCAATGTGCCTTTAGTCGTTTTGCCACAAGACAAAGATCAGCCAATGGTCGCTCAGCGCTTAACTGAACTGCAAGCAGGCTACCGTATTACCAAAGATCAGATCAATGTACAATCACTTCAAGAAGCGGTCCAAGAAGTGTTGTCTAATCCACAATACAAAAAAGGTGTACAGAACATTAATGAAAGCTTCCAACACACAGGCGGGCCACAAGAAGCATTAGATCGCATCGATGCTTATCTTCATAACAGACAATTGTAAATGACTTTTTAATCAAAAATCTATATCTGACTTAAATTGATTCTATTTAAAATAATGACCATTCTCCATATCAGTAAATAAAGATGGATGATGGTTTGTCCATCCTAATTGTGACTGTGTTAATGTACTTGAAACAACATTATCGACAGATACAAAACCACCTAACCATCCAAAATGAGCACTGGCTTGTTCTTTTTTGATACTTGATACAGGTACATTTAGATAACGACCGATCGCAGTAGCAATCTCACGAAAAGGTATTCCTTTTTCTCCGACTGCATGGAAGGTAGAACCTGCCGTAGCTTGTTCTAAAGCCAATCTAAATAGGCGTGCTACGTCTAATTGATGTACTGCTGGCCATCGATTAGCTCCGTCTTCTACATAAGCTGATACGCCCTTTTTGCGAGCAATGTCAATCAAAGTCGGTAGTAAACCGCTTTTATCGCCGATGCCGTGTACAAGTGGGGCTATACGAATAACAGAAGAGCGAACTCCTTGGTGTGCGAGTGTTAGCGTTGTTTTCTCTGAAATAATCCGTCCGCCTCCTACTGATTGAGGATCGGACGGATCATTTTCAGTTGCTACGTAACCGGCTTTTAGTGCCATAGTTGGGAACGCCATCACAAGTGATCGATCTTCGCCCGAAAGAGCTTTTCCAAGCGTTTCAATCGCACGTCGATCCGTTTCAGTAGCCATTGCCATAAATCTAGATCCAGCATGACGAGGGTTACCACCTAATATAATCTTTACACGTGTAGATAAGCGAGCATGCGAAAATTTATGAAAAAAAGCGGTATGGATCACTCCATCTGCATGGGCTACTCCTTTACGTAAATCTTCGATACTCTCTACATTGCCTTGTTGCGCTTTGGCTCCAATCGCTGTAAGTTTGCGAGCACCTTCTACGGAACGCACCAGACCTGTTACCTCATGACCGGCTTGAATTAACTCTTGAATCACAGCACTTCCTATAAAACCATTCGCTCCTGTGACAAATACTCGCATCCTATATCCTCCTCATATCATCATGTATTAGATTCCATCTCTACCTTGCTCCCCAAAACACACTCTTTCTGCTTTTAAGTTACTTGTAGTATAGATTGGATATCAGTATGACATTTGCCTATTCTGCGTAAATTCTTGCCTGATTCGCCAGAACGTCTGAAGATACAAAAAAACCTGCAAAGCTAATAGCTGCATGCAGGTTGTATACCAGCTTGAAGTGGTAATAAGTTCGGGCTGGTATTGTAATTGAGCTGTATTCATGTTTACTGGTATATGTTAACGCCATCTGTTGCGATCTCTACTAGGTGGACTACCAAAAAAACGACTGTAATCTCGACTGAATTGTGAATCACTAATATACCCGACCATCCGGCAAGCTGTAATCGCATCCATATGACCAGATAACATCAATCGTCTTGCTTCTTGCAGACGCAAAGCTTTTTGATATTGCAAAGGGCTCATAGAAGTTACTGATTTGAAATGTTCACGAAAAGAAGATTGACTCAAATGCACCATGTCTGCTAATTCAGGAATTTTTAAAGGTTGAGCAAAATGTTCATGAAGCCATCGAACCGCTTTAGCAACACGTTGTACATTAGATTCTACAAAAACAGTCTCAGCTACAAATACACCTATAGGGCTACGAAGAAGTCGTATAAAAATCTCATCTACGATAAGTGGAGCTAGCAATTCACTATCACTAGAACTAGATAAGCAATCCACTAACCGTGCAACTGCATGTATAAATCCTAAATCACCTGGTAGCATATATCCTGGACTTCTTTGGCTCACTTTAGGTAATCCTTGTGGGAATACTTTGGGCACCAATTCAGCAATTCGTTGCGGATTAAGATATATACCCACACCCAGAAAAGGATCAGAGGGGCTAGCTATAATAGTCTTCATCATTACCGGTAAAGCAACAGGAGCTACAAATATTGTAGAACCTCCATATTCAAAAATCTCATTTCCCACTTCAATAACTTTTTTACCTTGTGCAGCGATACCTACTGTCGGCCAATACATCGTATGCGTATAATCTGCTTTTTCGACTTTGGAGTAACGATTAAAATATAAACCTGAAATTCGCTTAGACTCATAACTACCATCTTTATTCGCATGTATTGAGAGTAAGTCTGCTAAGCGTGATGTCTCTACTTCTAGTAATTCGCGACTCTGCGTTGTAGCGTGAATATCTAACATATCCATCGTATCCAATGTCACTCCCAGATAATATGTATTTACTCAAATAGTATAATACAAAAGAAGTACGTACAAACATTATTAATGTTTATACGTACTTCTTTATTTATGAATATGATCGAAAATCTTTTATTTCGTTGTACCTTGACCTAATGTCACTTTAAAAACATTTCCTGCTTGTCCTCCAAACACAATCAATCCATTTTCAGGCAGAATAGCAGATTTTTTAGAAGTGATGATAGAAGATTCTACAACGTTGCCTTTGGCATCATATACAACAAAGCCTGCATTGTTTGGATAATCTACGTTTATTGTTTTGCCTGCTGTATTTTTATTAATTTTGAACCATTTGACATGTCCATTAGAAGCGATCTTGATTGTAGATGATTTGTCTTTAGATAAAGGTGAGATCGCATCTTCTGGGATATATAGTTGTTTGCTTGTTTTTAGATATTCGACCTTATTTTGTTTTACAAATTCAAAATCAAATGTGTCTCTGCCTGTCATAACAGGAATTTGAGCTACATTGACGGCATGATTCTGATCGATGATTTTGTCTCCATTAACATAGCCATTGCTTGCATCTACAGCTAGCGTTTTGGTCAAAATCGATGGCGCTATATAAAAAGCAGAATTAATCTTTTCATCTACCGCATAATAACGTTTACCATCCCGTGCTTTCCATGCTTGTTGTACTGCTGTTGATACTTTATTTTTACTTAATTTTTGGTATTCATAAAAGACCATTGCAGCTTGTCCCAATCCAGGGAAACTTACCGTTGTATTGACTTTAATATACGTTTTTCCATTGGTCTGTTTGTCAAAGCTTATGATAGTACTTCCATCTTTGCTGGTAAATTGTTGTTTACCTGTATACACATACGTCTGAGCAGGTATAATTCCACCTAATATATCAGGTAATTCCATTGTTCCATTTTTGAGTTCCAATTGAATTGTTTTGTCTAATGTGCCATACAATCCAGCATATTGTTTCATTTCAGCCGGCATATTTACTTGCACAGCAGGTTTGAATGTTTGATCAGGTAATATTTTTTTAATTTTGCCTTGATCTTTCAATTCTTCTAACAATAATTGCGTTGCTAATTGCGTATTATATAAAGAAGATCCTCCTGCGGACACAACTGCAGCAGACATATCATAGCCGGGCAAAGAAATCAGATCGGCATGATACATTATAGTATCTCCACCTTTAGATAATGCTTTGATACCATAGTCGCTAAAAGGCGCTAAATTGACAGCATCCCAACCCAGACCATAATTGGTTGTATTTCTTTCTTCAGGCACCCAGATTCCATTGCGATATTCGTCTTTTTGCATCGCTTGAGCAGATTTCTCGGATAAGAGTTCTGGCTTATTGCCCATCAACACATCACCAAATGTCGCTAATTCTTCTGCTGTAGAATAGATACCGCCTGTACCGAGTATATTCGCATTTTCTACAGGCAATGCACTTTCGATTCCTGGAAAGTACGTTTTGGATAGTTGTTTACGATCGAACTGGTCTAACGGTGTATGCGTAGATTTGAATTTCATCGGATCACTAATACGTGTTTTGACAAATTCAGAATAACTCATTCCGCTAACTCGCTCTACTAACACCTCAAGTAACTGAAAACTATCGTTACTGTAGACAGAAAATGCGCCTGGATCGGCTTTGAGATGTTCGGTTTGTAATTCTTTTAGCAAGTTATCATAGTTCTGAGTATCATTATCGTCAAATAAAATACTGTTATGATAATGAGATCCGTATAATCCCGAAGAATGATTTAGCAAAGTACGAGGTGTGATTTTGGTATAACGCTCGTCTGCCATTTTAAAATCAGGAATATACGTAGTTAATGGTTGATCAATATCTATTTTACCTGCATCTACCAGCATCATCACTGCGGAAGAAACATACATTTTACTGACAGAACCTATTCCAAACATCGTATCCGGTGTGATTTTTTCTTTGGTTGCCTGGTTTTTGATACCTGCATGACCGGATAGAATCACTTTGCCATGATCAACGATAGCATATTGGACAGCACTTGCTCCGTAATCTGTCACGACTGTCGTTGCCCATTGCTTCGCTTTTTCTTCTGGAGATAGATTGGAATGACTTTCCTGTGCAAAAGATGAAGTCATCGGTACAACGGTTAATACAGCAGCTAATAGTAAGCTTCCTATCTTTTTCATTATATAATTCCTCCCTTGAAAGTGTTCAAATATAATCACTATCTGCATCTTACATGGAAATAGTCGAATCCTCTTCAAAAAGGGCTGAAACGAAAAAAACAATCCCTCAACGACATGAGAGATTGTTGGTTGTGTACTTTTTTTATTGAAAAGGCAGAATAACCATATTATTAAAAACTTGGTGTTTTCGTTCGATTGTCATATTCCCACCGTATTTGTTACAGATTCGATCAATATTCGTCAGCCCGATTCCATGAAACTCTGGATTCGATTTTTGGCTTTGCACCTGCCCTGCACCTTGTACCATATGATTCAAAATATGAATAGAAAGGTGAGAATCCGTCGATTGGATCTTGATCAATATATAACGATCTTCAGCGATATTGATCTTTTTGGAAGCTTCAATAGCATTGTCTAACATATTGCCTAGCACTACACAGAGATCATACCGTTCAATCTGGATATGTTGAGAATACAGTTGCAATTGTGTATCGATCTGAATGCCATTGGCTTGACCGATATTAAGCGCATTGGTCACTAACGCATCTACAACCAAATTGCCTGTGTTCACCCGCTGATAAGCATCTTCAACCTTATTTAGCGTGGTATGGATATGCTTTTTAGCTTCATCTAACTCATTTTTTTCGATACATTGTTCAATATACAGAAATTGTTGATGGGTATCATGAATAATTCGCTTAATCTGCTTAAAGCTATGCACAGTTTTCTCATAATTCGCATCTTGATAATCCATCTGATCTTGCAATTGTATATTTTCGTGCATCAATTGAAATTTCTCGATCATATTATCTAATATATAAATAATAAACACATTCAAAAAAAGAAAGCTAAAAATCGAGATAAAGTAATACACATTTCTTTCACTATACATCGATAATACATTGACCTGATAAATACTAATCGCCGGGATCGTAAGGAAAAGTAGATAATATCGATAATGCAAAGGAAAACTTCTACGCTTCACAATAAATCGAATAATCAGAATAATCACAAACATGATTAAGCAACTTAGCAGTATACTTTTGGATAAAATAACATACTCTTCAATAGCCACAGGATTAGAAGTTCCTAGATCTGTAGCATTAAATGGATACAAAATGTACAGTGAAATAAAATTAACTAATGTGAGCAAAACTGCGTACAAAATCGAAAAAACAATCTTCTTCTTTAGTTCAGTCTGGTAAGGAATCGATAATACAAAAATAACGATCAAAGCCAACACTGAAGAAAATACAGAAGATGTATATGAATTTAAATAAAAGAAATCAAGCACACCAAATAAGATCAAATACACCCAATGGTTAGAGCCGCGGTGTCCTTTGCCAAAAACAGCATTGAAATAAAAATTAATTTGAAATCCCATCACCAGTACAATACAAGCATTCAGCAATAATAGTTGAGTTTCCATCTATTCATACATACCTGTAATCATAAATTTGGTATACACGTCTTTCACTTCTTTTACTTTGGAACGTCCAATCGGTAACTCTACTCCATTAGACATTAGAACCATGCCTCCTGCAAACTTTTTAACATGAAGCAAGTTGATAATAATCGATCGATGAATTTGTAAAAAATGATATTGTTTTAATGCAGTAGCATAGTTAGAAATAATGCCCTTGGTTGTGTGAGTCTGCTGAAGAGTGACAACATGCAGTTTGTTTTTCATCGTTAAACTTTTGACAGCTTCAATCGAAATAATATCGTCGTATTTCAATACAACTTCTTCATAATCGGATTTGATAATCAAAATTCGTTTATCTAACGACTGAAAATACTGACAAACTTTAAGGATCTTTTCTTCAAACGTAGACACAGCAATTGGCTTGAGTAAATACTGAAAAGTCACTACATCAAAGCTTTCGATCATATAATCTGGATAACTGGTAAGAAACACAATTTGTTCATCCAGATGTTTGAGGTCTCTAATCTTCTGAGCTGTCTGGATTCCGTTAATACCGCCCATTTCTATATCCAAAATCAAAATATGAAAAGGTTGTTGGTTATTCTCATAATAAGAGACTAATGATTCACCAGATTCAAAATAGTCGATCTCAAAATCGATACTGGTTTTCATAGATAATGTCATCAACATATGTTGGACAAGTTCTCTTTGTTGCTGATCATCATCGCAGATCGCCACTCTATACGTCATTCATCAATACTCCATTTCTATCTTTTGATCCTTTTTTTCTATTATCAATTGATTGTATTCGACAAGTTCTTGCTCTAGCTGACGAATACTTTGTAATTTGCTCCAGATTCGTTCTACCATTTGTTGCCGCTTTTCGCCTTCTACATATTGACTTTTTAGTGCCATGTTAGAGACTAATTTCCAGCGTTGTGCTACATATTGATACTTTTCGATCAACCGTTCTAACGATAGATCATAAGATATACCTTGCTCTAGAAAATAAGTGAACAAATATCGATTATTGCTCATTCGAGATAGATCTTGATACATCTGCTCTACATATTCATCTGTCAGCATATTGATATCTGATAAACAGTTATGAATATGATCAATATACCGATCCAGTGCTTGTAATCCAGTATAAGCATTGCTTACAGGTTGTCCGTGATCTGTTGTAATCATATGCAAATACTTACTTTGCATAACGTTCAGATTCATTTGGATTACATCGTGAATATCTTTTTCGGTTACTTCTATAGTTGCTTGAGTACTATCCACCACATTATAGACATAATGAGTTCCTTCTTCAATCATTTCTGTCTGTCTAAGATCAAGCGCATTGATTAATGTCTGTTCATCAATCGTATTTTTGAGATGGTAAAATTCATCAATAAATTCAAATTGTTCATCTGCATACTCTACTAATAACAAACAATGAGCAAAGTGACGTAGTTGATACAATGAATTATATTTCATATCAAAAACATCCAACCAGACAATAACAGGCTCTCCTTGAATAAGCAGTTGCTTGATATGTTGTACGACTGCTGTTTTATTATTTTCACGATAAATCTGAAGCTTAATCCGGTGAATCCATTGTAAATCATTCTCGGTAGCCATATAGATTGGAGATAATCGACCTTGCACTTCTTCTTTCGGCTCCGTGTAAACGATTCCACATTGTTTCCAGACACTACAAAACTCGGGCACATTTTGATAGGCTAGAATACTGCTCACACATAAGGTAAAACAATCTTCACCGTCTTTAGGTTCAGGTCGTGGCTGCATATTCATGTTTATTCTCCTTTTTGTAATGTTATCGAGAATATATGCATACAAGGATTATCCGGCAATACGATCCTGTTCATATGAAGAGGATGTTCAAATGATAACGTTTGCAACCAGATCGTTGTCTGTTTGCTTGTTAAGAGTGCTCCCTTTTGGGTGTAAATGCCACTACAGCGATACACTACTTGTTCTTGATATTTAGGCATATGATCTGTCCAATTGGTCAAAGCGAGAGATGTCTGCTCTACCAACGTATCATTCAAATAGTATTCAATATCTTCTTGATAAGATCCATTATCCGCCGCGCCTAAAATAAACATAGCTGTATAATAGTCGGCTGGAATATCCAATTGTTGATTTTCCAATTCGATATTATTAAAAGTCGATTGAGCATCGGGAAATAAAAATGGAATCTCTTCGATAATTACATCTGTTTGGTTAGGTATTTCATCTCCAGGATAGGACGAACCGAATGTCGTAAAATTGCCGATTCGTTGTTCTAATTCATAACTAAATCCGTTGTTATTATAATAAGTAGATAAAGGTAATGGATAATACTTTGCCAATCAAATCACCTCTATAATATTTTATTTTATGTAATTATATTCCAATTAATTCGAATATTACGTTATTTTATAGCGATAGTCAATCTTATCGTTATCTCATCATCTAGTTCAATCTAGCACAGCAAAAAAAGGAGTACAGCAACATATGCTGTACTCCTTTTTTACTTGTTATATAGGTTTAATTAAGATTGTTTAACAAGGCGAGACATAGCGTTGATCATACCAGAATGTGAACTTTCATGCATAGTGTTCAATTCCAATAGATTGCCAACTGTTTCTGCTTTGGCAAAGTTTTCTTTATTCGCAACAGGTTCATTTGTCTGACCAGCAAACGTTTCACGTAACGATTGTGTTTGTTTTGCAAATACATCAAGCAACTCTTCCCAAGCTGGCGCTTCAGTTGTCCAGTCCGCAGGCTTTGTTCCTGGTCCAAAAAAGGTTCTGTACTCCGCAGGTATTTGAGACGCGTGACCAGCGAACCCAAGTACAATCGCATCTGCGATAACAATAACATGTCCCAGTTGCCAGTGAATATTATTATTAAATCCGGTTGGAACAATAGAACGTTGTTCTGGAGTCAACTCCGCCGTATAGCCAAGAATACTTTTACGTGTTCTTTCAAATAATCCAAATATAAATAAGTCTGACATGTTGATCCTCCTAATAAAATCTAATGTAGTCTTAGTTCGATGTAATCTGAGATAAAATGAACCTTTACAAGTCTAACTTTATTTCATTTTAAATTCAACTTTTCTATATATAAAATCAATAAAAAAGCTATAAATAAACAGTAAATGTAAGCGAAATCAAGCATGTGTGACCTCAGTGATCCAGACTCCATTTTACAGTCCGAAAACAAACTTTACTCCCCTTTAACTTTTGAAAAGATAGGTTTATTATATAGACATCACCAAGAGGTGCTGAACCACATAAGCAACAAACAAGCATCAATCAGGTGATAGTCTCATTTCCGTATTAGTAGTTAAGATCTACAGGAAGGGAGCAGGATTCCGTTGGAAAATGTTAGCGAAGTATACTAGAATCGATAACACGTAAGAAAAGCGTCAGTGAAAACGTTTTTCGTGAGATCGTGGGTATACGGGAAATCATTAGCGACATGAGTATGGATGGAAGCCGGATCGATTTAATGAAGTTCTCCAAAACTTGAAGATTGGAGGAACGGATATCGCTATCTCCTTTACGTAAAGTTTGGAGGTAAGGCGAACAAAGTATTACAGTAATTATCAAATAAGTATAACAATTAGTACAAACGATTATTGAAATGGTGAAGACCTAATAATCGGCAACATGGAAAATATGAAAGTATGTGCCATGTCACGCAGGAGGATTGTTTCAGGAGGAAAAAGTTAATTGTATATTCAAAATAACACGTAAAACCCCACACTCTTGATATTCAAGGATGCGGGGTTTTATGTGTTGTGTAGCTGTTTATTTCGGAATAGCTACTGTTTTATCTTTATTTGCTTCTGCTCAGCTTAGATTAAAGATGCGTTTTAATGCTTCTGCACCTTGCAGTACGCCTGCTTTAGCTTTATCAATTTGAGGCATACTCATAAATCCATGAATCATACCTTCGTAACACATATATTCTACAGCTACACCTTTTTCTTGCAACTTTTTGGCATAGGCTGCTCCACCATCTCGCAAAGGATCGTATTCAGCAGTGATAATCATCGCTGGTGGCAAATCGCTCAAGTCTTCATATAATATCGGTGCCGCGTATACATGCTGACTTTCTTCTTCTGTATTAAAGTAATGTTTGCGGAACCACTCCATCATATCGGCTGTTAACAAATACCCTTTTTGATTATCACGATACGAATCCGTTTCTTTCTCATTCCCAACAGAAGGATAGTATAACAATTGATATTGAATAGCAGGTACTCCGCCTCTTTGCTTCGCAATAATACAAGCGACAGTAGCCAGATTACCTCCTGCACTATCTCCACCTACTGCAATCTGCATCGGATCTATCTGAAATTCTGCTGCATGTTCTGTCAGATACACTAATGCATCATAAGCATCCCATACAGCGGTCGGAAATTTATATTCAGGCGCTAAGCGGTAATCGACAGAAATCACAGTACAACTGGATTCGTGAGCAATCTGGCGACACATCTCATCATGAGAATCCAGACTTCCTACAACCCATCCACCACCATGATAAAAGACAAGCGCTGGACGCGGTCCTTCCTCTGCGGTTGGTCGATAGATCCGAATAGCAATATCTCGATCTTTTAAAGGAATCGTTTGATCTTTTATTTCAAAAAGTTCTGTTTTATTTGTCGCAAACGGTAACGTCATCATCTTTTCCATATCACGATAATCTGATGGAGAAATAGTCTCAAAGGGAGGCATCTGAAATTGATTAATCATATTCAATAATTGTTGAATTTGCGGATCGACAGGCATAATGAATTACATCCTTTCTTTCGCTCGTTATAGTAGACCTATGCTCAAAGATTGATTCCCCAACTACAGCGATAATGAAACCTTTATCCTCGATACTGCAATCTATGTAAAAAAAGCCAGACCACCTTGTAAAGTGATCTGGCCCACATCCAAAAACATTTTTCGATAGCTTACGATCATGGAGACAATATTTCGATTCCAACATCAATAAGTCGAATATCATTGAGTAATTGCACTTCAATTTTGGCTCTACCTTTACGTTTATCAATTTTACGTATAATCGCTTCTTTTCCCATAAGAGGACCTGAGATCACCTGAACATTTTCATCCAATACCATAATATCAGAATAACCAATAATATGATTTTGTCCAAACAGTTGAAGTAACCAATTCATTTGATTTTCAGGAATTTTGGTAAAGTACTCTTTCGTATTCGCTGTAGTACAAGAAGAACTACCTACTAAATAGTACACATGAGGCGTTGTTTTGATCGAATGATACACATCTTGAATCATATGCGTTTTTACAAAAATATAACCCGGAAATAATACTTTCACTTCATCTTTGACAATACCTTGACGTTTCTCAGGTATTATCCTTTTGGGTATCATGCATTTGAGTTGCTTGTCGTCATAATGTCGGTCTATGTGCTTTTTAATATAGTCTTCTTTACCGGTTTGGACGAAAAATGTATACCAACTCATAATGCCTCCTCAATAAAATGAATTTTAAATCAGAACATTAATTACATATTAAACCATTTTTATTATACAAAAGTAAATAAAAATAAGAAAGGGTTTCATTTCAATTGGTTAGTAGTCATTTTTTATGCAAAAAAAAGAACCTATGTACTTTGTCCAAGTTCCACAGGTAAGTTTTTTAGGCTATAAATATTGCTATAGGCAACATCAATTTGATAATTAGGACTTACTTTCATGTTGGGATACTTTTGTATCAGAGCAGTCAACGCTGCTTTTACCTCAATGCGAGCTAATTGAGATCCCAAACAAACATGGATTCCTTTGCCGAATGAAAGATGTTTATTATTGCGTCGATTAGGAATAAATAATTCTGCTTGTTCAAAATGATCTTCGTCCCGGTTCGCTGATCCGATCCAATTTGCGATATAATCACCGGCTTTTAGCGATTTTCCGCCGATTACTGTATTTTGTGATACTTTACGAATTGTACGTTGAACCGGCGCACGATAGCGCAATACTTCTTCCACTGTGGTTGGAATAAGTTCTGGTTGTGTATGCAATGTCCCGAACAAATTGTTTTGATCGAGAGAATAAATCGAGTTAGTGATCAGACTGGTTGTAGTTTCATTACCTGCAATCAGCAAAAAGACACAACTACCCATCAATTCTTCAGGAGATAGCCTGTATCCATTTTCTTCTGCTTGAATAAGATCCGAAATAATATCTTGTTCTGGTTGAGCACGCTTGACCTCTATAATATGCTGGAAATAAACGATTAATTGCTTACTGGCTTCTGCTTGAATCTGTGCAATACGCATATATTCCTCAATCGTATTATCTTGTGGAGCTACAGTAAGTGTACTCACCCATGCTCTAAACTTCTCAAGATCTTCTGTAGGAATACCAAGCAATTCTGAAATAATAATCATCGGCAGAGGGAAAGCAAAATCTTGCACGATATCGATATGCTGTTTACCATCAATAGCATTCATCAATTCAGCGATAATTTGATCGATTTTGGGAATCCAGGACATCACAGCTTTTGGTGTGAATGCTCGATTAATCAATGCCCGGTTAAGTGTATGCTTGGGTTGATCGAGTCCCATTAATGAATCTTTGATAATATCTGGCAGTAAAACAGCATTTGAGAAATAATCTTTGTCTTCAGCGACCCTTTTCACATCGTCATACTTAAATACATTCCATACATCTTGTCCTTCATCATAATATACCGGTTCATTTTGTCGCATTTGTTGATACCATGCAAAAGGTTCGTATTTCTCTTCATTAGTTGTAAAACCAGACACTTGAGTTAAGTCAGGAAAATACTCTCTTGTTTTGTTCTCCATTACAATTCCTCCTAAAAGTCTTTTATTTTATACATACTCACTATGTCTTAATACTGTTGGAACGTCTGCTTCATCACTTTTTCTTCTAATGAAATTCGGTTAATTAATGTAATAAGATGCAAAATAAATAAAGGAATAAAGACTACCCATGCTTGAGAAATCAGAGCAAAACCAATCAGTTCTGGAATAATATTCATATAGTAATTAGGATGACGTACATGCTTGAATAATGGGCTTTCAACAAGTTTATGATCTTTAGCAATGTACAACTTGAATGTCCAAAAAGGGCTAAGTGTACGAATAACATACATCAGTGTAACCAAAGAGAATAAGTACACAAGCAGTCCAACAATCGTAAGCCAGCTAAACTGAACATCATATACAAAAGCATAGACGATACATCCTAAATAGATTAATCCTTGTATGACAATCAGTAGTTTACTGTTATTCATGCCGTACTCTACTCCACCATTGGCTTTGATTTGTTTCTCATTACGTGCAGATATCATTGCAGACGGAACACGAATCATACATAGCAAAATTAAAATAATACCGATCATCATTACAAACATCTCCTCTTATTTTCGTATGGGGTTACTTTCTGTGAAGCAAATACAATCAATACATTTAAAAGAAAAATCAACAAATACCCCGGTTCTCTGCATCACCTCCTTTACAGGGTACCGTAGGCTATAGAATCATTTATAAGATTGTAGAAGACACTGCATTAGGAACATCATTCGGTGTATAAATAGATTGAACAGCTGTTGTAATCTCTTGAAGCGATGTGGGTTCAGATAACATCACAAAATGATTAGTTGCATCAATATCTACCATCTGAAGATCTGGTAATATTGTTTTCCATGTCTGCCAGTAATCTGTAGGATTTATGCTATTATCGTCTACCAAAATACCGTTCTGATTACGGAAATAATAACTACGAATAGATTGCGGATTCAGTAAAGGTAATGGCTTATACTGATCTAATTCATACGCTTGTTCTAAGCGAGAACAAGTCTCTATAAATTTTTCTTTGGAAGCAGTAGACCCATTCGGATAAAGCATTTGCCATAGATCTGGATGATCCGCTTTCCATTGAACATGTGAATCATCAGGATAGAAAGAATCAATCATAATGATTGAAGATACTTCTTGCTCCATAGTCTGCAATATACGAGCAATCTCATACGTTAATACTCCTCCTAATGAATATCCTCCTATATCGTATGGCCCTTCAGGTTGAATATCCCGAATAATACGTGTGTAATAAGCAGCCATAGCATAAATACTTTGCAAAGGTGGCTCATCATTAGAATAGCCTTTAGCCTGAATACCATAAAATGGTCGGTTCAGTTGATTGGCTAGATCTATATAAGCTTCAACACCACCTGTACCGCCATGAATCCAAAAAATAGGCTGTCCTACAGTCACTGCATTTAAATGAATCAACTCAGAATAGGCAATAGAATCCGAATGAGTATTCATATGGCTATGATCAGTAGGCAGAGCAGTTATTAACTCTTCGATCGTATCGCACTCCATAATATCTTCTAATTGAATCGATTCATCAATCTGACTCTGTAATCGTTGTAACATTTGTAAAATAAGAATAGAGTTCATACCATAACGATCTAAAGGTACATCTGCTTGTATAGATGTATCTTTTATTCCTAGCAAATCAGCCAAAATAGTAGTAATTTGCTGTTGTATAGACAGAGTAGAATTCACTTCAACTCTTGGTGGTACTGACTCTACATTCAGAGGTTCTTCTGCTTCTTTTTGATTCTGTAATGTACCTGTGTGTTCATTTTGTAACTCAATTCCTCTTAGATAAGAAGATGATACATTCACCCAATATTTCTCTTTGGAAAAAGGATACGTAGGTAAGCTTAATCGTTGTGGTTGAGCGTCTGCATACCAGGCGTTCCAATTCACATCAAGCCCCTTCGTCCACACGTCAAGCAGTTTATGATATTTAGAGCGTTGTATCCATTTATACACAGCTTCAGACAATTCTTCATCTGCTTTGAACAAAGAAATAAATGATTTGTGTGCTGAAGCATCGCCCTCGTATACATTTTCTATTGGATGTTCAGATGCTACATAAGACTGAAGCTTTTCTTTTAATTCATCGATTGAACTCACTACACATCCGAATCGTATCTCAAATGCTTCTCTTCCTACTTGAAGTGTATAAGCAATATCAGGTAGCTGATCGTCTGTATAGTCATTGTGTTGAAGGACTTGTATCCACTGCTGAATCTGTGCTTGCAAGCGTTCTTTGGTCACAGCAGATAATAAGAACACTACAGGATGATGTGAAGGTTCATTTTGATTATGATGTGGAGACATCTCAGGAGTGTATTCTTCAAGTACTACATGAGCATTCGAACCTCCAAAACCAAAAGAACTTATTCCTGCACGGCGTGGTATCTCTTGTCCATTCTCATCTCTAAGCCGTTGCCAATCTTGAGTTGCATTCACAATATAAAAAGGGCTATTTTCCAAATGGATATACGGATTCACAGTTTCGGCATGAAGACTTTTGACCAGCTTTTGATGCTTCATTTGTAATAACACTTTGATGACTCCAGCGATCCCTGCTGCCATTTCCAAATGTCCAATATTGGTTTTGACCGAACCGATGCCACAATAACCGATAGAATGATCAAGCCCTGTAGATTCTTCACCTGAAGTCTGAAAAGCTGATTTTAACGTGTTGATTTCTATCGGATCGCCTAGAGGTGTTCCTGTGCCATGCGTTTCAATAAAACTAATCGTGTCCGGTGAAATACCTGATCTTGCAAATGCTGTTTTTAACAAAGCAGTTTGTGCTTTGGGATTAGGTGCTGTCAGAGAACCAGCTTTGCCTCCATGATTCTCATAACTACCTCGAATAACGCCATAAATATGATCTCCATCTGCTTCGGCATCTGTTAACTTTTTCAAAAAGATCATGCCTACACCTTCTCCGCGTGCATACCCGTCTGCTTGAGCAGAAAATGTTTTGCAACGTCCATCTGAACTAAGCATGCCTGCTTTATTCAGACTAATATGTGCATCGAGTGACAAGATGGTATTAACGCCCCCTGTTACAGCCGTATCACAATCACCGCTACGAATAGCATTCACCGCTCTGTGAATAGCGACTAATGAACTGGAACACGCTGTCTCAATCGGTTGGCTCGGTCCATGTACATTTAAAAAATGACTCATCCGATTTGGCCCCACTGAAGGTACATTGGCTGTAATCGAGTACGCTTCTACATTTTCATTAGCTTGTGCCATCATCACGTTATAGCCACTGCTACCTGTTCCCACAAATATACCTAACTGTGTACCAGCTAAGCTTGAAGCGGCATATCCAGCATCTTCAATTGCTTTCCAGACATACATCATCAATAGCCGTTGCTGTGGATCCATATGCACGGCTTCACGAGGAGAAATACCAAAAAATAAAGGATCAAATTCATCAATCCCTTCGATAAATCCTCCCCATTTGATATTGGTTTTGTAGTTATTTTGATTAGGATCACCAAAGTGCTTTTTCCAGTCCCAGCGATTAGAAGGAATCTCACTAATACAGTCTTTCCCAGATACAAGATTGTCCCAAAACTGATCTAGATCTTCTGCTTGCGGGAACCTCGCACTCATACCGATAATAGCAATAGGTTCTTGATGATCTACAGATGAAGAAGCTGGAACAGAACTAACTGGTTGTTGATTTGAATTCACTTTTGGTTTGGACGATACTTTTGGGTTGGGCGATGTTAATAAGTTAGAGCTATTGGACTTCGCTGAACGATGATGCTGTTCTACCCTATCCTTAAAGAAATGTTTTATTTCTGTACTATATTGATCTATCAAAAATGCTGTAATTTGTTGAATCGTGGTTTGTTCGAAAAAGTGAGCTGGTGTTAGATCGGTCTGTAACTGATGATTGAATTGATCGGCTAATTGTGTAAATAAAATCGAATCAAATCCATACTCACTCAACTCCACATCATTCTCTATATCTATCAATTGAACTTTGAGTATTTTGGCAGCTGTAGTCTTTATCCATGTACTCACATGTTCTTCAACTATTGATAAAGAATCTGTTGAACTATGCTCTTCAATAGGTTGTTCATGTAAAGAAGATATAGCTACTTCTTCCAAAGGTACTTGTGGTTCAGCAGATATTTGTTGCTCGGTCGCTAAGATAGAAGGCTCAATGTCTGGAACCCAATATCGATTTTTTCTAAATGGATACGTAGGCGCATGAATAAATTGACCACTTTGATTTTGATATAATATCGTCCAATCGATTTTGGCTCCTTGTGTCCATGCAGTAGCTAGTGTATTCCATTCCTGTTGGGCTACGAGTTGTGATATGAATAGAACACGATCTGCTTGCTCAGCAGGTAGAATCAATGTCTGCTGAGGATGATCGATATTCGTTTGTTGTCTAAAAGCATGTAATTGTTGCTTGAGATCAGCTATATCTACAATGTTAAATGCAACACGAGCTTTCATTTCAGTACGTCCTAATTGAAATGTATATGCCAAGTTGCGCAAGTTTAACGATTCGTCCGCAGTGTGTACAAAATCTAGTAACTTTTGCGCATAGACTTGCAGTCGTTCTTCAGTCTGAGCAGATAACGGAATAATAATCGCTGGTTGTTGATCATTTATACTGTGTTGCTGCTTCATGAGTGCAGGTACAGGAACATACTCTTCTACGATAAGATGAGCATTACTTCCGTTAGCTCCAAATGAACTAATTCCTGCACGTAATGGAATTTCACTTGTAACTCCACCGTTCGTGATTGTAGGTCGCTCCCACACTTTTCCTTGATGTTGTACATAAAAAGACGTTGATCCAAAAGGAATAAGTGGATTCAACGGTTTGGCATGAAGAGAAGGAAAAATTTCTTTGTGCTTCAATTGCAATAATAATTTGGTCAATCCTGCGATCCCTGCGGCAGCTTCTAAATGCCCTATATTGGACTTGAGCGAACCAATAGCGCAAAATTGTTGCTCAGTACTACCTGCTTGACGAAAAGCGCGTTCTAACGCTTGTAATTCTATCGGATCTCCTAAAGAAGTTCCTGTACCATGAGTCTCGATATAGCTTAATGTAGACGGATCGATATGCGCGCTTGCCAGTGCATTTAATATCACTTCTGATTGTGCAACTGGATCAGGAACCGTAGCACCGGATGTTCTTCCTGAATGATTAAGAGCTGAACCTTTGATAACAGCATAAATAGGATAACCTTGCTTTTGAGCTTCAGCTACAGAAGTCATCAGCACTGCACCTACGCCTTCTCCGGGAACATATCCATCGCCATCTTTCCCAAAGCTTCTACACTTTCCTTCTGAAGATAAAAATTGCGCTTCTTTCAAAAATACATACTTATGAGGATGAGTTACCAAATTCACTCCACCAGCTACAGCATAATGACATTCGCCACGTTTGATACTTTCACAAGCAAGATGAACAGCAGTAAGTGACGATGAACACATACTGTCCAGAGCCATTGAAGGTCCGTGAAAATTCAAATGATACGATACCATATTCGCTATAGAAGCTGCATTGGTTCCAAAAGCAGAAGGCTGTCCTTGCTGTGACATCTCTGCACTATACAACTCATAATGATTCCAGAATACTCCTGCAAATACGCCTACACTTCGACTACTGGAAGCTGAATAATCATGTTGATTCCGATGTACAGCAAATCCTGCATCTTCACATGCTTCCCATACCGTCTGCAAAAACAATCGGGCTTGCGGATCCATTCGTTCGGCTTGATAAGGAGAAATATTAAAAAATAAAGGATCAAAATCATCTATACGATCTACAAAACTACCGTAACGATAATAATCTTCTACAGCATACGCATTATGATTAGAAGCCCAGCGATGTTCTGGAATCGACGTAATTGAATCTTTTCCTGCTTTTAAATTTTCATATAATTGGTCGATCGTATTGGCATCTGGATAGCGCCCTGCTACACCAATAATAGCGATGTCTGTTAGGTTGTCTGTCTGACTCTCTTTTGTAGTTAGATGTTGCTTTTGCGAGAATACAGGAGACTGAGCTAGATTGTCTCGCATATGATAACGAATTTGCTCAGATTCACCATATAATACAGTCCATTGAGGTGAATCCGACTTCATAATCAGATCAAGCGTATTCATACCTACATCTGTTGGTAAAGGGATCATTCCTCCAGACTTATACATGAATTGACGATGAGTATCACTGACCTGCATACCACCTTGCTCCCATAATTGCCAGTTGATTGTATACGTGCTTCCGGAACGTTGTCCTTGTTTTACTTTGAGCGCACGTTCTAACACCAGTTGATCTATATATCCATTCGCTACTGCATAATCAGATTGCCCGATATTGCCTACTACAGCAGATAGAGAAGAGAAAACAACAAAAAAATCAAGAGCTTGTTGAGATAGCACTTGATCTAAATAAGTAAATCCTTGAATTTTAGGTTGCAGCGTCTGATGAAGTTCAGTGATTGATTTCTGAATCAATAACTTATCTTGAATCACACCTGCACAATAGAATACGCCATTAATAGTAGCGTATTCCGCCAGAATCAGATCAACCATTTTTTCGACTTCTTCATGTTTGGTGATATCTGTCTGGATATATATCGCTTCAGATCCCTTAGCGCGCAGTGATTCTAACTGTACAGATAATGAATGACTTAAAGGAGATCTGCCTGTTAGAACAAGCACTGTATCCGTATGATCTGCAATATGCTTGGCTAACTCATATCCCAGACCGCCCATCCCACCAATAATCAGGTAGACACCGCCATTACGAAAAGAATGCTGAGTAGTAATGTCATTGTTAGCGTTAGCATGTAACAACGTAACTTCTTTTAACGTTTTGATATGGCGTTCTAATCTATGCCCTTGATAATGAATACTGATTGATGGAATTATAGAAGCCTGCTGAAATTCCTGATCTAATCGCTGTACAATATGGTCTGCATCCGATACATCTGCCACATCCAACAAAATAAGTTGACTTTGAATCAAAGGATATTCTTGAGCAATTGTTTTAAACAATCCTTCTAATCCCCAAATCGTTCCCGTAGTATCCTCATTATCCGCAATCACCTGAACGAAAGTCGGCGTGTGTCGATTGGTTTGTACATATTGTTGCATGAATGTAAATACCTGTTCGATCAGAGAAGGTAGATAGTCTATCGTATGCTGCTTATCGTGTTGAAGTGCAACGATATGCTCTATTTGGGAATGAGCTGATAATACTTTTTTCCACTCTGGAGATGGAGTATACAAAATAACGATTCGATCTATAGCATTGCTTACCGTTGGAAGCGATTCTGAGATCGAAGTTTCTTCCCATACAGGTTCATAGATAACTGCTGTACTTTCAACTGGATCTATCGTGTCTGTTAATACTGAACGGTCTGCTAACGACTGAGACTGAGAAAGAGTTTGCAGAAAAGTATCCTGCCAGTGATCATTCAAATATGCTGCTAATGTAGCCACAGTAGAATATTCAAATAACAACGTTGGATATAATTCGATTTGGAGATACTGTTCTAAAAAAGTAACCAATTCTAGTAACTTAATCGAATCTAATCCTAATTCATAAAAACCCGTTTCAAGATCAATATGATTAGAGTCAATCATCAAAATATCCGCTAATTGCAACTGTAAAAATTGTTCTATTTGTTTGAGTGGAGATTCTGATGTATGGCTATCTAGAGTAGTTGCCTTTTCCACTTTGGATGGAATAGTAGCAACAGAACCAGATGATTCGTTCACTAATCCCGTAATTAATTGAGATTCTCGAATTCGTTTGGCAGTAAGATTTTGAAATGATGCAAGAAGAACACCTTCATGATCATAGATGGAAATATCACGCTTAATAATGTCTGCATCTGCAACAAGGTCTTCTTTGGTTCTTACGGTATGAGTATAAATTTGCTCGGGAAAAGAACGATAAATGGTAAATCGCTCAATCATAAATGGGATATACGGTTTGAATCCTTCCATTGACTTCTCGTTACCCTGTGCATCCCAACGGAACGATGTCCCAGCAAAGGTAGAACCATCTAACAAAGCGACATGGGCATAAAATTTATTCATATATGGAGTAGCTACAGGGCTAATATGCAAATGCATCCATTCATTATCATCTTGTTGATATACAGTGCCAGAATTTTTCATAAAATCATAATGATGAATATCCGAATCGCGCGCTAACCCATATACTTTATCCATATCCCATTGACTCACTACCTGTTTATCTAGAAAAGGCATAGATACCTGTGTTCTAGCACTCTGATTCGTAGTTATAGGATGAAGAGAACATTCCATATTAACCACTTTATCGTTCTCTTTTATATTATCGTTAGCATGGTAAACTTTGCGACTGGATACGACTACATCTGTATAGTGATCATAATTTGTAAAAGATACCCAAATTTCAATATCGAACTGTTCTGACGTGACGATAGGTTGCTTGAATATTACATTATGCAATTCTATAGCTTGAGTTCCTAATGCATGAGAACTGAGACGATAGATCATATCAAGTAGCACCACGCCAGGAAGTGTACAGATTTGATGCACTCTATGATCTTGTACAAAATAATCAGTATGTTTTAGCTTCTGCAAAAAGGTTTCGGTACGAGATGCTATAGCCATCCCTATTCACTCCCTTCGCCAACTTTAATCACATCAAAAAAATCAGATGGTGCTTCTGAAGATATCACTCCAGATGTTGCATAATCTTGGGGTTCTGTAGGCCAGTATCGTTGACGATTAAATCCAACATTAGAATACAATAAAGGCAATTGACGACGATAAGAAGCAGGAATCCCTTCATTACTTACAAGAATATGAGCATTATTACCGCCTAATCCAAATGCACTAATACCGGCACGCAAGACTCCTTGTGTATGATTCCACTTCTGATGCTGTTGCACAATATAAAATGGTGATTGCTCAAATCGAAATCTTGGATTAGGTACTTCACAGTGAATCGTAGGTGGTAACTCTTCGTGCACAAGAGACAGCAACACTTTGATAAAGCTAGCCACTCCTGCTGCACTTAATAAGTGACCGATATTGCTTTTCACACTACCTACTCCGCAAAATTGTTGACGATCTGTTACACCTGAAAAAACGCTGGTTAATGCTTTTAATTCAATCGGATCGCCAATCAATGTACCTGTACCATGAGTCTCTATATAACTAATCGTCGAAGGATCGATATCTGCATTCTGAACTGCTTTGTATACCAATTCTTTCTGCGCTTCTGGATTAGGTGTTGTGATTCCCATCGTATTGCCATCATTATTCAAAGCACTTCCATCAATCACGCCGTAGATACGATCTTGATCTGCAATCGCTTGATCTAGCGGCTTGAGTATCACAACTCCGCATCCTTCTCCCAAGCCTATACCATCTGCATCTGCACTAAATGTTTTACAGCGTGAATCTGTCGATAATACATTAGCTGATCCTAACGTTTCAAAAGGGACTTCATCTAGCAAAATATCAACACCACCTGCAAAAGCCAATTCACACTCTCCATTTTGAATACTTTGTACAGCGAGATGAATCGCTGTAAGTGAACTAGAACAAGCAGTATCTACAACTAGATTAGGACCTTTCAAATTATAAAAATGCGCTAAATGTGCAGCGATAAAATTTTGCCCTATACCGACAATCGTATCTTTCGCTGTACGATCGACTTTAGAAGAATAGTTACTGGTACGTGATCCTACAAATACACCTGTTTGTGTATTTGATAATTGCTGTTTGGTATATCCTGCATCTGTAGCCGCTTCGACACTCACTTCTAAAAGTTGTCGTTGTAACGGATCAATCTGCACAGCCAAGGATTCACTGATACCAAAATAAGCAGGATCAAATTGTTCGATATGTGGTAAAAAAGCTCCATATCGAACATGAGTTGTCGAATCATATGAAGCGATTCTATTGGATTGTTGATGCTGACGAGAAGATGGTGCTTTTTGAATACTATCTTTGCCTGATTTTAAATTATTCCAAAATTGCAAAGGATCATTGGCATCAGGAAAATGGCATCCTATACCAATCACAGCAATCTTCTGCTTCGGCTCTCGTTGTTTCTCAGACATAGGCGTATACATATCCTGAGCCTTTTCAATAATAGTTGGTGATGGACTTGCGATTGGCTCTGTAGTTGTATCATTTGTGAATAATGTAACTAATTCCAATGGATACGTGTACACCAATTGTTCTGCTAATTGTTGAATTGTAGGATACTCTAACATCATGGTTGGATCTACAGCAGTTCCTTGTAATGTTCGATCTAATGTTGTAATAATTTGTGCTAGTAAAATAGAATCGATTCCGTATTCAGCAAATGGCGTATGATCATCTAATCGTCCAACTTCTACTTTCAATTCCTCTGCAATCAGCTTTCTTAACCAATCCAAAGTCATATGGTGTAATTCTTCTGACTCTGGCATAGCGATTGATGCTGCTGATGTGTAAGCAGATTTGACGTTTTGCTCTGCTATCAACTTGTCAGAGAATAGAGACGGTTGATATTTCATCCATATCGATGGTTGCGCAATCTCTTGATGGATAACAGCAGGCAATATGACGCTATCTTTGGATGAGTTCATAATACAATCAAGCAACTGTAATCCTTCTGTATTGGTCATACTGAGTAATCCTGTTTGCTCATAAGGCTTACTTTTCACTTCGCCAAATCCAGTTTCTTTCCAGCTAGGCCACTGAATACTGTATATCGGATACGAATCTGTAGAAGCTTCAGCAAAATAATCCATATAAGCATTTGCCATAGCATAATCACTTTGTCCTACAGCCAGTGATGGGATCGTCGCAGCGACTGACGAGAATAATACCCAGAATTGCAAAGGTTCTTGTTGCAAGCACTGATGCAAAGTATGCAATCCTTTTATTTTAGGATTCATCACAGATTCAACTGATTCTGCCTTTTTGCGAATAAAAGCTGGATTGATCTGATCCGCTGTGCCTGCACAATGAATAACACCGCTTATCGAACCTAACTCCGAATGGACTTCATCAATCACTTTCTGCACTTCTTGCACAGAGGTTATATCTACAGAAGTCACATAGATCTGTACACCTTGTTTTTCTAGTTGGACAATCGATTTTATTTTTTCTGCGGTTATTGAAGTTTGATGATCATATAAATGCCATTCTTTTCTTGGCGGTAATACTTCTTGACCGCTTAATACAAGCTTCTTCACTCCATATTGAGCTACAAAATGTTGAGCACATAACATCCCCAACCCTCTGGTTCCTCCAGTGATCCAAAGGACTTGTTCTGGATCAAATGAACGTTGTTGAGCGGGGGTAGTATTAAAATCAGGCATATTCTCTACAAGTCCGAGATAAGCTACCCAACGCTGATCGGATCGATAGCACACTTCCACATCTGGAAAATCAAATAACAGCTCTTGCATAATCGCAAAAGCTGTCCTTTCTTCTGATGCATGCAGATCAAAATCAATATGTTTTGAACGTACATGAGCATATTCATGTTGTAACATCCGATACAGTCCTACACGTTCTGCTCCTTGAAGATGTACAGATGTATTCTGAAAAACCTCTAACCCTTTTGTTACCTGCAATAACGTGAGTGGTGTTTTTTGGTTGATCTCAATCCAACGTTGTAACCATTGCAACCAGCCTTTGTGTAAAGTGTAGCGTATGTTACTGTTACTATCACTCGTATTATCGCTTGTCCATGCAGTCAGATCAATAAAGCTTGCAATCGATTTTATTTGCTCCTCTGTACTCTCCAATTGATGTGCCAGATCGTCTTTATCCCAGATCAACAAATTCGGGATCATAGCAGACAAATGCTTTTCTAAACTTTCTGTTTTGTTATTCATTAAAATGACTACACGTCTATCAGCAGGTAAAGTAAGCTCGGTATTGAATGATTCCGTTATAGCACTCATTTGCCAATGCTTTTTATATATAATTGATGTTCGGTCAGATTGTTGTTGTGCTTTTGGCAATGATGTCGATAGATTAGAGCTTGCAGACATCAGATGATCTGGAGCCCAATATCTTTCTTTGGAAAACGGATATACAGGTAAAGAAATACGCTGTGGCTGGCTATCGCTATAAAGTGATTTCCAATCGACTGTTAGACCTTTTACCCATAATTCTAATAGTTGATTATACTGACGATGATTGAGCCATGAAGCAATCATATTTTCAAATCCACGATCTGAAGACAGCATAGACAACATTTCTTTATGCGCTTTCGTATGTCCTCGATAGAACTGGTATGAATGAGGTTGTGTAGTTGGTTGTAGATACGATTTCAACTTCTCTTTCATATCCGATAACGAATGCGTCACAAAGGCTAACCGTTCTTCCATCGCTTCTCTACCGACCTGTAAAGTATAAGCAATCTGTTGTAAAGGATATGCTGAACGATCCGTTGCTAGCGTCTCTAATAATTGTTGTGCTTGTATACGCAATTGTGCTTCTGTTTTGGCAGATAATACAATTAGTACCGGATCATTTTCAGATAAATCAGTAGACGTTGTAATCGCTGGTTCTACTGTATATTCTTCAATAATCAGATGAGCATTCGAACCACCAGCGCCAAAAGAAGACAACCCTGCTCTTCTAGGTATTTCTTTCTTTTTACCATGTTCTTCAAGTAAAGGGCGTTGCCATTGTGATAATTCTTTTTGAACAACAAACGGAATATGATCAAAATCGATATTCGGATTCGATGGATCTGCATGCAATGAAGGCACAAGTTGTTGATGCTTCATTTGTAATAGAATTTTAGTTAATCCTGCGATACCAGCGGCACTCTCGCAATGTCCAATATTAGACTTCACTGAACCTATAGCGCAGAAATGCTTATCTGCTGTATTTTGCTGGTAGACAGCATTTAATCCAGCTATTTCGATAGGATCACCTAAAGATGTTCCTGTGCCATGCGCTTCTACATAGCTAATCGTTCTCGGCTCTACGCCTGCCCGTTGAAATGCTTGCTGAATCACTTGAGACTGAGCAACAGGATTGGGAACCGTATAACCATTGGTTTTGCCACCATGATTGATTGCTGAACCTTTAATAACTCCATAAATATGATCACCATCTGCCTGAGCAACAGATAAAGGTTTGAGTACAACAGCTCCTACACCTTCGCCAGGCACATAACCATCACCATTTGCACCAAAGCTTTCACATCTTCCTTGACTCGACAGAAATCCACCCTGATTTAGCATGTGATACTTGTTAGGATGAACAGAAATATTGACTCCACCTGCTATCGCGGTCGAACATTCTTGAGTAATCAGACTTTGACAAGCCAAATGAATCGCTGTTAGTGAAGAAGAACACATCGTATCTACAGCCATACTCGGCCCATTAAAGTTACAGAAATACGATACACGATTTGCAATCGATGCTGGATTTCCACTAAGTGCTACAGAACTCTGGCTTAATGCTTGCGCTTGTGCTCCATACAATTGGTACTCTTCATACATAACACCTACATAGACACCCACTTGATGATTTTCATTCGAGTCTGTAGAAGCACCCAGTGTCTGTCGGGTATAACCTGCATCTTCAATCGCTTGATAGACCGTTTGTAAAAACAATCGTTCTTGCGGGTCCATCATCTCTGCTTCTTTAGGTGAAATATTAAAAAATAGTGGATCAAATTGCTCTACTCCATCTATAAATCCGCCCTGATTTCTATTCTGCGATGATGTAGCATCTAGCGAATCATTATTCCAACGACTTGAAGGAATATCTGTAATACAGTCTATTCCTTGTTTTAGATTTTCCCAGTATTGATCTACATGATCAGCTTGAGGATAGCGACCAGATAATCCGATAATAGCAATATCTGTTTCATGCTTTTCTACAGGTTGATGAGTATGATAAGCAAATTTGAAGCGAGAATGAATACCAGGTAACTGTGCTTGTATTGCTTTCTTTGGTTGATTAGTAGATAAATGTTCTGCTTTAGCAATAGAAGGTGAAGATTTTTGAGCTGTATTGATATTAAATTGCTTATCCAAAATATCAAAGTGTGCTTTGATAAAATAAGTTGTTAATGCTGATAATGTCTGATATTCGAATAATAGTGTTTTGGATAATCGTCCAAATGTCTGCTCTAATTGTTCTGTGAATTGTAATGTTGTAATTGAATCGATACCGTACTTCTCCATTGGAGCATTGGCTTCAATGTGGTCTACCGGCAACTTGAGAATAGTAGATAGTGTTTGTTTCAAATACATCATTGTTGCCGATTGTAGACTGTTCGATTGTTCATGAACGTCAACAGATTGAGGTTCAGGTAGATTTACACCCTTTTGATCTGCTATTTTATTGGTGTCTGCTTGTGATGAGATAGTGATTCCAGATTCAATCCAATTTGTTAATTGCCGAATAGTAGTATATTCCACAAACGTTAAGGCTGTTAATTGCAATTGAAAGTGCTGATTCAATTGATGGGATAAATCTGCTAACATTGTCTGGTCAAAACCGTATTCAGACCATTCTGTTTCTGTATCCAATTCAGAAGCATCTACTTTGAGAATAGTAGCCATGATGTGTAGTATTTCTTTTTCTACTTTATGATCTGTTAGCGTTGGGACTGCATTCGTTCTTGATAACAATATGGATGATAACTGAGCTTGATCGCCATATAAAGTAATGATTTGAGATTGATTGGATGCCATACCTGCATAAAAAAGTTGCAATCCAGTCACTGTAGGCAATGGTCTCATACCTGTCGTACGATACAGAAACTGTGCTGTATCCTTATCGATATGCATTCCACCTTCTACCCATAGACCCCAATTAAAACTCACTGTCTGACCGGAACGTTCTCCAGCTAATACTTGCTTATGGCGATCGATAGCGTATTGATCCATAAAAGCATTTGCTGTGGCATAATCTGCTTGACCTGCATTCCCAAACGCACTAGCAACCGACGAGAATAATACAAAAAAGTCTAATGGTATAGACTGAGTAGCTACGTCCAAATGGACTGTACCTGTTACTTTTGGAGATAACACTTGATTGAATTCTTCGGTTGTTTTCTTAATGATAAAATTATCTTGAGTCATACCAGCACTATGAATAATGCCGTTTAATGATCCATATTGTTGAGTAATCCATTCTATTAATTGGGTTACATCTTCCTGTTGTGTCAGATCAAGTTGTTTGTATAACACAATCGCTTCTTTTGATCGTAATGAATAAAGAATAGATTCATCTACATTGTCTGCTCGACCTGTTAAAATAACAATCGGTTGCTCCACTTGCTGTATAATTTCTTTTGCAAAAACCATGCCTAAGCCACCTGTACCGCCGGTAATCAAATAAACTCCACCATTTTTCCATAGGGAGTGAGTAGTCTTTATTGGTATTATGATCTGTTCGTAATCAGACTGAATATAGCGTTGTTGAGATTCATAGCGAATCTGTTGATCTGTACTATACTGATTTTCTTGTAATTGTGTAATGATTTGAGCATTTGTTAGATAAGATTGCGTTTCTATCATTTGAATAGTTATATTAGGATTTTCTAGTGTGACTGTTTTGAGTAATGCTATAAGAGCAGTAGGCGATTTTTGAGACTTTTGATGAACAGTGACCATTTGAATAAACACGCGATCTTCTTTATACCTTTGCAAAATACGCTTTATTTCTTCAAATGCTTGTGTAGCCAATCGGGTAAATCGTTGATCGATCGAAAGGTTTGATTTATCAATATGTGCTAGATGAGCTGGTAATAACGAAATGCACTGTGCATTAGGAAAATGTTCTTTCACTTGTTGTTCTAGTGCCAGATCAGGTTCGCACAGCATGATGATATGCTGATCATATTTACGATGTTGAGCAACTAATGGATTGGTCACTGCTTTTTCTTCCCACTTGGGAGAAAGTAAGATTGCTTTTTCATTACGAATCGCTTTACTTGTTAAGCTTTGTAATCTTACACAAAGAAGACCTGTCTGATCTATTAGATCTATATTTAATTTCGATATAGAAGATTGAGCTACTTCATCTTGATAGACATGTGCCCACATTGTTGATGTTGTCGGATGATAGATATCAATTTGTTCCAAAGCAAACGGTAAAGAGGTTTCTTGCTCTTGAGATCGTTCTTCTCTACCTAACCATATTCCAATAGAAGCTTGCAAAGCACCGTCTACTATCGCAGGATGAAGGACATAATCCTGGCTATTTACTTGCAGTTCTTCTGATAAGTGGAGCTGAGCTAACCATTCATTTGAACCTGCATATAGATGATGAATCGTTTGGTGACGATCTCCATAATTCATATTCAGTTGACGATAAGCTTCATAACATGTGTTTGCAGTAAATTCTTTTGTATTACATGTTGCTTTGATCTGGTGTATATCTAGTAAAGGTTGTTCTATCTTGACATCTTCAATAATAGCGATGCCTTCACAATGAATAATAGGTTCGGCTAGATCATCAGATTTCGTGTATATTTCATAATGAATAGCATTTTCTTGCTCTGGAAATAAAACAATGTGTACAGCAGTAGATTCTTGTTCAATTACAAGTGGATGTTTCCAAACGGTTTGTTGCAAAGATATCGATTGTCCTTGTACTGGTGTCCCTGTAAGAGCTTGTTCCACAGCCGCTCTAGCCATTTCTAAATACGTTACTGCTGGTAAAAGATGTTCATCTCCTATGCGATGATCTGCTATAAAAAATTCATCACCTTCAAAAACAGTTGTATATTTTTGTACATTTATATTTGAAGTATTCGTATGAACTAAAGGATGAAGAATAGATTGAGAATGAAACTTCGGTTCTATTTCTAATGCGTGCGTTTCTTCCACTTCGGGAACCCAGTAACGATCACGAGCAAAAGGATACGTAGGTAAGCTGATTTTTTGAAATGTACCAGCTGAATATACATTATCCCAATTCAATTCGATTCCATTCACCCATAATTCAAGCAATTTAGAATATTTTCTTTTCTCTATCCATTGCTGAATAGTAGCTGTCATATCTTCATCTGTAGATAAAAAAGGCAATGCAGGCAGATCATTTTGAACTTTGCCGTAGTATACAGATGAAGGTATATCATCAGATTCGATATACTCTTGAAGCTGACTAATAAGATTCGTTACCGAAGAAGCCACGATGCCTAATCGAATATCCATCGCTTCTCTACCTGTACATAACGTATATGCTATATCAGCCAAATCTTGATCAGTATACGTGTGTTCTGTTAGGTGATGAATGAAGTGAAGAACGACTTGTTTTAATCTTTCTTCATTTTTGGCAGATAATATCATCATCACAGGTTGCACAGGTACAGCTAATTGCTTGGCTACGATTGGAGACATATATTCTTGGATCACTATATGCGCATTAGATCCACCTGCACCGAATGAAGACACACCAGCAGTCAAAGGAACTTCGGTCATTACATGATCTATAGCGATCACAGGACGTTGCCATTCACTTAATTGATGTTGAACTGTAAAAGGCGTTTTTGCAAAGTCGATATTAGGATTAGCTGGTTGTGAATGAATAGAAGGAGCTAGTTTCTGATGCTTCATTTGCAATAACACTTTGGTTATACCTGCAATCCCTGCTGCACTTTCACAATGTCCAATATTGGATTTGGCAGAACCGATCGCACAAAATGACCGATCAGATGTGTAGCGATCAAACATTTTGGTAAGACCTGCAATCTCAATCGGATCTCCTAACGATGTGCCTGTACCATGAGCTTCGATATAACTAATACTTCTAGGATCGATAGCTGATTCTTGGATTGCTTGGTCAATGACTTCTGCTTGTTGATTAGGATTAGGAACCGTATAGCCGTTAGTTTTGCCTCCATGATTGATCGCTGTTCCTTTAATCACTCCATAAATGTGATCGCCATCGGCTATAGCTTGGGCTAACGGCTTGAGGATCGCTGCTCCTACGCCTTCACCGGGAACATATCCGTCTCCACCTTCGCCAAAACTTTCACATCTTCCTTTGCTAGATAAAAAGTGCCCCTGTGTTAGCATGACATATTTATTAGGATGAACAGAGACATTAACTCCACCTGCTATCGCTACTTCACATTCTTGCTTTTGCAGACTCTGGCATGCGAGATGAATCGCTGTTAATGATGAAGAACACATCGTATCCACAACCATACTTGGCCCATGAAAATTAAAGTAATACGATACCCGATTCGCAATTGATGCAGGATTACCATTTAAGGCAAAAGGTTCGTTATAAATTTTTTGAGATTCTACTCCATACAATTGATATTCTTGATACATTACTCCGACATATACGCCTACTTTGTTGACTTTTGACTGCGCTGTTGATCGGACTAAATTAGCACGAGTATATCCAGCGTCTTCTATAGCAGTATATACACTTTCTAGAAATAGTCGTTCTTGCGGATCAATCCGTTCCGCTTCTCTCGGAGAAATATTAAAAAAGAGTGCATCAAAACGATCCACTCCTTCTATAAATCCGCCCCATTTTCCAGAAACTGTCGCATCATTAGTAGAACGTTTCATCTCTGTGTGCACTTTGTAATTCCATCGTTCTTGAGGAATCTCAGTAATGCAGTCTTTGCCGTTTTTAAGATTTTCCCAATACTGTGAAATGTTTTCGGCTTCAGGATAACGACCTGCTAATCCAATAATAGCAATATCTAATGCTTGTGAAGATGAAGATTCTGTTGCAGTTGTAGAATCATTAGCAGGTTCAGCTATGCGATTAAGATTAGCAGAACCTTTTGAAGACCTTGTATTTCTCATGTTTCTTTGTGTTGTCGACGCATTAAGTGATTGTTTTGGCTGGGGTTGTATCTGTGTATGTTGTTCTTTGCCAGTACCCAAAAGTTCAACCAATTGCTTACGATGTGATTTCAAAAAGTATTCTGTTAATTCTTCTAGATTATGATATTCAAAAAATAGTGTTTTGGACAATGAACCAAAAACAGTTTCCAACTGATCTGTTAATTTCATAACCATGATAGAGTCTATTCCATATTTTTCGAGCGGTGCATCGGCTTCAATCTGTCGTTCAGGCATCATTAACACCGAAGATAATAACTTTTTGAGGTACTGAACAGCTTGATCTTGAAGCTCATTATCGTTTAGCGCATTTTCATCGATAGAATATTCGATAGGTGGTGTAGAAGATTCCGTCTTTGTAGAAAGTAATTGCTGTAATCGCTTAGCACCTTCTACCTTATCCATCTTTCCTTGTTCAATCTGGCTGTATAGATGTGATAATGACTCATTCAATAGTAACACCTCATTTCGTTATTCTTTTTAAAATGGTTTTGTCTGATTATGCTGTTCTACTAATTGTTCTAACGAATATTGCCCGCTTTGAATATGATCAAACAGTTCTAAAAAATATTTATCTTGTACATCTATCTCTCTTCCTTTATCCACATCCATAAAACTGCGAATTTGTGCACCATTGCCGTACATTACTACGATTTGAGATTGTTCATGTTCTAACGCTTGTTGTAGTGCATGTATAGCTGTGGAATGATCGATAGGAAGCATGCCAGACATTTGCTTCATCGAAGAAGTACTTTGTGTATCCATCTGCATTCCTCCTTCTTCCCAAAGAGGCCAATTTACAGATAGTGTATGACCTGTTCGCTTAGCGGTATAGACCAATTTATTCCGGTAATGAGCATATTGATCCATAAAAGCATTCGCTGTTGCATAATCGCTCTGTCCTATATTGCCGAGAACACCTGCCAGAGATGAGAAAAGAACAAAGAAATCCAACTCAAATGATTGACTGTATTGATCTAAATATAGAGTTCCATTCACTTTGGCTGCTAACACATGGTTCCATTCTTCAGGCGTTTTTCTAATCATAAAGCTATCTTTTAACACACCTGCACTGTGAATGATTCCATGTAATTGACCGAATTTCATGCGAATTGTGTTCATCAATGCAGATACTTCTTCTTTATTAGCAATATCAGATACATAATAAAAAGTTTGAGCGCCATACGCTTGCAATGTATCTAATTTGATCTGAATATCTTTATCTAATCTAGAGCGACCTGTCATAATCAAAATCGGCTCTGTAACTGTTTGTGCTATATCTTGCGCTATCAAATAACCGATTCCTCCCATTCCGCCTGTAATTAAATAGACATTTCGATCTTTCCATGCCTGTTTTACAGAGGTGGCGTTAGGAACAAATTCTTGCCATGTTGAAATATATCTTTGATGATTATGATAAGAAATATGCGTATCTCCTGCACTATCTCTACATTCACATAATTTGTCTACTGGATGAAAAGCAGCAGCTAAAGCGTCTAATTCTATCATCTGTACAATCAACTGCGGCTTTTCTAACTCTGCTGTTTTTAACATAGCTGAAAGCGCAGTATACAGTTGATAGTCTTGGTCATTCACAACCACTAATTGCACCAGAATAGAACCTTCCGGCTTGGACTGCAACAGTTGTTGAACTTGAGTAAATGCTTCTAAAGCTGTTTTTCCAAATCGTTGTTCTAACGGTAGACTTTCATGACAACCAAGCTGGATACATAATGCTTCAGGAAGTTCTTGTCGAACCTGTTCAGCTATCTGTGTAGAAGGACTACAGATCATAATCATATGCTGCTGAAATGAAATTTCAGGTACTGTGACCATATCTTGCTCTAACCATTCGGGTACTAACATTACAGTTTCTTTAGGATATGATGAAGCTTCCGAATATTCTAAACGTTTGCTGGTAAATCCTTTTAGACTGGCACAGATTTCTCCATTTTCATGACAAATATCAATATCTAATTTCTGTACTTTATCCATCGGATCACTTCCTTCGCTATAACGAATATAAGACCACATCGATGTAGAACATGCACTAAATATCCGAATCTGTTCCAATGCAAATGGCAATCGTGGACGATTTGGCATAGATGCTGACGTATTGTCACTGAAGATCAGACCGATCGAAGCTTGCAATGCTCCATCCATCATACTTGGATGCAGAACATAGGAAGAAAAAGAATCTTCCAGCGTTGCAGGTAGATTTAATCTGGCTAGAACACCTTTTGTACCTAGTTGTAAAAAAGTAATACTTTGCAATCGATCTCCATAATGCAGACCCATCTGCTCAAACTGCTTATAACATGTAGATGGTAGAATCTCTTCTGTCATAGACAGTTTAATATGCGATAGATCGAGTTCAGGTGCATCTATTAAAGATGATTTGACCGCTCTACCCTGACTATGAATCGTTCTTGCAGTACCTTTTTCTGTATACACTTCATATTGAATATGATTTTCATCTTCTGCATATAACGCAACATGCACAGCTAGCTCTGTTTCTTCTATACGAATTGGTGTTGCCCAGATTATATTTTCTAACGACCACATACTATGATCTAATGATGCACTTGTTGATTGTGCAATCGCTTCGCGAACCATTTCCAAATAAGCCACTCCTGGCAAAATGGAGGCTTCGTTCACTACATGATCTGCAAAGAAAAACTCTTGACCACTGAAAATAGATGTAAATCGTTGCTCTGATAATTGAGAAGTATTGCGATGTAACAAAGGATGCAAAGCCGTATGATACATTACTTTTCCTTCATTTAAATGTACCTTTTGCTCTGGTAGCGATGTATTCAGCTGTGCAGGCGCTAACCAATATTTTTCTTTTGCAAAAGGATATGCAGGTAAATGAATGATATGGCTTGTGACAGAACGATTAAGCTTGTTCCATCTAATCGGTGCACCTTGTATCCATAATTTTAAAAGAACATCATACTGACCATTTACATAATGCTCATTTACGATCTGTTGCATATGTTCTTCAGAGTCAAAAACAGACGTAATATCAAATAAACGTTTCACAGTCCCTTGATAATTATGAATACTAGAATCCTCAGGTTGTTGAATAAAAGATGATAATTTTTCTTTCAAATCCGCTATTGAGTGTACAACCCAAGCTATACGCTCTCCCATCGCTTCTCTACCTACTTGCAGAGTATAAGCAATATCTGCTAAGGAAACCTCAGACGATACAGTGCTCTCTACAAAAGCAAGTAATTGATGAGCACGTTCAATCAATTGCTCTGACTGACGAGCAGACAATACAATCATTGTTGGTTGAAGATCAATAGGTTCAGACTGTGGTGATTGTTCGGTCTGCTGTGCGATATATTCTTCTAAAATGACATGGGCGTTAGATCCACCTGCACCAAAAGAAGAAATTCCAGCAATACGTGGTACTTCTTTTAATTGACCGTTGATATGAATATGCGGTCTTTTCCAATCTGACAAATGTTGCTGAACAACAAAAGGCGTCTGCGCAAATGGAATCTCCGGATTAAGTGTACTGGCATGTAATGTAGGCACTATTTTTTGATGTTTCATTTGCAAAATAATTTTGGTAACTCCTGCAATACCTGCCGCTGATTCAAGATGTCCCATATTGCTTTTGACAGAACCGATTGCACAATATTGTTGCTGTTGAGTATCTATACGAAATGCTTTGGTTAAGCCGGATACTTCAATAGGATCACCTAGTGATGTACCTGTACCATGAGCTTCAATATAACTAATTTCCTCTGCATGAATGCCTGCTTGATCCATCGTATCGCGAATCAGATTAGCTTGAGCTGTCGGATTAGGAACCATATAGCCATTGGTTTTGCCACCATGATTAATACCTGTTCCGCGAATAATAGCGTGAATCGCATCTCCATCTGCTATAGCTTTTGAAAGTGGCTTGAGTAGCAATACCCCTACACCTTCACCCGGTACAAATCCATCTGCTTGCTCTGCAAAACTTTTGCATTTATGATCTGCTGCTAGCATCTGTTGAGCGCATAGACCAATATAATTAGATGGATGCAGATATAGGTTCACCCCTCCAGCAATCGCTAATTCGCAAGCTCCACTACGTATACTTTCACAAGCTTCGTGAATTGCTGTTAATGAAGAAGAACACATCGTATCTACAGGCTTACTCGGCCCATGCAGATCGAGCAAATATGATACCCGATTTGCTACGGAGCTAAATGAAGTCATTGGAAATAAATCACTTCCCTGCTTCCATAGCTCTGGCCCGTACAAGTTATATCCTGTTTTGGTAATACCCGCGAATACACCGACTTTGCTGTGATAGTGTTCTGCCAGCTTTTGCCGAGTATGCCCGGCATCTTCTAACGATTCCCATACAGATTGTAGAAAAATGCGTTCCTGCGGGTCCATATTGATTGCTTCTCGTGGCGATAGCTTGAAAAACAAAGGATCAAAATCTGCAAATCCATTAATAAATCCGCCCCATTTGCTATAACTTTGTCCTTGAGCTGCTGCACGCTTACGATCAGCATTATAAAATCCTTCGATAGACCAGCGTTCTTCAGGTATTTCACTAATACAATCTATTCCATGTTCAAGGTTGTACCAGTATTGTTCCAAATTATCCGCTTGTGGATAGCGTCCACTCATACCAATAATCGCTATCGGCTCTTGTTGCGATATCGATGGAATGGGTTGAACTGAAACCACTGATTGGGATATAGATGATGCTATTGGTTCCGATACTGTTGGTTCTGGTTCTATTGATTCTGTTACTTTTACTTCTTGTACAGGCATTTTTAATGGACGATACTTTTTATCCGAGATCACTTGAGAGCTATCGTTAGTGAACGATGCAGTTGCAGATACGGTTGTTGCAGGAGACGGCTTAATCTCCAATAATTCAATGAGTTGTTGCTGATGTTCTTTTATAAAATACTGGATAAGCGCTGCCAAAGACTGATGTTCAAAAAACAAAGTGCTACTAATCGGATCGAAATGTTTACGAAGCTTATTAGTTAACTGCACTATCAATATAGAATCAATCCCGTATTTCTCTAGCGGCTCTGAGATATCAATTTGTTCATAAGGAAGCTTGACCAGTTCCCCAATTAATTGCTGAAAATAAGGTTTACTGTGTTGCAGTAGCATTTCTTCAGTAATCGGTTCTGGAGTAGCTGGCTTAGCACTCATATAAATCTTTTCTTGCTTTTGTTCTTGTGAGGGATAGATCTCTTTGGCTGTAGATATCGTATCTATGGTCTGGAATCGTTCCTCTGCCTTGTGATTTTTACTGTCATATATAGGATTACTTGATTGAGATCGCGGTAACCGAATCAATCCATGACTAGCTGCTACAACAATTTGTTGCCCTAACGGTTCAGCATATTGCGCAGGGAATGTTACTGTATGAAATCCTGTATATTCAAGAGTGTTACGCCAATGATGTTGATCTAGTATAGGCGATCCTGGAATACGTATAGAAGCATCTTCATACATCCACCAACCTTCTAACAATCCAAATGTAAGATGACTAAACAATGTGCTACGATTGAGTTCATTTAACAATAACAATCCATTCTGTTTTAAAAGGGAATGAATATGTTTGGATGTACGTTTAATATTTTGTGTAGCATGTAGCACATTTGCAGCAATAACGATATCATAGCTACCTATTGCTAGTGATTGTTCTTGCGCTGGTTTTTCAACATTAAATAGCTGATAGTTAAGATAAGGATAATCTTGACCAAACATCATTTCTGCTCGATTCAAAAAAGCCTTCGACAGATCTGTATATGCATATTCTGCAATAGAGTCTGTATAAGGCTTTAATTTTTTCAAGACGATAGCACTTGTTCCTCCGGTACCTGCTCCTGCTTCCAAGATACGAATAGACGCAGATGGATCATTTTGCAATCTTGCTTGAATATAAGACACAATAGTATCTGCTAGCTTTTCGTTAAAATAGTCTGCAACCGCATTGTTTTTATACAAATTCTCAAGTAAAGACATCGAAGCATCCGGGAACATAATATCTGTAGCTAACACCTTACCCTGAATAATATCAGGAAGATGCTTCAACATCGTATCTACCAATACAACTTGTGCTTGTAGATCAGGATGCTGACTCCATACTTCTTTTCTCTGTTGCCATTGACTCCACATCTGTTCAATAGCTCCATAGGAATCATCTATATTTTTTTGTTTTAATATCCATCGACTGCTTTCTAGCCAGCGTTCATATACAGGCACAATATTATTATTATGCTCCAAGCACTGTGCCTGTTGTAACTGAACATACAATAGATGCGCTAACAACGTTTCTAATTCTCGATCAAATATTTGCATTGTTTGTATCAGAGAATTCACTTTAAAATCATCCGTATGATCACGTTGTAATGACTCTATAGCAACAGCTTCCACTTTCGGCGCAATCCATAATTTCTCATCTGAATGTGTATTGAGGACTGCATCCGGTTGAGTCGTATGAATAAAAGCCATATGATCGATAGGATTACCCACTAGATATTCAACAGCTTGCATAGCCTCAGACGGCTCTATAAATCCTATCCCTGATTGTATTAATCGTTGCTTGAAAGCAGAAGGCACTTTCTCCGCAATTCCGATATCGCCCCAGTATCCCCAACTTATAACTTTGATCGGAAATTCAAATGCTCTTCTCATCTCGTTCGCAAATGTATCTGTAAAAGTACAACCTGCCGCATAACTACTCTGACCGATCGGCTTACTAAATGAACTCATCGAAGAAAAGAATAATACAATGTCCAATGGTTCTTTTGCAAATACTTGCATCATAGCAAGACTGATATCTATTTTGGCAGACAGACTGGTTTGAAAATGATCTTCTTCCATATGACTCAGGCTAGCATCCATAATTCCTACTGCTGAATGGATAACCCCATTAATCGACGAATACGATTGTTTAATCATTCGGTAAGCTTCTGTTAGGCTTTGTAGATCAGATGCATCAGCAGCGATATAAAGAGGTGCGATTCCCTGCTGACCTAAGCGATCGATCTTGTCTTGAATTTGTGAATTCAGTGGTCGTCTACCTATCCAGATCATTTGTGCGTTATAGGTCTGAATCATATACTGACTCCATACTTCACCAATTCCACCTGCTCCACCAATAACAACATAGACTCCATTCTGTTGAAAATAAGTGGATGATTCTTCTTTGGCATCAACTACCATTAACTGTTGACAATACCACTGATGTTCACGATACATCCATGTATTGCCTTCCGGATCAACAGGTAAAGTCAATATATCATGAGCAACCACATTCATATTCTCTTCCAAATCCACATGATGGATATTCCAATTTGAATATTCTTTGGCCATAGAACCGACCAGACCTGCAATCCCTGCATGTTCTGCATATGCCTTTTCTGCTATGGATAAGGATTGCGTCTGTGCAGTCACAATAGTCCATGATAGATCTTTTTCTCCATATCCTAACTGCAACAATGATTTCAATATGCGGAACACTTGTAATATTCCTTTAGCAGGTTGCTGTACAGGCACATGTAAAAGATCAAGTTGAACAGTATTAGATACAGACCATATGATATGATCGATTGCAGGTTCTTTTTCTAACAGAGCAACGATCTGCTCTACATCGGCATCTATTGCTAATTGTGCATATCGGACATGTGGATAATCCTGAATGAGATTCAACCACAATGCTGGACTCTCTCCTATGCATAGAATATGTGTTGAAGACTCCATATGAGAGGCTGTATATTCAGGAATAACACTATCCCATACAGGATATTGCATCAATGCACCGACAGGTGGAGCGCTATCAGTATGCTGTAGCTGATCTTGATTAGGGCTTAAATGAATAATATTCAGACCTTTGATCTCAATACAGATCTGTCCGTGTTCATTGCAGATATCAATATCTACTTTGTCCAAAGAACTCTGATGTTCTACCGTATCTTGATAACGTACCCAGACCCACATTTTAGATGTGCAAGGTTGATATACCTTCATTTGATCCAAAGCAAATGGAGTCACCGATTCATATCCTAGCGAAGGTAATCCGATACATGCTTGAATAGCGGCATCCATCATACTTGGATGTAATATATATTGTTCTGCTGTATGTGATACGGTTGATGGTAATAACAATTGAGCGATCGCTTGCTGATGTCCGATATAGATGTTTTGTATAGCTTGTTGAGCAGGGCCATACGAGAGTCCTACTTGTTGGAAAGAATCATAACATTCTGCTGCTGTAATCATGTGCTGATCACAACTTTCTAGAAGAGCAGCAATATTGATTTCTTTGTATTCTTTTTCAGTTGGAACAACTGTTACTGTTACTGTTCCTTGACTGTACAAAGTAATTAGCATATTCTCTTGCTGGCTATAGATTTCATAATTCAGTAGCTGATTCTCTTGCGGGATCAACTGAATATGAATCTGTACAGGTTGCTGATCTACAGCTATCGGACGTACCCAAGTTACATTTTGCAAAACAATCATCGATGGATCGTGCTTAGTAAGTTCCATCGCTTGTACGACAGAAGCACGTACCATTTCCAAGTAAGCAACGCCTGGTAAGATCTTCTGACCTTTAATCACATGATCCTTCAGGAAAAATTCTTCTCCTGTAAATGTAGATGTGAATCTCTGCTGAGTCAGTGTAGATGTATTATGATGAAGCAATGGATGGATCATATGCATATGGGATGAATTGGCTATCGCATATGAATTAGAATCTACTTTTGATCGGTTAGGAATCCAATACCGTGTACGTTCAAAAGCATAGGTCGGCAAACTAATTCGTTGTAATGAACGATGAGTATACAAGGTTGACCAATCAATATCCATCCCTTTTACCCATAGTTTTAACAACTTATGATATTTGCCTTTTTCGAGCCAGCGTTGTACGGTTTCTTGCATATCTTCATCTGCTGTTAGAAATTCAAGCACTTCCTGATCCCGTTTAACTTGTCCAGTATAAATATCATCGTTCCATGAAGAATCATCTTGCTCAATATATTTATTTAATAGAGTGACAAGTTCGTTGATCGAAGAGACACGCATAGCCAACCTTTCTTCCATCGCTTCTCTACCGACTTGCAATGTGTAAGCAATCCGCTCTAACTCATGATCAGTATATTGATCAGACTGCATAGCTGTTCGTAATTGCTTGGCTTGTTCTCGTAAACGTTGTTCAGTTCGTGCAGATAATACAATACATACTGGTTCTTCATGTCTAGTTGCTATAGCTTGATCTATAGAAGAAGGTATATACTCTTCCACCAATACATGAGTATTCACACCGCCAAATCCAAACGAACTGACTCCTGCTCGACGTGGCAATATATTGCCTTCTTGATCTTGTAAAGGTGTCCACGGTCGGTTTTTATCCACCACATAAAATGGACTCTGATCTAGTTGGATATAAGGATTTAGCTGTTCAAAATGTACTGTTTTTACCAGTGTTTTATATTTCATTTGTAATAACACTTTAATGATTCCTGCAATACCGGCTGCTAATTCCAAATGTCCAATATTGGTCTTGATAGATCCTAATCCGCATGTGGCTGTATTCAGCGTAGCATCATAACCTAATTCATTAAATGCCATTTTCAGACCATTGATCTCAATCGGATCACCTAGTGGAGTACCTGTTCCATGAGCTTCAATATAGCTGATCGTTGCCGGATCAATATGAGCACGACTATAGACTGATTTGATCAAATCGGCTTGAGCTCTTGGATTAGGTGCAGTCAACGAGGTAGCTCTTCCGCCGTGATTTTCATTTGTACCACGAATCAATCCATAGATATGATCGCCTGCTTGCTCGGCATCTTTTAAGCGTTTGACAAAAATCATCCCTACGCCTTCTCCGCGCACATAACCGTTAACTTGATCCGAAAACGTTTTGCAACGACCATCCTGACTTAACATGCCTGCTTTGTTAAAGCTAATATGATAATCAGGATCAAGAATAGTATTGACTCCACCTACTACTGCGGTATCACAATCTCCATTATGAATCGCTTGTACCGCTCGATGAAGAGCTACAAGAGAACTTGAGCATGCTGTTTCGATAGGTTCACTCGGGCCATTGACATTTAGAAAAAAGCTCATTCGATTCGGTCCTACAGATGACACACTACCTGTCGATGAATATCCTTCAATCTCTGTATCTGCTTGAGACAGAAGATGACTATATCCACTATTAGCAGTACCTACAAAAATCCCCATTTTGCTACCGGACAGACTAGAAGGCGCATAACCTGCATCTTCTATCGCTTTCCAGATATACATCATCATTAGACGCTGTTGTGGGTCCATTAATTCTGCTTCACGAGGAGAAATACCAAAAAACATCGGATCAAAATCGGCTACTCCGTCTATAAAACTTCCCCATTTGATATTTGTTTTGTTCTTTTCTTGATACGGGTCACCATAGTAAGCTTTCCAATCCCAGCGATCCGCAGGAATCTCGGAAATGCAATCTTTACCTTCTATTAAATTTTCCCAGAGTTCATGAATATCTTCTGCCATCGGGAATCTACCGCTTATCCCTATAATCGCTACAGGGTCTGGACTTTGATCTGTTTCTGTAGAAGAGACAGGTTCATGTACTAGTTCTGCTGCCTTTTGAAAACGTGAGCGTGCTTGAGCAATTGCCTCACTCTTGGTCGATTTCACTTCTTGGTCAAGTTCGGTATTTACTACTTTCGCCGAATCCGAAGCACTATCGACTTTTCTTTGAACATTTGGCATCAATATAGATGTTAACTGTTCTGAATACACAGTTATCAAATGTCTGGCTAATGTATAAATAGTTGAATACTCGAAAAAGACAGTTGGTGTTAAGTCCAATTGATATTTATCATTTAACTGGTTCGAGAAGTCTGTAAATGAGATCGAATCAAATCCATATTCACTTAACTCGACATCAGGATAAATGTCTTTTGGACTTACTTTCAGCATATGAGAAACGATATGAATTAGAGCAGACTGCATTTTCTCGATCAATACAGTCTGGTGGGTTTCAGCTTTTTTATTGATTGATTGCTCTTGTATAGATGTATCTTGATCATTATACGGAACAGTAGATGTATCCTGCTTCATTAACCGTTTCGATCTAGCAGGTTGTAATAACGATTGAAACTTATCCGTATCGCCATACATCACGACAACCTGATCTTGTTGACTTTGCATCGCTTGATAAAATAAATGCATACCTGTAGCAGTATCCATAGGGATCATACCTAGTTTGTTTTGAATTCGTGTACGTTCTGCCGTATTTACCTGCATACCTCCCTCTTCCCATAGCGGAAAGTTAAGCGATAATGTCTTACCTGAACGCTGTTGATAGATTACTTTGCGATTACGCTCGGAAGCAAATATATCCATAAAAGCATTCGCCGCTGCATAATCAGCTTGACCGGTATTGCCTATGACTGAAGCTAAAGAAGAGAACAACACAAAAAAATCAAGTTGCATCTCTGCGCTGACTTGATCTAGTAATAATGTTCCTTTAACTTTTGGAGCCAGTACTTCTTCGATTTCTTCGTTTACTTTGTGCTGAATATAATGATCTCGATGGACACCTGCACTATGAATAATGCCATGTAGATTTCCGCAGATCGAGCGAATTTGATACATCATAGTATTCACATCTTCTGCTATCGTAATGTCTGCTACGATATAGTGAATTTGAGCTTGATGATCTTGTAATTGGTCTAACTTTTCTTGCATCACATGATCTAGCGGTGAACGCCCTACAATAATAATCGTTGCTTGATGCGTCTGTTGAATAATCTCCTGCGCAAAAATAAATCCAAGACCGCCAAGGCCTCCTGTAATTAAATAATGACCCCGATCTTTCCATAGGAGCTGTGGAGAGTTGGATAATAGAGATTCCCACTTCTTCCAATCACGTAGATAACGAATCTGATCTTCATAACGTACAATTGCAACCGACTCATGACGATTTTGTTTGATTTTGATTGTTATGCCTGTAGCTGTTTCTTGAAGGTTCATTTGAATACATTGGGCTTGCAACTTGCTGTATTCTTGTTGAGCCGTCTGTAGTGTCGCAGCTAATCCAAGTAACATCTGATACTTTCCTTTATCAGGTACGATCAATTGAAGCAATATCTTTTCCGAAGAATTAGACAGCGATTGTTTGAGCAGATCTATCAGTTGCACAGTACAACTTGTAAATAAATGAGCGTTCTGTTCTTCTTCGATGAGATAGGCAACCTCTTCTTCTTGTAAAATAACACAATGTACATCTGGAAGCTGTGTACGAATCTCTTCATATCTAGCAGCAAAAGGTGGAGATAATACTACGATATGATGAATATTTTTATCATTATGCACAGAATCTTGTCTGTCGGATATGACTGGATATTCTGTCCAAGTTGGTGTTAGTAATACAGAATCATGATGATGTGAAGAAGCTGTTAGTGCATGCTCTAATGTTCTAGCCGTAAATCCACGAAAACGAACACAGACATTACCTTCATCGTCACACAGATCAATATCCAATTTATGAACTTTATCATTCGCTGTACTGCCAGCACTGTATCTTGCCCATACCCACATTTCTGGAAGACATGGCTGAAATATCTCTAACTTCTGCAACGTAAATGGAAGTGTAGATTTGCCTTGATATGCCGGGTTGCTTACCGTTCCTATCGTATAGCCTATCGCTACTTGTAAAGCTGAATCCATCATACTAGGATGCAATTGATATGATTCTTGATCAGGTAACTGACTCACAGGCATTTTAAGGCGCGCCAATACTTCATGATCATTTGTTGCTTTTGTATAGACGACTTCTATTCCTTTTAAGCTGTTCCCTAATGCTATTCCATTTTTCTGTGATTGCTCATAAAATTGATCAGCACTTATAGGACTGATTGAATACTGATGTTGCAGATCAGCCATATCTATAGCTACAGGATGTGTATTGTCTATAATAGATGCTGATCCTTGACTGTATACAAGGCGCTCTCTATTGGCTGTTGCATCGCTATAAATCTCAAAAGACAGTTCGCCATTGGATTCAACATATAAATCAATATGAGCTATGAATGGCTCGACTTCCAGACGTAAAGGACTGGCCCACACAATATTTTTAAGTTGCATCATTTGATCTTCAGCAATTCCACCTACTGCTTCTGTAACCGCTATGCGTATCCATTCCAGATGCGCAACGCCTGGTAATACTTTATCGCCTTGTACAATATGATCCCGGAAAAAGAACTCATCGCCTGTAAAGGTAGAACTATATTTTTGTTGTTGCAAGTCTGACGTATTTCGGTGCATCAATGGATGAATAGATTCAACAACTACTGCTTGAGAAGAGGTGAATCCTTTTTGTTGTGCAGGCGTAGTCGGAACCCAGTATTGATTTTTGGCAAACGGATACGTTGGCATTGGTACTCGTTGTTGTTCTTTTTTCACAAAAATATCGCCCATATTACCGTCATATCCTTGTATAAATACTTCTTTTACAGCAGATAGATATTCAAGATAAGAAGGATCTTGTCTACTTTGTTGACACTTCTGAATACAGTCTTCTGCATACTTTTTAAATGAGAGTTGTTCACGGTTCTCACTTCGGTTCACTTGCCCAACAGTTACCTGAGAAGATTGTCCTTGCTCCAACCATTGCTGTAGACATGTAGTCAATTCTTGCTGATTGCGTACAATACAAGCCAAACGGTGATTCAAATGCTGTCTACCACTTAATAGCGTGTAACTGATCGCAGCACAATCTGCTGTATGATTTATATTCCAATATAGTAATTGTTGTGCTTGTAAGCGTAATTGTTGCTCGGTACGTGCAGATAATACGATCAGATATCCCGCTTTGGATACATGAAAGGGTTGCGAATTCTGTGGTGCTTCTTCGATCACCATATGAGCATTCGTTCCGCTAAATCCAAATGAGCTAATCGCTGCACGTCGCACTTGACCGCTTGGAACTTCCCAATCTTTGGTCTCCGTATTCACATAAAAAGGGCTATCTGCAAAAGAGATACCCGGATTACCATGTTCCAAATGTAAAGAAGCTGGAATTTGTTTGTTTTTCAGTGATAGCACTATTTTAAGAACACCGGCAATACCTGCTGCTGTCGCCAAATGTCCGATATTGGTTTTGATAGAACCGATTGCGCAATATTGTTGTTCATTTGTATAGGCACTAAAAGCTTTTGTTAATGCTTGATATTCAATAGGATCGCCTAACTTAGTTCCAGTACCATGAGCTTCTACCATTTGAATATGAGCTGGATTAATAGCGAAAGAATCATAGACTTGTTGTTCTAATCTAGTCTGAGATTTGGCACTTGGTGCTGTTATTCCATTGGTTGTACCATCTTGATTAATACCACTTCCCTGTATTACACCATAGATATGATCTCCATCATCTATCGCTTCTTGCAGACGTTTTAATACAATCGTTCCTGCTCCTTCTCCGGGAACAAACCCGTCTGCTCTCTCATCAAATGTGTGACATTTTCCTTGAAGAGATAACATACCTGCCCGATTAGAATCGAGATAAAATTGAGGTGTAGATTGGAGAAACACACCACCGGCTAATGCCATATTAATTTCATTTCCCCATAACGCCTGACAAGCCAAATGAATCGCAACTAATGAGCTAGAACAAGCTGTATCTACAGCAATAGCAGGCCCTTGCAAATCCAAGTAATAAGCAATACGGGCAGGGATAATAGACCCTGCTTTGCCCCAAAACGATTGAGGTGGTGGATTTTCACCCACTAATGTCTGATAATCACTGCTGGTGCAACCTACATAAACACCGCATTTTTGCCCTTTGATCGAATGACCTGCATAACCTGCATCTTCTAAAGCTTTCCATGATTCTTCTAAAAAAATACGTTGCTGCGGGTCCATATAGATTGCTTCTTGCCCTGAAATATTAAAAAATAGCGGATCAAATGTACTGATATCATCTAAAAAGCTACCTTGATCACAATATTGTTTATCCTTATCGTAATAGTTGGATAAATCCCAACGAGATACACTTTGAATCAGATCTGTTCCTTGTTGTAAATGTTCCCACAATTCATCAGGAGTATTACAACCTGCAAAGCGTCCACTGATCCCTATAATCGCTATAGGTTCGCGTGAGTTTCGATCTTGATTAGAAGATGGCACTGGATCATTCTGTGGTGAGCCTTGATATTGCCATTCTTCTGGAATCGTAACTACAATTTTGCCGATATTTTCGCGATTTTCAATATTCCGATAAGCTTCTTGCAATTGATCAAATCTAAATAGTTGACCGATATGAGGAACAATCACTCCTTTTTCGATCCAATCGACCATTTCCTGATAATAATCGACTAATCGTTCAGGTTGCTCTAAGCTTAATTTTCTCAAGTCTAAGCTATAAAAAGATTGATTCGATCCCATCTGAGAAAGATCAATCGCTTTGGCACTTTTCAAAGCAGTCATTGCGATTTCGATATAACTTCCATTAGAAGCCAGACTATTTAATCCTTTTTGCAAAGCATCGCCTGATAAAGTATTCAGGATCATATCAACGCCTTGACCATTGGTAAGCTGTCTAATCTGTTGTTCAAAATCAACTTCTCTATAATTGATCACATGATCTACACCAATTGATAACAAATAGTCCAACTTGTGCTGTGAACCTGCTGTGGCATAGATTTCAGCTCCATAGTGTTTAGCTAGCTGAATAGCGATCAATCCGACTCCGCCAGTAGCAGTCTGAATTAATATCCGTTGTTTTGGCTTGATCTGTACTTTACGAAAAGCAGCAATAACTGTCATCGCTACAACCGGTAAAGAACAAGCTTCAGCAAAAGAAAGAGCAGATGGTTTGACAAATACTTGAGATGATTTGCATGTAATAGCTGTTGCATGTGCACCCATATGTTCACTCGCAAAAAAGACAACTTCTTCTCCAGCACGAATATGTGTAACACGATCACCAACATCAACCACAATTCCAGATGCTTCAAAGCCAGGAGTAAATGGATAAGGAGGCATCGTAGGATACATTCCTTTTACACTTAATAAATCACCAAAATTTAAAGAAAACGCGCGTACAGCGATACGAACTTCATCTTCTTTAAGTGCTGGTACTTCCTGTGCTTGAATAGATAATTCTTGGATATCGGACGGTCGGTGAAGTACAACTTGATAAAAAGATGAAGCAGAAACATTCTGAGCTTTGGTATAGTTCTCTGAAAATGTATGATGTTCAGACGAAAAATGATCGGTATTGGAATCTTTTAACGTTTCGATAGGCGTATCCAATTTTTGAGGTGTTGTATTCTTTTCAATCGTTGGTACCTGTTTATTCTCTTCAGACGATTCTTTTATAGTCTGGAGCATTTGTTTGAAATGAGTAGAATGTTCTTCTAGCAGATACTCTACTAACAAATCAACATTGTTATAGTCAAATAATACCGTAGTCTGTAGAGATAATTGTCCTCGCTTATTGATTACATTTACCAAGTGCACAGCAATAATAGAATCAACACCATATTCAGCAAAACTACGATTATTCTGGATGCGATCAGTACTTATTTTGAGATCTTCTGCTATACTTCCACGCACGATATCACTAACGAAATCGTATACAGACTGATCGGTTACAGCTTTAATATCAGCATGTTCTCCAGATTGTTGTGTTGGCGTATGTTGTGGTGGTGGAGTTAGAGGTACATCCACCTCTGGTGTTGTATGTTTAGCATGAATAACAATTCCATCGCTTTGAGAAGCAATTACCTGTTGCTTGAACATAAGAGCTTCTGAGGCAGGATATGTAATCGAATGAAAACCTTCACGTTTTAATATTTTTTTCCAGGAATCTGCGGATAATGCAGGTGAACCGCTAATACGCAAAGCTTCATCTTCATAAGCCCACCAGCCTTCCAGTAGTCCAAATGTGAGATGATTGATTAACGATTTATCTGTGATTTCATTCACAAGTAACATGCCATTTTTCTTAAGCGCTGTTTTCACAGTTTGTAACGTATGACGGATATTTTTTGTCGTATGCAGAACATTGCTGGCAATAATAAGATCATATGCGCCTAAATCCACGTGCTGACTAGCAAATGACTTTTTCAAATCAATAATTTGATAGTTCGAATAAGGAACAGATGGGCCATATTTTTGTTCTGCATGCATCAAAAATGCTTTTGAAATATCACTGTAAACATATTCTTGGATATGATGTTCCCATACTTTTAAATGTTCAAACACCACTTCACTTGTTCCGCCTGTACCTGCCCCGATTTCTAAAATGCGTACTTTTTTGCCAGCTTGTGCACATTTCTCAACATAGGTAGACACAGACTCTGCCAGTACAGTATTAAAATAATCCGCAGTCGAATGATATTTGTAGATCCCTTCTACTAGATGCATAGATGATTCAGGAAACATAATTTCTGTAGCTAATTTGTCCCCATGCAAAATCGAAGGTAAACTGCGTAACATGCGGTCTACTAGCTTCACTTGCGCTTGAAGATCAGGATTTTGTAACCAGCTTGTCAGTTGTTGATCCCATTTCTCCCAATAGGTATTGACCATCTGTTTATATAAGTTCGTATCGATTAAACGATCGGTATCTATAGGTAAAAATTGAACTTGCGCTTGAAGCATAGCGATACTTTCGACTAACCATTTAGGATAAAACGATAGTGTTCCTTTTTTCCAGACAAAATCTTTATCTAAGCAACCTACAGCATGCAATTGACACCATAATAATTGGATTAAAAGCTCATTGACAGCTTCCATTTGTTGATTCGCTGATTCCATCATCTTGAAGTTTTTCATGTCTGAGCACTCCTTTTTATTGCAACCCAAACAAAACGATTATTGATATACCATAATCGTTTTGTTGTTGTTCCATAATGGCAACTCTGGTTGTCCTATCGTCTCAATCATTACAAGTTGATCTAACGTATTGGTCAAAAGCAACTCAAGCGCTTGATTGGCTTCTGGTGGCTCAATAGATCCAATGCCTTTACTTGCCATACTTTGTTGTACTTCTGGAGATACAACCGATCCAACATTTCCCCAATAGCCCCAGTTCATGACTTTAACTGCACATGTACAAGACTGTGATAACTGGCGGGCAAACGCATCAATATACGTGCAACCAGCAACATAATTACTTTGTCCTGGTAATTTCATAAATGAATTCAAAGAAGAAAAGAATACAATAAAATCTAAAGATTCTTGAGTAAATACCTGTGCCATATTCACACTAATATTTAATTTAGGCGCAAGCCCTATGCAAAATTGGTGTTCATGCATATTGGCTAGACTACGATCAGACAAAACTAGTGCAGAATGAATCACTCCATCAATATGATCATAATGTTGCTTGATCTGTTGATACGCATGTTGCAATTGGTTCAGATCGGTAGCGTCTGCTGAAATGTATACTGGTGGTCTCCCTAATCGAGCCAAGCGATCTAGCTGAGCTTGAATCTGTGGATTTTGTTCTTTTCGACCTATCCATACAATATTTGCCCTGTAATTACGAATCATATACTCGCTCCATACTTCGCCTATTCCGCCTGCTCCACCGATGATGACATATACTCCGCCTTGACGATAGAGCGTAGATGTCTGGTTTTGCTCATATTCAACAGCAAGTAATTGTTGATAATACCATTCTTGATCACGAAATAGATAAGCATTCCCTTGTGGATCAGGGGCGATCGATACTATATCTGCAACTGGAATATGTGCTTCGTTTTCTATATCCACAAGGCGAATTTGCCAGTGACTGTACTCTTTGGCAAGTGATCCAATATATCCATGTAATGCAGCTTGTGCTGGATGTATGCTGTCAAATGGATCAAGCTGTTGTGCTTGATAAGTAATGACTGTTACATGTAGCGACCGGCTTCCATAACCAAGTGCTAACAAACTTTTGACAAACCGAAAAAATAAAAGAACTTCTTTTTGTTGAGAAGCAATACTTTGTTGCTCCTGTGCATCTGATATCGATTCAGGTGAAGCAGACCAGATCACTTGATCTATTTCGCTAAATATCGATAAACGATCGGTTATTTGATTGATCGATTGACCAGCATCTATATTGACTATATTCATATTGGGCATAAAGTCCGACCAGATTTCTGGCACATTAGATTGAGTATTAATGTACACGATTGTTTCTATAGATTCACACACATGTGTTGTAGGAATACTATCGATTAACTCCCATACTGGAGTAAACAGCATTGTTTCTGTATTTCTTGTAGCCAAAGTATCTATAGCATCAGAAGGCTGAATTGGAGCATGATGAGATTGCATACGACGTGTCACAAATTCTTTTAATCGTATACATACTGTTCCTTGTCGATTACAAATATCAATATCTAATCTAGGCATAGAATCATTGCGATGACTACCTGTACTATATTGAATATGTGCCCACATTTCTGTATCACAATCCCCCAACACTTCAAGCCTTTGTAAAGCAAAAGGAAGCGATGGTGAGGTGATAGATCCATCAAACCCAGTCGTTAATCCTATAGAAGCTTGTAATGCCCCATCAAGCAATGCAGGATGAAGAATATACGGTTGAATAGTAGATTCAAATACATCTGGCAACGATAATTTGGCGATCAATTGATCGGTACCTACAGACACATATTGTATCGTCTGATGAGCTACACCATAAGATAATCCCATCGCTGCAAAAGCTTTATAACATTCAGCAGCAGACCATTTTTTTAACTGACAAGCTTGTTGAATAGACTGAATATCTAGCACTTGTTTGTGTAATGCGATATCGAATGTTGCTCTACCCTGACTACATAACAGCGGTTCTTGATGATCTTGTTCACTATAAATCTCATAACTCAAGTCTTGTGCATGTTCTAATTGCAGATGAATATGCACTGACTTAGAAGATTGTTCAATAGACACAGGATTTGCCCATACGATATGAGTTAATGCAAAAGGCACAGGTAGCTCTGTGTCTAACCCTTTTGATAACGGCATAGAATGTCTGATCGCTTGCAAAGCCATTTCCAAATGAGCAGCTCCTGGTAATATCGGTACACCTTGTACTTGATGATGTTCTAGAAAAAATTCATTTCCGCTAAATATAGAAGTAAATATTTGTTGTTGTAGTCTTGAATGATTACGGTGTAATAAAGGATGAATATAGTCAGCTATCGAAGCAACTTGAGATTGTACTGATACATCCATATCAGATTGTATTGTTGCTGGCGTATACCAATATTTTTCTTTGGCAAATGGATAGACTGGTAAAGACATTCGCTGTGGTAATACATCATTCTCGTTATAAGCTAACGACCATTGAATATCTATACCTTGCACCCATAGTTCTAACAATTGAGGATATTTTCTTTTGCGAATCCATGTTGTGATCGTAGCTTGCATATCCTCGTCCGACCATTGCGTCTGGATTTGTTTGCTATTTGATGTGTCGCCTTTATACGTGTTTGTAGATTTGTCGATAGAATGAAGACTTTGCTTCAATCCATCCTTCAATTCTTCTACAGATGACACGATAATGGCTAGACGATAATCCATCGCTTCTCGTCCGACCTGCAAAGTATAAGCTATATCTGGTAATTGTTTTTCATTTACAGGCGAACGTTCTAAGTATTGAAGTAACCGCTCCATAATTACCTGTAATCGTTCTTCTGTACGAGCAGACAATACAATAGCTACAGGAGGACTGTTATAGTCGTGCTGATCATGTAGTTGCTGGTGAACAGAGGCAGGCATATACTCTGCTACAATCAGATGAGCATTGGCTCCACCTGCACCAAAAGAAGAAATACCTGCTATTCTCGGTATTTCTTCTTGATAACCATCCTGTTCAATTTGTGGTCTATTCCATGCTGTTAACTGTTGTTGAACATGAAAAGGAGTCTGTTCAAACTGAATATTAGGATTCAATCGATTAGAATGAAGCGATGGTACTAATTGCTGATGTTGAAATTGTAATAAGATTTTACTTAATCCGGCTATCCCTGCCGCACTTTCGCAATGACCGATATTAGACTTGATAGAACCGATCGAACAAAATTGCGTATCTGTAGTATGTTGAGCAAATGCTCTTCGTAACCCTTCGATTTCGATAGGATCACCTAGTGCTGTACCTGTACCATGAGCTTCAATATAACTAATCATACGTGCATCTATACCCGATGTTTGTATAGCATCGGCAACCACTTTCGACTGAAGCGCCGGGTTAGGAACGGTATAGCCTTTGGTTTTGCCACCTGCATTGATCATACTGCCTTTGATCACTCCATAGATATGATCACCATCTTGTATCGCTTGCTGAAGAGGCTTTAATACGATAGCGCCTACCCCTTCTCCGTCTACAAATCCATCAGCAGATTCGCCAAAGGAACGACATTGTTCTCCAGGAGAAAGCATATTTTTTTCACATAATCGTGCATAGTGTACAGGATCTACAATCAGATTCACCCCGCCAGCAATTGCACAGTCACTGGTTCCACTGTACAAACTGTCTAATGCTAAATGAATAGCTGTTAGCGATGATGAACATGCTGTATCTACAGCTAGACTAGGTCCTACAAAATTAAAACTATATGAGACCCGATTGGCTATAGACCAGTATGATGATCCAGTAGGATAGTTTCCATTCATCACACCTACAAATACACCTACTTTTTGCGAATCACTTAATTGTTGCGGAATATAGCCAGCATCTTCAATACAAGAATAAGCAATTTGTAAAAATTGTCGTTCTTGCGGGTCCATTTGTTCTGCTTCTTTGGGAGAAATATAAAAAAATAAAGGATCAAACGTATCAATACCTTTGATAAACCCTCCCCACTTACTATAAGAAAATCCAGTTTGCCCTTTTTCAGAACGGTAATGATTTTGCCATTGCCAGCGCTCGGTAGGTATTTCGGTAATAGCACTTTTACCTTGTTGTAGTTGATTCCAGAATTCATCCATATCATCGGCTTGTGCATATCGACCTGCTAATCCAATAATAGCGATATCTTGTTGGCGCGAATCTGTTGATGCAGTTGATGTTATAGATTCGGTGTCAGGTTCAACTACTGGCTCTGTGGTCACTGTAGAAGTATAAGGAATAACCTCTTCTAGCACATTTACAGTTGCAATAGGATCAGTACTTTCTTCGGAATCTGACTCTACTTTTTCTCCCAACATCTTCATCAATGCTTGATAGCGATTGGTAATAAAATACTCGACTAACGAGGCTATAGTAGAGTATTCAAAAAAGAGCACACTACTCACATGCTCTTCCATGACTTTATTCAGTTCATCTGTTAATTGAATAATTAAAATAGAATCCATACCGTACATTTCGAGTTCTTCACTAACATCTATACTATCGGGTTCCACTTCCAAAATCTGTCCAATGACTACTTTGAAGTGCTCCATACTTTTCTGTTTTACTAACTCTTCGGACTGTTGTGTTGTTGATGTCACAGTGACTTTGTTAGATACTTCTTGTGTTGTTACAGGTTGTTGGATCATTTTCGCTGCATCATGCTGTTTAGGAGTGGCAATCTCTTTTTTCTGACGAACAATTCCATCACTTATAGCAGTGATTACCTGTTGCCCTAGAAATTCAGTCTCTACCGTGGGATACGAAATCTGCTGATATCCTTCTTGTTCCAGTACATTGCTCCATTGCTTAGGAGTCAGCAACGGACAACCCGGAATACGCAATACCGGATCTTCATACAACCACCATCCTTGAAGTAGACCAAAAGTGACATGATTAAACAAAGAATATTCAATAATTTCATTAATAATGATTTGACCGTCTTTTTTCAATAATGCTTTGGCATTACGTAAAGTTAAACGAATATCGCTTGTAGCGTGTAGCACATTAGTCGCTAAGACTAGATCGTAACCACCTATATCAATCTGCTGATTCAGCATAGATTCTTCAATATTCAGAAGATGGTATGTTAAATAATCGTAGTGAATTCCATAATGTTTGCGAGCATGATTGAGAAAAGATTTGGAAATATCAGTATACGCATATTCTTCTATATATGCTGTATACGGTTCTAATCTGGAAAATAATAAAGCGCTTGTTCCACCTGTGCCTGCTCCTATTTCCAAAATACGCAATGATTTGGAATTGCTCTTCTGATCTATGGTTTGAATCTGAGCAATGACCTGATCTGCAACCATATGATTAAAATGATCTGCTATCTTATTGTGCTTGTAGATTCCTTCTACCAGATCCATCGAAGCATGTGAAAACATCAAGTCGGTTGCTGGCTTATCACCATGTAAAATATCAGGTAAGGACAAGAGCATCGTTTCAGCTAAAATTACTTTGGCACGCATATCAGTATCTTTTAACCATTGTTCTTTGTGTTCTGTCCAGTTGTTCCATACTTCATCAGCATGTAGCAAAGGAAACGAATTCTGGTTAAAAACAGTTACCGTTTGTTGTAGCCATTTCATATACATTTGATTTGTTTTAGGAAGTAAGTCTAATAGCTCCGCTATAGGCATATCTGCTGTATAGCCTATCTTTTGCATCTGCACATACAATAATTGAACAAGCCATTGATTTAGTTCATCTAACTGTTGCTGTTGATCATGTAGTTGTTCATTATCAGACATAAAGATCTCCCTTTTCTGATCATTGTACAATCATTAGTTCTTCTTCATTAATATGATACACATTGCGTTCATCTACTTGTTTGATTAGCCCTATCTGTTGAGATGGAGAAACAAGCAACCATTCTAATGCTTGCATCGCCTCTTGAGGTTCAATCGAACCGATTCCCTGTTTGAGCATACGTTCACGATAGTTTCTTGATGCTACTGTGCCTACACTTCCCCAATATCCCCAATTCATGACTTTGACAGCACATGTCCAACGAGTGGCTAGATATTGCGCAAATGTGTCTTTAAACGTACATCCTGCTGCATAATTACTTTGACCTGCTGGCTTAGCAAATGCATTGATTGAAGAAAAAAACAACACAAAATCAAGATTAACTTTTTGAAATACATGTTCTATACTGGCACACACATTCACTTTGGCTGTCAACGCTCCTCGAAACCGCTCTTCATCCATCTGCATCAGTGTGTTGTCTAATAAAGAAATTGCTGCATGGATAACACCGTTAATCTGAGGATAACGCTTGATGATTTCTTGATAGACTCTTTCCAGATCATCTGGATCAGCTGCATCTGCACTGATATATTCAGGTGCTGTGCCATACTGTGCTAAATGATGTAAGCTTGCTTCAATCTGTTCATTGATATCACGTCTACCGATCCAAATAATCTTTGCTTGATAATGGCGTATCATGTACTCGCTCCATACTTCGCCGATCCCTCCTGCACCACCGATCACTATATACACACCATTTTTACGATAAGCAGTGTGTTGAATAGCTGTATACTGTACCGGAATAAGTTGCTGTTGATGCCACTGTGATCTACGATAACTTATCACATCACCATCAGGATGAGGTGGTAATGAAAAAACAAGTTGCCAGTCTATCGCCTCTGTCTGTTCAAGATCAACTACACGAAAATGCCAATTTTTTATTTCTTTAGCCAGTGAACCTATTAAGCCGTGAATGCTGCTATGAATAGGTTTAACTTGTTCAGAAGGCGATACCCGTTGCGTATTCATAGTGACTATCGTCCATTCCAATACATGACGATCATCATGGTGTTGAAATAAACTTTTGATTAGACGAAAAAGCTGAATCACACCTTGTTCTTGTCCATATATAATCGTTTCACTATGAGTCACATCTGATGGAAGATCAGAAGCTATCCATACTATATGATCGATCTGACCATAAAGAAGTAACGACTGATAGATAGACTCAATAGTCTGATCTGTTTTCCATTCCCAGCGTATAGCGTTCGGATAATTAGAAGAAAGAGCGATCCACTCCAAATCAGAACTTCCTATCACCAGCATTTTTTGTTGATGTATTGCAGTATGATCTAGGCTTACAATTTCATCTACTGATAAGGTATCCCATACCGGTGCAAACATGGTTACCTGTTCAGGTAATTTAGTCGGTGTAGGTACTCGGGATGACTCTAATAATTGTCCTTCTAATGTTCTAGCTGTATATTTTGATATGCGTATACATAGTTGACCCGAATCATTATAAAGATCTATATCTAACTTTTGCACTTTGTCTTGAGCACTACTGCCTTCGCTCCAACGAATACATACCCACATTGTCGTCGTACAAGCTTGAATATACTCTAACTCTCCCAAAGCAAAAGGTAACTGAGGTTTTCCTTTCAAATGCGTATCCTGTTGAGACATTGTAAATAAAATAGTAACTTGTAATGCCGAGTCGAGCATCGCCGGATGCAATATATAATCGGATAGCGTAGTTTCTATTTTCGCTGGCAGCTTTATTTTGGCTACGGCTTGTTGCTTATCTATCCATACATAATCGATACCTTGATGACTATCACCATAGTTCAGACCCCATTGATCCAGTTGGTGATAGCAAGTTGTAGCATCCCATTGTTGTTGTGTAGCTAACTGCTGAAGTTCTTCAGGATCAATAGTTAATAGCTGAGATTCCGAATAGTTCTTCAGCATAACCATGCCATGACCACATACAGAAAGACTAGAATCATCATGCTCTATAGCAATCTCATAACGTAATTGTTCCTGTGTTGCTGAATACAGATAGATGTGTACATCAATGGGTTGGTCTGTAACATAGATAGGTTGTGTCCATGTTACATAGTTCAAGACAAAGCCAGTCTGAACTTTTGTTAACATCCCGCTCGCTTTTTGAAGAGCTACAACAGCCATTTCCAAATAAGCTACACCAGGTAGCACAGCAACCCCTTGTACCCGATGATCCCACAAAAAGAATTCTTCTCCTGTAAATGTAGATCGAAAAGCAATACGATCTGCTGTCGGTTGATTTTGCTGTACCATCGGATGTGAAGTCATCTCATTTTGTATCGATTTTTGCTTTGTTTTGGTATTGACTTGCAGTCGAAATGTAGTACGTTGAAAGGCATATAAAGGTAAGCTCACTTTGGTGTAAGATTGATTTTTGTAAAATACATCCCAGCGAATATCAATGCCATGTAGCCACAATTGTAATAACTGTTCTGTATAAGAACCGTTTAAATGGATAACACATTGTTTGTTAGTTATCATGTGATCTGCAAGTAGTTCTTCTTCCAATGCAGATGACTTATCTTCTGTATACACCAGGTGCGACAACCAGTCAGAAGGATGATCTATTTCAGTAAGCGTATGATTATGCGCATAAAGTATAGAATAATCATGTTGTTTATTGATTTGATTTGGTTGTTGCGACAATGAATAGGCTATACGCTCAGCATCCAGATTAGTATGCATAATAAGTTCCAATGCGTCTTGCTTGCTAAGCATCTCATCATCTAATAAATCTATACATTCTTGCCAAGCTTTATGATCAAAAGTATATCGCTCGGATAGATTCCATTTTTGTTTCAATTTGCGTAAGGAATACACAATACTTAACAGTATCATCATATTGATCTGAGCGATTGGATAATCACATGTCATTGGTTTATCTTCAATCATCCATTTTATAATATCGATTTTATATTTTTCTTGTATAATCTTATTCCATTCCTCTAGCAATGATCTAAACGTATACTGATGAGCGTATAACAATTTTGCTTTGCTGATATGTTCTTCCTGAATACGTGATATCTGCTCATATTGCGCAAGTTCTGATAATTGATTGGATAGATATTGAACATATGCAGCATCCCATACTAAAGGTGCGATATAGGTATGATTCCCTGTATATAAAGGAATAGAAGGTCTATTAAGCACCATCTCTTCTTGATTTGCTTGATGAAGTAACAGATTCATAATCGTTGGGATAGGTAAAACTTCACTAATAGCAAGACCAATCCATGTTCCTTTTCCAAATGCAGTCACGAGTTCTGGTAATGTGCTTACTTCAATGAATGCACAAGCATAACTGTATCCGCTTATAAATGTATATAATTCGATATCTTTATCAAGCCATACTTCTTGATAATAGCCTTCAGTTTGATTAGGATCTTGGGTAATTTGTCGAAGAATATTTAACGTTTCTTCTTGTTTGTGCTTATACAGAGAACTATAGATAGAACTTGATTGAATATCAGCATAACCTCTCCATGATAAGCATGTTGTATCCAAGCTCCAATACGGTTGATCTGCTTTGATAATATGAGAAGCAGCCGTTTGTAGCCATTTCTTGATATCGCTGATAGAAGATACGATACTGCCTACTCGATAAGCAAAAGATTCTCTGCCATGTAAAAGTGTTCTACATATATCATGAAATGAATACTCTTTTTCCTCGATATGCTCGATCCAGTTTTTCCAATGGTCAATCAATTGCTCAAGACTTTGAATCGTTTTGGCAGATAATAGAATGAATTGAGTATCAGGTGTAGAGATTGGTGATTCTACAACCTCATGAACAGGATCAGGTGTATATTCTTCCAACAAAATATGAGAATTAACACCGCCAAATCCAAAAGAACTTACTCCTGCTCGCAAAGGTTGATCTGTATCGATTCGTTCCCATACACTACATTTTGTAGTGACTTGAAATGGAGTAGAGTCAAAATCGATCATCGGATTCAGTGTTTGGATATTTAGAGAAGCCGGTATCTTTTGGTGCTTCATCATCATTAACACTTTAATGATCCCAGCCATTCCAGCTGCACTTTCCAGATGTCCGATATTGGTTTTGACCGAACCAATCTGACAATATCCCTTATCTGAAGTATCTGTCCGAAACGCTTGAGTTAAAGCTTCGATCTCTATCGGATCGCCTAGCGATGTACCTGTACCGTGAGCCTCAATATAATTGATAGTCGATGCTTTTACACCAGCAGATTGATAAGCGGCTTGTATAACTTGTTGTTGAGATTCCATTTTGGGAGCAGTTAAAGAAACGCTTTTCCCGACATGATTCACAGCCGATCCCCGAATAACTCCATAGATATGATTTCCATCTGCTACCGCTTGATCTAGTCGTTGTAACAAAAGGACTGCAACCCCATCGCCAGGCACATACCCATTCGCTTGTTGATCAAATGTTTTGCATTGACCATCTGAACTAAGCATTCGAGATTGAGCAAAAGAAACATATTTCATAGGATGAAGATTTAGATTCACAGCCGAAGCGATAGCATAATCACAATCACCATGAATTAATGCACGTCTGGCTTCATGGACAGCCACCAGTGATGAAGCACAAGCTGCATTAATAGGCATACTTATTCCTTTTAAATTCAAAATGTATGATATTCGATTGGTTAACAGACTTTCATATGTACCTAGACAAGCGTAACTATCGATGTCTTGCTGATCCAGACTGCTGATCTCTTGTAAATAATCAGCCGACATAATACCTGCGTAGACCGAAGTGATTTGTTGTTGCAATAGTGATAATGGAATACCTGAATCTTCAATACAATGCCATGTTTCCTCTAGCAATAATCGTTGCTGAGGGTCCATGTTGTTTACCTCACGTGGCGAAATATTGAAAAACCGATGATCAAAATCATACACATGATCGATCGCTCCACACCATTTACTATTGGTTTTGCCTGCTTCCAGTACATCGGCAGAGTAATAGTCTTGAATATTCCAACGATCGGCGGGGATTTCTTGAATAGAATTGACTCCTGCTTCGAGATTGTTCCAAAATTCCTCATACCCATTCGCACCGGGAAAACGACAAGATATCCCTACAATAGCAATATCGGCTCTTTTCGATTCCATTACTCTTCACCTCCGTCAAATTAAGGTTTCATAATACCTGCAAAACGAAGTAAATAGGAAAACGATGGTGACTTATCACTATATCCCGATGTTGTTAGCATTTGAGCTTCTAGAAGATTCGGACAACGACCCATCCGGCGAAAAGCCGCATTGCGTAATTTGATAAACGAACTATTTTTAACAAACCAGCAGAACGTATGAGCTGTGCTATTTTGCTGAATTAATTTTACATATTTACGTCTTTTCTTTTCATAAGAACGCAACATTGACTCCGAATAATTTTCAGTCGATAATGCTGTAGTCAACGTTTCACTAAGCTCCATAGCACCTTGAATCGCCAGATTCATTCCTTGCCCCAGTGCAGGACTTAATGCATGACAAGCATCCCCCAACAGAACAGCTCCATCTACCGCCCATTTATCTGTATCTAGATAAAATGCCGGAATCGACTGAACTTGTTTAAAATCTGTTATCTGTGTTAATTCCTGCTGAAGATGCGGACAAAGCGATAGCAGTAATTGGCGTAACGAATCAATCCCATCATCTTTGATATTCTGCCACAGCTCTTTACGAAGGGCGAGATATACACGTGTACGCTTATTAGGCAATGGAAATACTCCACAGCTTACGCCACTTCCAAAAAAGAAACTGGCTTCTGCTGGTGGATCTTCATCCATATGAAAAGTAAAAGCAAACATTTTAGCTTTTTTCTCTTCGTAAGGATATAAATGGTGTTTGAGCCCTAGCTGTTCTCGAATCTTCGACTTAATGCCATCTGATCCTACTACAACTTTGCTATGAATAGTCATTGGTTCTCCATCGGTTGTTGCTTCGAGCCCGATGACTTTTCCATTATCGTATAATAACTGTTGAGCATTCACTCCAGCATAGAAGTGAACATTAGGAAGCGCGATTGCTGCATTAAATATACTTTCATGAATTTTATGATGATCTCCATTTAGTGCATATTGAATAGGAATATCCATCGTACTGTAATCTCCTGAAAAGCAGCGTATCCCGCCTACTGTTCCATAATGAACTTTGGTGACTAGCGCGCAGTGTTTACGGATTTCCGGAAGAACATCCAATCCTTTTAACAACTCTATCGTCACTGGCTGTAGAAAGTCCCCTTTAGGGATAGGCTTAAATTGCTTTACCCGTTCTACTAGAGTCACATCATGACCTTTTTTGCCCATCGCCAGAGCTAATGAGACACCTGCTATTCCACCACCGACAATCAATACATCTGTATTTATCTGCATTCATTTGGCTCCTTCGCACTAGAATAAGTTGTAGTTAAAAGCTATGAAGCAAGCGATGATTTAATAAATCGGCAGTCTCTTTCATTAACTTGTCTGCGATTTGGTCTACATGTCTTTGTTGCCAGTGCTCTAGCAGAGTACCTTGTACCCACTGATTAAAAGCACCTAATGCCGGTCCGCAATAGACTTGATAATCTACTTTGGAGTCCCGATCACCACGTAATGCCAATTCGGTAGAATACGTAAAATACCATTTGAATAATAACGCCATTTTAGCTTTGGGATTACGTTCTGCACGCTCAATCTCTTGCGAGCTATACGTTTGTTTAACATCAGCATAAATATCGGTAAAACTCTTTTTGAAATACTGTTCTTGTAACCTTGTTTTCGTCTTCTCATCTATCTCTTCAATCGCATTATACTGGCGATACAATTCATACAATTTGTTTGCACGTGCCGGGAAATACAATCCCTTTTTTAGCACCTGTACTTTAGCTCCCAATTCGAACATTTCTCCAGCAGGTGCATATTCGGTATCTTGGACATTGATCTGCTGAAGCAATTCTTTGACCATCGCACTGGTTCCGGCTTCGACCGTGCATTGATTAATCGATCCTGTCAAAATAAAATCGGCTCCCATCACGAACACCGCCGCTGCTGCTTCAGGTGTACCGATCCCTCCAGCAGCGCCTATTCTTATTTTTCGACGATAGGAGTACTGCTTCATGATTGCTGTTCGAAGGCTTAACAACGATGGCAACAACGTCATCATGACTGCACTATCGGTATAACCCCCTGAATCTGCTTCTGCACAGATATCATCTGCCATCGGGATCTGTTTTGCCCATTGAGCTTGTTCTGCTGTAATATGTCGGCTTTGTACCAATTGATCCACTATATGTTGAGGTGGCGGGCTCATAAATAAAGTCGCTATCTCTGGACGTGAACATTTAGCAATAATGCGATGAGCTGTTTTTATTTCACTGTTCGAATCAAGCGATAATCCAGATACCCGGTAATACACAAGCGCTGGTGTTATCGTTAAAAATCCTTTGGCTTCTATAATATTCACTTGATGTTTTAACAAAAGTTCAACCAATTGTTGTTCTATATCTGGTTGAACTTGATTATGTAAAAAGTTAACCCCGTATGACTCTCTATGCTGAAGAGTTTGCTGGATAGCAATAATGTCTGCTTCAATCCGTTCCATCGTTAATCCACCGGTTCCTAGAAAAGCAAGGCAACCGTAGCTAGCCAATGTACTCACCATAGATACAGACGCTATGCCGCCATACATTCCCCCTGCAATATAAGCCAATTTGAGATTGTATTCTTTTTTAAATTCATTGCAACCCAGTGTAGAAGCATCATAACGATGTACGGTTGGTACATTCACTTCATGCGGTTGTTCTACCGTAGCTTCTTCTAAAATTAAGGGGCTGGCATCCCGCTGAATCGCTGCCACCATATTAGTGACTGCTTTTCCAGGGCCGACTTGGATAATTTCGCTTACTTCTTTTCCCATCAGATAACGTATACTATCTGTCCACTGTACTGACGAAGTAATTTGTTGAACCATACATTCATGCAGATTGTTAGATTGATAAGGTCTAGCATATACATTTGAAATAACAGGAATAGCAGGCATATTGAAATCAAATTGATCCAGATACGCTGCAAATTTCTGCTGTACAGTTGCCATATATCTAGAGTGAAACGCTGCACTGACTTTGAGCATTACATAGTTCGTAGCCCCCTGTTGTTCAAATATCGCTTGTGCTTGTACCAGATCATCTTTAGGACCAGAGATCACAATCTGTGAAGGAGTATTGAGATTCGCTATATCGATAGTATGGAATCTGTGCTCTTTGACAATTCGTTCGATATTGCTCTGATCTAATCCGACAATCGCTGCCATTGCGCCACCGCTAGCTTCTCCCATAAGTGCGCCACGGTATTGTACAATTTTTAGACCTGTTGCAAAATCAAATACCCCTGCTGCTAATAATGCATTAAATTCGCCTAGACTATGTCCAGCCACGTAATCAGGAATGTTATTCTTTTTGATCATGCTGTAATACATCAGTGCATTTACAACATATAATGCAGGTTGAGTAAAAGCTGTATGTCCGATTTGTTTTTGAGGATCGTTCAGACAAAGTTCTTCGATCGAATAACCCAAGATTTGATCAGCTTGAGCAACCAAATCTGGAAATTCAGCAAAATATTCTTTGCCCATACCTTTAAATTGTGAACCCTGCCCTGGAAATACATATGCTCTCATAAGCTTTTCTCCTCCTTGTGATTGAGACGGTACAGATGAATAAGGTGTTGAATCATCATCACTATTTATTTGATTGCACAGACGCTCTATATTCACTATCTCATCTCCAGCAGGCGCTAGGATGCTAGATGTAGATGATAACGAATAAGTATCTAGATTGCGTTTGACCAGAGCTGATAATGTACCACCAGGGCTACTGTCGATATACAGATGTGACCCTAAAGATTCACTCTCTCGAACAGTTTGTTGAAATAAAATAGGTTGCCTTGCTACTTGCCAGAAATGATCAGGTTGAATCGCTGTAACGAGACCTCCTTGCATACACGACAAATAAGGCAATGTTGGCTTTTGAAATGATATCGTTTTTAAAAATGATAAATAAGATGGCTTTGCTGAATCAATCGCAGATGAATGAAAAGCAAACGATACTGGGAGTAACTGACAAGCAATCGATTGCTGAGCTAGATATTTCTGAATAGATGCTAATTTCTCTACAGGTCCAGAAATAACAAAATGCCCATCATAGCTGACGGACACCAGTGTACAATATTGTATTTGTGGTAGTTGATCATAGATAGCAACAGAAGATAACACAGTTAACATAGACCCGGACGAACTATATTGTTCAAAGCATTTTGCTTGCTGAATAACACATGTAAGAGCGGTAGAAGCATCGAATACACCTGCAATAGTAGCCGCTGCAAATTCACCCAGGCTACTGCCCAACACATAATCGACTTGGATACCGCGTGTGATTAATACTTGCGCCAGTGCATATTCAACCATAAAAATAGCGGGATGAGTTAGCAACGTACGTGTGAATTGCGGACTATTCCGAAACTCATTATTGTAAATCGTATGTACAATAGAAATATCTATCATATCTATCGCTATTTTGTCCAAATCAAGCATAATCTGACGATACTGCTGATCTTGATCAAATAACTTTTTTCCCATTTGATAATATTGAGAACCTTGACCAGAAAACATAAGTACGTTTTTTTTATTCATCTGCTACCTCCCGTCTATGTTGGTTGATTGGCTTGATTTTGAGACAAAACGCCCTCGAAGGCATAGCTCTCCCAGGTCGTCTACTGTTATGTACACTACGAAATTTTTTACATATTTTCTTTTGATTTTATGTAACGTGCCGAAACAACGATTAGATATCATCAAAAGATTCGCTATAATTAAAGATAAAATAACTTGCCTGTTAAGTAAATGTCTTTTTGTGTAAAATGGGTAACTTAAAGCGATTTAACATTTGATGTAAACTTAATAATACCTAAATAAAATTCGATATTTTCTATATCCATTTATTTGCATATTATGAAAAAATAATAGTTTTAGTATGTTAGTTAACAATATAAGACAAACGATTGTACGTGTCAATAAGCAGCAAAAGTGAACAAAAAAACTGACCCTTTGTATAAAGGATCAGTTGGTTATTAAATCTATTGATTGCTTATTTAGATAGTTCGAGATAGCGTTCTACTTGTGCAACTACTTCATCGATAGATGAACCTTCTACACTCACGATCGGGAAATCATACAATCCTGTATCGCCATCATTTTGGACACGAACTACACCAACGTCGTATCCTTTAAGTTCTTGATCACTATTTACAAGATCAACTTGATGACCTTTTCCTTCCAATACTTCTTTAATATCGTCAAATGGTTTTTCGACAGCAATTTTAGCCATGATGGTAACCTCCAAAAGTATATTTTTTTAATGTTAGCTTGTTCTATTCTATGATTCACCAACTATATGTATAATGAACCATATTGCACAATTTGTTATGATTATAGAGTGTTTATTTATCCTTTTTCCGCCATACATTTGATCACTTAATTCAGTAAGGAGCATACTATCTTGCAACTATTATTTCAAAAAGAAAATCAACTTTCTGTATATGAGACTAATGAGTTTTATAATGAAAAAGGATGTTTTCGGATTCTTCAATTTGCTAATGAAGACATACAGGGTGCGATTGATCTTCAGCATCCTGATCGGATTCTATTTGAGTATCCGCGTGCCATGATTCATCTGATGGAGCTTAACAATTCAGAGTTTCAAGATGTCTTTGTTATCGGGCATGGCATAGGAACGATTGCGAGTCACTATCCGACCAAGTCATTTCGCATTGCTGAAATTGATCCGCTGGTGCTTGAGCTAAGTCAGACTTATTTTTATTACACACTGGATAATGTCCAGATCGGAGACGGAAGAGTATTATTATCGGCTGAAAATGATCACCAGTATGATTATATTATTTTAGACGCTTTTACGACAGCAGGCACTCCTCAACATTTAATCTCTAGATCGTTTTTTCAAATGACCGCTACCAAGTTACACGATACAGGATATTTGATGATTAATCTGATTGGTAAAGCTAATCATGATCGGATCATTAATGCGATATACACTACATTGTGTGAAGTGTATACCTATATCGAGTGTTTTGCTCTTCCGGCTGAAGGAACATCTGATACGCAAAATATGATTATTATAGCCGGTCATCAACCTATACGCTATCAAGGTCGTCATATGGCTGGTTTTGAGAGCAAGTCACTTGGACAGGGTTATATTATTGAAGATGAATAAAAGTGATAGATACACCAAAAAAGGACCTGCTCGATGTATGATAGCAAGTCCTTTTTATTTATTTCTACCCTACTGATAGTCATGTTAATATGAGCCTAAATCTTAGCATGCTGAGCTTCACTACAATCTTCCGTTACCCTTCAAATTAAGAACTAGGCTGTGTCCATACTTCATTAGCTGTTTCGATCACTAGACGAATCTTATCCCACTGTTCTTCTTCTGTTAACATATTACCTTCTTCTGTGGAAGCAAATCCACATTGGGTGCTTAGACAGAGTTGGTTAAGATTAACTACTTGCGCGGCTTCGGCTATTCTGGTTTTGAGCATTTCTTTACTTTCAAGTCCACCATGTTTGGTTGTGACTAGACCGAGTACTACAAATTGATCTTGGATAAAGCGTAATGGCTCAAATCCTCCTGAACGTTCATTATCATATTCAAGAAAAAAAGCATCAACTTGTGCCTGAGCAAATAAAGTCTCAGCAATCGGTTCATAACCACCTGCGGCAAACCATGTTGAGCGCAGATTGCCCCGACATACATGAAGCGCAATCACCATATCATCTGGACGATGAGCTATACTTTCATTGATTAAGCGTACATAGTCTTCAGCTAATTGATCTGGATCAAGTCCTCGACTACGCAAGTGTACCCGATGTCTGCCACTACACAGTGTCCCCCATGTAGTATCATCTAATTGTAAATAACGACAACCTGCATCATAAAACGCTTGAATCGCTTGTTGATAAACTTTGATAATATCAGCAAACAACTCTTCTTGATCAGAATACACATCATTGCCGTTATAATGCTCTACAAAATGAAATAATGCCGGCGAAGGAATCGTCATTTTGGCAATATGATCTCCTGCTAATTGTTGCAATTCACGAAAGTGCGCTAACATGGGATGATGTGCAAAAGAGATTTTATCTACAATTTGAAAACTTTCTGTGCGTGTTTTGCTATCTTGTCCACCTGTCCCCTGATTGAGATAGATCTTCTGAGTACCTTGAATACCGAGAAAGAAATCTAAATGCCACCAGGAACGATGAAATTCTCCATCTGTAATCACTTGCAATCCTAAAGCTTTTTGCTTGTCTACCAATTGAGCAATTTCTGCATATTCGATAACCGATAATTGCTCGGCATTCATTTCACCTTGTTCATACTGTAGACGAGCATCTTTCAGATCGTCCGGTCTTAAAAAGCTTCCAACAATATCATAGCGAAAAGGAGGCTTGTTTCGTTTGGTACCAATGACTGGATTGAGCATAGAATCCTCCTGTATAAGTGTAATCATAATAAGAACTGATTCAGATCAAGTAAGTTCTGAGAAATCATATCATTAAGTAATTCGATATATTGAGCTGTTATTTCACTAGGTTGTCGATCTTTATGAGCAATCCAGCCAATCGTTACTGTTTCATTGGTTTCAACAGGTATCGAGATTAACTGATGTCCATTAAGTTCAGACACAAGAATACCTGTCCCGATCGTATATCCATCTGTACCCATTAATAGATTAGATAATGTAGCGCGGTCGCTTACTTTAATACTTTTTTCATTGCTTCGAATACTGAGCATTTCTTCAGAAAAGTGTAATGAATTGTTAACTCCCTGTTCAAACGTAATGTACGGAAAGCCCGACAAGTCCTCCATCTTCACTGTTTCTTGATTAGCTAATGGATGTCTGCTATGAATCAGAATATGCGGACTCGTGTTAAACAAAGGGGTAAATTTCAGATTACCATCACTAAAAAGCTTATTCATCACTTTGAAGTTACGTTCATTAATATACAAAATGCCGATATCACTACGCAAAGAACGCACATCTTCAATAATCGGATACGTCTGTGTTTCTCGTAAATGAAAACTGTATTCATTTACATCACTTTGCTTCATCAATTTGACAAACGCATCTACCACAAACGCATAATGTTGTGTAGATACCGAAAAATGAATTTGTGTACGATTTTTACCATGATACCGGTTTTCGATCAGTTCTGTCTGCTCAATGATCTGACGTGCATAACCGAGAAACTCCATTCCATCGATAGAAATACTAATTCCTCGATTGGTACGATCAAAGATAGTAATGCCTAACTCATTTTCAAGTTCTTTAATCGCGTTGGAAAGGCTCGGTTGAGAAATAAAAAGACGTTTGGCTGCTTCATTCATCGAACCGCAATTCGCAATTTCGATCGCATACCGTAGCTGCTGCAATGTCAACCGTATTCCTCCTTATCCATCCTTTTTCAATATAATGATACGATACTTTGATTCAGATGTTATATTTCAATCTAATCGTAGCATATATGTTCAACTGCAAAAAATCAAAACTTTTGGTTATCAGATAATCTATGTATTTCAGAATATAACAAAAAGCAGTTCTTCCTCATGACAGGCGAACTGCTTTTTTATCGTTATAAAGCTTGATCAATACGTGTATTTTCTTCCAAATCACGATATAACTTGCGTTCGATATCTTTGGCTCTCATTGGTTTGCCATAATAATATCCTTGAATTTGAAAACAGCCTAGTTGAGATAACATTTCTACTTGCTCTGCCATCTCTGCGCCTTCGGCAATCACGTTCATATTCAATTGCTGAGCTAATTCGATAACTGAACGAACTACTGCTACATTTCGTGGATTGGTTCCGATATCATAGATCAATGAACGATCAATTTTTATAAATTGGAATGGAAAACGGGTGATTGTTCGTAACGATGAATATCCTGTACCAAAATCATCGACAGCCAACACAACGCCCATATCTACAATCGATTTGCACACTTTTAAGATTTGCTCTTCTTCTCGAATCGCTTCGCTTTCTGTAAACTCCAGACATAACAGATGAGCTGGTAATCCGGTTTCTTTAAGAATAGCTTCTACTTTGTTAGCAAAGTTAGGATCGCTTAATTGACTAGCGGAGACATTAACAGATATTTGTAAATCTGTATGCCCTGCTTGAATCCATGCGGCGGCTTGATAAGCAGCTTCTCTCATCACCCATTCTCCAATTTGACGAATCGTTCCATTTTGTTCTGCAATCGGAATAAAATCGACAGGTGAGACAATCCCCAGATCAGGTGAACTCCATCGTAACAACGCTTCTACTCCAAATACTTGTTGAGTACGACTATCGACTTGAGGTTGATACACAAGAGAGAACTCTCCAAGACTTAGTGCATTCTCTAACCCTTGTTGCAATAATAGATGCTTTTCAGCTAATCTTTTGAGTTGTTTGGTAAATATATGATATTGGTTGCGACCGGAACGTTTGGCTACATACATCGCTGTATCTGCATGACGCAGTAACGTTTCCGAATCTTCTCCATCATCAGGAGAAATACTAATACCGATACTACAAGAAACTCTATAATATTTGCCTACGATAACGACCTGTTGTTCAAAAGCATGTATAATCTGATTCGCAATATCGATCGCCAACTGCTCACCTTCTCCTGAAGCGAGTTCAATCATAATAGAGAACTCATCCCCACCCATACGAGCTACAACAGCATGAGGAGGTACATATTCTTGTAAAAGCTGAGCGACGTGTCGTAACAAAATATCTCCAGCAGAATGACCCATCGTATCATTAATCCATTTGAAATGATCCAGATCAATCTGCATCACAACCACTTTAGTGCCATCTTCATTTGCTTTATCGACAGCCATCCATAATTTGCGATTGAATTGAAAGCGATTAGACAGTCCTGTCAGTGGATCATTGTAAGCTAATTCGATCAACTGGGCTTCATTCAATTGTTGCGCTGTAATATCACGCACTAATAGATAACAATACAGTTCCCCATCAATCTCCAAAAAATCATTATTCACTTCAACAATATAGGTCATCCCTGTTAAATTACGTATTTGTACTTGAGAGTTCTGTAATATCGTACGATTCTCAAATGCTTTTTTTAAACGTTCTCGGTAATTATGTTTATCTTCATGCTGAAGCATCGTAAAAATATCAATCTCGCCTTCCGATTCATCGACAGCCGCCAATAAGCGAAAAGCAGGATTAGCTTCCACTGCAATTCCATTTCGATTCATCAAAGCAATCCCGCTACTTGATAATGTAAATAGAAGCTTATAGCGGCGTTCTGCTGCTGCCAAAAAGTTATATTTATGCATGGCAATATGCAATGTTACAGCTAAGATCACACCTGAATAAGCCGGTAGACTTGCAATCGGAAAATAAGGGGTTTCTTTATAAATCGAAGTAATTACGAAAGTGATCACTAACCATAGTGCGGCTAGAATACTTCCTCGCATAATGGTACCCATCATGCGCTTCTCACGCTGATACATTAAAGAGCCATTCATTTTGCGATAAGTAAGTGCGACAAATGTAATAAGGGTAGTTAGACTATAAAGAGCAATAACAATAAACATCAAATCAAACGAGAGTGAACGATCTTCCACTCGCCAGTATTTACTTTGAGTAATCGTAATATTAAAAAGGTACGGATACACATTAAGTAAAGGAATACCTATTAACGGAATACAAGCCATAATATGAACCACATATCTAGGAATACGCAAGTGACTCAAATTAGCAAAAAAATAAATCAGCAATGTCATCGCTAAAAAGGAAAGATTATATCCTAGAAAAGTAAAGGTAAGTTGTCCGTATTGAAATTCTAAGGTATGCATAAGAAAATCGCTTAAAAATATTAAACCTAATGTAAACATAACCATCATCGTTAATCGATGCAAAGAATGTTTGGGATTTCTCAAAATAACATTGATCGCTAAAGTAGTAAGAAATAAAAAGGGTACAAACAAACTGATTACACTAATCACAAAAATAAACATAATCGTATCCTCCAACCTAACGTCACTTATAACGTTATATCTTAAATATCGAACAATTTAGACAAAAAGATTAGCGTTAAAAGTGATCTTCGAATAACTTTTAGATTATTCTTAATGATTCATATCCTTATTTTCTAAATAAGTAAATTTATGTATAATATTTTTGTGATTTGTATAATCAATCTAAAAAAAGTCACCTCCTTATATAGAGGCAACTTTTTTAGATTATGAATTTAAAATAGTGCGTTATTGTACTTTAGTTTATGAAGTAGCAGTTGGTCTTATAATGATTTCATTGATATCTACTTCTTGAGGTTGCTCAATCGCATACAAGATCGCATTAGCAATAGCGCTAGCCGGTATCGAAATACGGCGGTATTCTTTCATTTCAGCACGAGCTTGCTCATCCGATATATGATCAGCTAATTCAGATTCAGTGACACCTGGAGATACAAGAGTGACTTGAATATGTCCACTTGATTCTTGACGCAATCCTTCTGTGATGGCTCGTACTGCAAATTTGGTAGCGCAATAGACTGCTGCTGTTGGACTTACTTGATAAGCTCCTACAGAAGCGATATTAATAAAATGCCCTGTCTGTTGCTTTTCCATAACAGGTAATGCTGAAGCAATACCATGTAAAACACCGCGAATATTCACATCAATCATTTGATTCCATTCTTCCACTTTGTAACTATCAAGTGGAGATAATGGCATAACTCCAGCATTATTGATAAACACATCTACTCGTCCGAATTTTTGCTGGGCAAAAGCTACAAATTCGTGCATCTGTTCAAGGTTGGTGACATCCAACGTACAATATTCTGCTTGTCCGCCTTCTTCCTTTAATTCTTGGACTACCTTTTGTAAACGTTCTGTTCGTCTTGCTCCGAGAACTACCGACGCTCCTGCTCTACATAATACACGTGCTGTCGCTTCTCCTATTCCGCTACTTGCTCCCGTAATCAATACTACTTTATTCAAGATTATATCCATTGTGTGATCCTCTCCTTTGCTTGATCCTAGTGTATAATGAAAGAATTCTATGACATAGATGGGCGTTTATCCTAGGATTCATTGTCCCTGTCTCATCTGGACAGATATTTATAAATAAGCTTAGTAGGAGGTCGCTATGTTAGAAGTGGATCGTCAATCAGAATTAGGAGATTTTCTAAAAAATCGTCGTGCTCGAATATTGCCTGCACATGTTGGATTACCGGAACATGGACGTAGACGGACTCCAGGGTTGCGTCGTGCGGAAGTTGCTATGCTCGCTGGAGTAAGTGTAGATTGGTATACGTATCTGGAACAGGGACGCGATATACAAGTCTCTATTCAAGTGCTAGAAAGTATCGCTCGCGTTTTACAACTAGACGAATTTGAGCGTAAACATCTTTTTGTTTTAGCCCATTGCCAATTACCACCTTATATACATCCACCTCAATTGCAAGTTAGCGATACAGTGCAACGCTTTTTAGATCAATTAGGTCATGCACCTGCTTGTGCTATTGATCCAAAGTTAAATGTCCTATCGTGGAATAAAGCTTTTTCAGTCGTATATGGAGACTATAGTTATTTGAACGAACAGGATCGGAATCTACTGTGGCGAACCTTTACTTCTACTGAATTTATTGCTCTCAAAGGATCACAGTGGAAAGAACATGCCCTTCGCCTTGTCGCTCAATTTCGTGCCAGATATGCTCGTTTTATCGAAGATCCCTGGTATACCGACTTTGTGATGAATTTGCAAAAAGTAAGTGAACCTTTTCGCGAATTATGGGAATTGCATGAAGTGTTAGATGCGCCAGAAGGTCGTAAAATTATCCTTCATCCTCTTGTCAAAGAACTTGCATTTGAACATATTTCTTTTCAATCTTTAGATTCTCCTGATATACAAATTCTTGTTAATATAGCTTTACCTGAATTTGATACCGCTCGTAAACTGGCAATACTTATAGATCAGAAGTAGTATCAGACTGCTTCTGATCTATGGTATAGTCGGTTATTTTTGTTGTTGTATAATTGTAGAGGATGTGTTTTTCTTTTTTTCTATTAAGCGTCGAAAGTATGGTTTTTTGAGTATGATGCGATAACATTTCTGGTTTTCTATTGTGAATTTTTCATATGTTGAAATATTTATTTAGGTAGTTTTATAAAGTTATTATTGTCCAAAAAGTTTTGAACTTTGCCAATCGTTCCTTCATTGTAGAAAAAAGAAAAAGCAACGAAAATAGCTTATATTCAGCCATTTTCGTTGCTTTTTAATCAATAATATCCATTTTTCTTTAATTTTTAAAGACTATTGTTCTTTTTCTCTTGTTCTCTTAATTCTATTCTGCGGATTTTGCCAGAATTGGTTTTTGGGAGATCCGTCACAAACTCGATTTTACGTGGATATTTGTATGGTGCTGTCCACTCTTTGACATGAGTTTGTAATTCTTTTATTAATTCAGGTGTACCTTCTACTCCGTCTTGCAATACGATAAATGCTTTAACCACATGTCCACGAACTTCATCAGGACTCGCTACAGCTGCACATTCTTTGACAGCTTGATGCTTCATTAATGCTTCTTCTACTTCAAAAGGTCCAATCGTATAACCAGAGCTGATAATAATATCGTCGCCCCGTCCTTCAAACCAGAAATAACCATCTTCATCTTTCCAAGCGCGATCTCCAGTCACAAAGTAATCACCATGTACATTAACCTGCTTGCGTTCTGGATTCAGATAATACGTCTGGAATAACGCAGGCATATCAATACGAACAGCGATATCCCCTACCTGACCAGCCGGTACAGGAACACCTTCTTCGTCTACCACTTCTACCAATCCAGGAGACATCGATTTCCCCATAGAGCCCAAGCGAATTTCAGTATCAATCAAATTACCGATCAATAGTGTACTCTCTGTCTGTCCATACCCATCACGAATCGTAATATCGAAGTGGCGTTTGAACGTATGAATTACTTCTTGATTTAGTGGCTCACCGGCAGACACAGCACTGCGTAAGTTAGGCAATTGATATTCGTCTAATCCTTCGATTTTGGCCATAATCCGGTATTCTGTCGGTGTACAACACAGCACTTGAATATTGTAATCATCAAGCAAATGCAAATACCGTTTGGGATGGAATGATCCATTATATACGAATCCAGTTGCACCATTTCCTAGAACCGATAAGAACGGGCTCCAAATCCATTTCTGCCAGCCAGGTGCCGCAGTTGCCCACACTGTATCACTCTCACGGATATCAAGCCATGGTGAGGTAATACGAAGGTGAGCATACGCCCAACCATGTGTATGGACAACACCTTTTGGATTGCCTGTTGTTCCTGACGTATAAGCGAGAATCGCTGTATCATCTCGCTTCGTATCTACTGCTGTGAATTCTTCAGACTGTGCATTTAGCAGTGAGTCTAATCCAACCCAGTTCTCTGATAAAGTAACTGTTTCATTAGAAACAGCGATTCGATGTTGCCATGATGGCAATTCATCTTGAATTTTATCCACTTCGCCCATTACATCAGACCAGGCAATAACAGCTTTGGCTTGAGAATGATCCAGACGATATGCTAAGTCTTTCGCACGCAACATTTCAGAAGAAGGGATAATGACTAATCCACTTTTCAGACAAGCCAGATAAATAACATAAGCAATAATCTGTCTTGGTACCATGACCAATACCCGATCTCCTTTTTGAAGTCCTAACTTCACCAATCCATTTGCTAGACGATTGGCCTTTTTCAATAAATCACCATAAGTGATCTCAGCATAATCGTCATGCTCGCTTAACCATTTTAAAGCAATCTTATCAGCATCATGACGTTCCATCTCTGACGTCAGATTATATTGTTCGGGTGCAATCCATTTTTGATAATCCAAATGAGTAATCTCCTTTATTCAACCATAATATAAGTGTTATCACTTCTGCATAGTATATCACGTCTTAAGACCAGGTTCTAATATCAAAAGTCATAATTCTATCTATACTAACAGAAAAGATCTAATTTGACATATCGCTATTATTCGATATAATAGCCTGTATGACAGAAATCGATATTTTTAAAGCTCTTTCAAATGAGACGCGTTTAAATATTTTGAAATGGTTGAGAGAACCTGAGAAAAACTTTCCCCAGCAACAAGCGCATTTGCCTAAGGAGGTAAGTATCAAAGGTGGCGTATGCGTAGGCGATATCCACGATAAGGTGAATTTATCTCAGTCAACAGTTTCACATTATTTATCTATTATGCAAAAAGCGGGTCTTCTTGAAGCGGTACGTTATGGACAATGGACGTATTATCGTCGTAATGAAGATACAATTAAGAAAATAGCTAAGTTCTTAGATGAAGAAATTTGAACAAAGCTAGTTTCTTTTTTTGAAGATATATCGATTATTCGAGATATTTATATAAAAGGAGTGAATAATGTGAGTAAAATACTGATTTATCTAGCGGCTATTATCGCAGGTATGTCTCTAAGTATCGAAGCTGCTATCGGCGGTGCGCTAGGTGAACATGTAGGAGAATTAGAAAGTACGTATTACATTTTTATTATCGGAGCTATGGCGACCTTTTTGGTCACGTTGTTTTTCGGTAAAGGAAACTTGGGCGCAATATTTACAGTTCCCAAATGGAATCTTCTTGGCGGTCTGCTCGGTGTCGTCTACCTTGCTCTACTCGTAATCAGTGTAACGTTAATCGGTGTAGGTATATCGATCACTGCCGTTATTATCGGTCAAATTGTGATTAGTATTATTATTGAACACTTTGGACTTCTCGGTTCACCCAAAATCAAATTTAATGTCAATCGATTGGTAGCTGTTGTTTTGCTTACTGTGTCGTTTTTCTTAGTCTTGTAGGAGGTCAACATTATGAATATAGCTATGTTAATTATTCCTTTACTAGCAGGTATCGGCTTAGGTATTCAATCCGCAATCAACGGTACACTGGGTAACAAAATTGGAACGATCGAAAGTGCCTTTTTCACCTTTTTCACAGGTGCTATTTTTTTGACTATTATTGTAAACTTCTTTGGACAAGGCAATATTTTAAATATCCACGAAGTTCCTAAATGGCAATTGCTTTGTGCTATTTTCGGTGTCGTCTATCTTTCATTAATGGTATTAGCTGTTCCTAAGATTGGTGTAACAGCTGCGGTGATCTCTGTGATTGTCGGTCAATTGGTAGCCAGTATGGCGATCGATCACTTTGGTTGGTTTGAAAGTGCAACGATTCATTTTGGGATCAAACGTCTTATTGGAGTCATTTTGATGTTGATTGCTTTGTTCTTTGTATTCCGCGAGAAAACAGTTACGAAGACAGCTTCTTAACAAGATTAGTGATTGTTTATTATAAAAGACCCTGAGTGCTGGATCATACAGCGTACTCAGGGTCTTTATTTTGGTATTTATTGATACTACTCGGCGTTCATTACGACACACGACTATGAATTGCATTTTCTGGGGCAAGTGGACGACTGTAGTAGAATCCTTGTACGTTATAACATTTCCACTCTTTGAGTAACGCTACTTGTTCTTCTGTCTCTACGCCTTCAGCAATAATTTTTAGTCCTAATTGCTTCGCCATAGAGATAATCATTTCAGCGATCGCACGACTATCTTTATCTACTGTAATTTTGCGGATAAACGAGCGGTCGATTTTGAGACAACCGATTGGTAAATTATGCAAATAACTAAGTGAGCTATAACCTGTACCAAAATCATCCATCGACACCGAAATGCCGGATTGTTTTAATTTACTCAAAATATCAATGACATGCTCTTCATTATGCATCATTGCACTTTCTGTAATCTCAATTTCTAACAAGGTAGGATCGAAATCTAATTCTTGTAGCGTTTTGATAATAGTCTCATAAATGTCTGGCTTCATTAAGTGAATTGGAGATACGTTGACAGCAATCGGTACTGCATCATAACCTTCACATTGCCATTTTTTACTTTGTAAACACGCCGTACGTAACACCCATTGTTCTAAAGCAATAATCATGCCTGACTTTTCTGCTAACGGGATAAACGAAAGTGGCGGAATCTCACCCAAAATAGGATGATACCAGCGAACAAGTGCTTCATAGCCGATAATAAGTCCGGTACGAATATCGAACTTGGGTTGATATACCAATTTTAATTGATTATTATCGATTGCTTGTTCCAGATCATTTTCTAGCATAATCTGTTCTAGACTGCTCTGATCAGATACTGCGTCGTAGAATTGATACTGAGAACTACCATTTTCTTTGGCTGTATACATCGCTGTATCGGCACGCTGAGTCAGTACACCTGCGGATGCCCCATCTTCCGGGAAGCGGGCAATCCCAATCGAAGCTGATAATTTTACCGCATGCTTTTCAATATGAAACGGTTGTACAAATCGTTCTACCACTTTACCAGCTATTTTTTTGATTTCTTCGATATCTGATAAGCCCGGGATAATCACTGTAAATTCGTCTCCACCCATTCGAGCAACAAAGCTGTCTTTGGGCAGGCAACTTTTCAGTACAAGACCAGAGTGACGAATAACAGCATCTCCAAAAGCATGACCGAATAAATCGTTAATACGTTTGAATCGATCCAGATCGATAAAAAATAAAGTGAACGGTGAATGATGATTATCTACCATCGTATACATCGATAAACGAGTTTCAAAAGAACGGCGATTCGCTAACCCTGTCAATTCATCATGATAGGCAAGATGACGGATCGTTTCTTGATCTCGTTTACGTTTGGTAATATTTTTAACAATAGTATAAGCACCTTCGATTTTGCCATGTACAAAGATAGGAATAGACGTTAACGCTATGGATAACGTACGATCTTTTTGATATTTTAATTCCAGGTCAATCGTACTTGAATGTCCGCTTAACACTAATTTTAGATGATCTTGAGCAAGAATTTTCTGCTCGCCTTCTAGCAGGTCTGTAGCACGTACTCCAATCAATGTTTTGCCCAGTTCACTAGACATTTTCTGTGCACGGCGATTAATCCCTGTAATAACACCATTGATATCAAATTCAATCACACTATCAGGATTCTGTTCATACAAGGAACTGTAATACTGTTCTCGCTGAATCATTGCACGATTTTCTTTTTGTTCACGGACAAAGATAAAACTATCCGGAATAGCATACAGACTAGCTGTAACAAAAATCATATAAATATAAGGAACAAGATACGATTTTTCAGTCAATCCCATTTGATCAAATGGTAATACGGAATATGCACAAAGTAACGGAATACCTGCTAGCCCCATTCCTGAAGTGATGATGCCAAAAATCATTGTAGGCGAACGTAGACCGTGTTCCCGATTACGACTAGATAGTGAAAATAAGCGCATAACTGCTAAACAAATAGAAATAGCGATAGGAATCGTCATTAAAATCAGTTCAGGTTGCCAGATCAAAAATCCTCGAAATAAATATAATGTATTCGCATAATCAAATACTAAAATCGTAACTGCTACCGTCATACTGGTTACAAAAAATTGCATAGATCCACGCCATGATGAAAAAGCATAACGGGAAGCTGCAAACACTGCTCCATAACAACCAATAATCGTAAAAACAAGATGAAATCCATAATATTTCATTGTGATCGGAACATTCATTGATATAGGGATCAAGATATGAGAAGTACTAAAAGCTAGTACGCCAATGAGAGCTATTATCCGCTGTCTTTTTTTCACATATTGATTACGCAACGAAGAGTTAGACCACGCAGAACCAATAACTATGACAGCACAACCTACCATAGAAGCAAAGGCGGCTATAAACACATATAGCCAGTGGACGGGTATCGTTGTTTCCAAAATCGTATTCATTTTTCTGCCTCTTTCGTTACGTTTCTATATATATCCTCTTATTAGTTCTTTAGACTACTTAATATGAGTCTTTTATCATATAAATTTAAACAAAAAGTAAAGACTTTAAACTCATTTTACATAAAAATTGTTAATAAAGTATGAATATTTTTTATTTTTCGCTAATTTTCGTAAAAAAATTCAATATTTTTTCCTTTTATTCTATTTTTAAGTTAAAAAGTAAATCAAAAGACCTATTTTTAGACATAAAAAAAGTAGATCGTTAATTCAATGATCTACTTTTGTAAATGTAATAATCGCTATTTGTAAACTGGTTATGATGTTTAGATTTGTAAAATGCCAGCACGTGGAGTCACACCAAAAGCTGTGGCTAGATCAGCTAATTGTTGATCGGTTATTTTCTGACGAACCGAATGATGAGCTGTCAGCATATAAATCTGAGCTGCTTTTTCTATCGTTTCGATAAGTCCAAAAGCTTCATCTATCGAGTGCCCTGTCCCAAATATACCATGATGTGGCCATAATACCGCATGATGATCTCTCATCTTCTGCGCAGTGGCTTGACCGATGGCATTAGACCCTGGCACCATCCATGGGATAACGCCAATTCCATCTGGAAACACTACAATACATTCGGTACACATTTCCCATAATGTTTTGGTAAATTTATTTTCATTAAGATCATGGATAAAGCTCATCGCGATCACATTTGTTGCGTGATTGTGTATGACGACCCGGTGCTGAGGATCTACTTTTAACCTTTCAATATGACTCATAAAATGAGAAGGCAATTCACTTGTCGGTACAGCTCCATTTTTGAATCCCCATAATACTTCCAATTGTTCTCCATTCGCAGATACACGCAAAAGACCCAAGTTGGCTTCAGGATCATCAATTACATTTTTAAAATATTTCCCTGATCCTGTTACGATAAAGTATTTACCTGCTAATTCATGTACAGGAAAGGCAGGTTGGATATTATATTGTACTTGCTGAATATCAATATAAGGCGAGACTTCTTCTTCATCAAGTATACAGCTCACATTTCCACCATTCCGCTCATCCCAACCGAACTTCCACATATTATAGGTCGTCTCTGCCATTTCACGTACAAAAGGAATATGCATTCCTGCTTTGATAGGTTGAGCTACTGTTGAGGTGTTCATGTTACATCTCTCCTATTCAATATGGGTTAGGATGATACAGAAGTGATCATTTGCATTTATACTTTGTGAAAATAATTACTTTATCTATAATGTTATATTAGTCCTACTTAAAAATAAAGTCAACAAAAAAAGACATAAATAAAACAAAATAAAGATTATATCTATCTTTTATTGTTTGTTTATGTCTTTTTATAAGCAACTATTATATTTTGGGTAACGGATATGGTTTTATAAGATCATATCCGTATTTTTGACGATTAAGTTCTTCCTGTTGTTGTTTGGCTAAAGCTTGCTCACCTAGCATCTGTGCATAATCTGGATGAACAGCAAATACGCCATCATCATCGCCAATAATCAAGTCTCCTGGCTGTACGGTTACACCACATACACTAATCGTTGTATTTACTTCGCCTTCCAAGTCTAAGCTTCGAGTAGTTAATGCACTGGTTCCTGTCGCAAATACCGGAAAATTCAATTCTCGAATCACTTTCACATCGGTTGCACAACCAGAGATCACTACACCTGCTACTTCTTTTTTCATCGCTACATATGTACGAAATTCTCCCCAACATGCTCGAAAATCATCTCCAGACATATCCACTACAATCACATCGCCAGGCATCACTTGTTGTAACGCATGTCGAATCGCTGTGGAATCAAGATGAGGAATACGTACAGTCACTGCATTGCCAAGCATTCGAATCGGACGAAATAAAGGCTGTATTCCTCGTAAAAATCCAAAGTCTGTCAGATGACCTAATGTAGAAGGCTGAAGTTGACTGTACAATGTTATTAATTCTGCTGTAACACCTTGAACGCGCGGTTCGATACGTAACATCTGCTGTACTCCTTCTCTATTGAATATACAAATGAGTTCGATCATGATTTTGATATAGGATTTACTGTATAGATCGTGTCTGTACTGATACTTTAATTTTTGCAAATTTTAGGACAGGTTGGACAATAATCCGATGGAGCAGGTAACTCGTAATGAGCACAGCACGTTTTGCGTACACGTTGCGGTTGTTCTGAAAGAGGTACTACGCGCTTTTTAGTATAAAATTGTGTCAGTGGATTACGCTTTTCTCCAAAGCAATCATTCGGCGCTTCTTGAGTCAGATAATACAGATCCTGCTGTATCCGTTGACGTTGTTCTTCGTTTGCTTCTTTCAATAACCGATTTTCGTACAGTACATATACATAGATCGCTATATTTTCCCATAAAATAGTTCGTGAGATCGAAGACACTTCCGAGATATTTTGTAAAATAGGTTGAAGATGCTCTGCAAATACACGTCGTACAATATCTTCCCGCTGTTGGGCGTATAATTCATTATTGGCTACATCCGCAGATTGAAGCTCATATACACTTGGATCACGCAACAGTAGATTAGGCATCCATGTTTTGCGAGTCGGTAATTGGAAATAAGCTGATTCTAACTGACAATTATCAATATTCAGTGAAAATGTTTTGCGATACATACTCATCGCATACAATATAGGACAGACCATCATAAAAGCGTAACGTTTGGAAAACATCGAAGCTGTAAGTGCACGTGAAGATGAACGATACAATGGTTGTAACCGATCCAAATAGGCTGCACATTGCTGAGGGTCTAACAAGGCAGAAGAAGTGACACTATACTCATCATCTTCTGCAATCTGATCAGTTAATCTTAACTCTTGATTCAGATACTCCCATTCATATGATTCCCAAGATGTAAGATTAGACAGAGAGCGGTTCATGTAAGACTCTCCCCTTTCCATAAGGTATAAGCATTGGTGTACCAAATAAAGGATCGCGCGCAATCTGACAACGCATTTCAAATACCGATTGTACATTTTCTACGGTCATGATATCTTCAGGTCTTCCTTGAGCGTAAATCCCTCGATTGTGTACAGCGATCATGTGATGAGCATACCGACAAGCCAGATTGAGATCATGCAGTACCATAACAATCGTACGCCCTTCACGTTCATTCAAATCAAATAGCAAATCCAAAATTTCAACTTGATGCGTCATATCAAGATACGTTGTCGGTTCATCTAACAATAAAGTGTCTGTTCCTTGTGCTAGCGTCATCGCTATCCATGCACGTTGACGTTGTCCACCAGATAATGAATCTACTGCTCGATCAGCTAATTCGACCATATGTGTTAATTCCAGTGCTCGCTGAACAGCTTGCTCGTCTTGAATAGACCATTGTTTGAGCCAGCTCTGATGCGGATATCTTCCTTGCTTAACTAATTGTTCTACGGTTAATCCTTCAGGAGCATTCGGGCCTTGCGGTAAAATAGACATCCGGCGAGCAATCTCTTTGGTGGAAATATGAGCGATTTCTTCTCCTGCTAACAATATCGATCCATTGTTCGGCTTGAGTAGGCGTGCCAATGTACGTAAAATCGTCGATTTACCACACCCGTTGCTTCCAATCAGAACCGTTATTTCACCTTTAGGAATATGCAGATTCAGATTTTCGATAATAGGATCTGTTCCATACGAGATCGTCATATTTTTTGCTTCGATTTGATCCATCATCTTCCCCCTCCTTGTATGCTCCATGTATTCATGTTAGTGAATATGATTTTTTTCAAAATCGATTCCGATGTTGATATAACAAATAGATAAAAAAAGGAGCACCGATCGCCGCTGTAAATATACCTGCTGGAATATCAATAGGATAAAAAGCTGTTCGTGCGATAACATCGGCTACAAATACCAGTAAAGCTCCGAGCAATCCCGAGGCAAGTGCAACACTGCCAAATGTACGACCAACCCATCTACGGGCAATATGTGGTGCGATTAATCCGACAAATCCAACTGCTCCAACTACAGCTACCGCACTTCCTGCCAAAATCACGCTTAATAGTAACAGCATCAAGCGATGCTTCTGCACTCGTACACCTAGACCTAGCGCTACATCATCACCCAATTCTTGCGAATTAAGACTACGGGCAAAGTACAAAAGTAATGGAATCGCTACTATACATACAGGCAAAATAGAATAAACTCCGCTCCATGTAGCCCCATATACACTACCTGTTAACCAGATATATACTTTGCTTGCTGTAAACGAAGAACTGATCACAAGCATAAAAGTAGTCAGTGCACTCATTCCTGCTGAGATTCCTATCCCAATCAATACCAGTCGCATCGGTGTCACACCATTTTGCCAGGACAATAGATAGATAAGCCCGGATACAACCAGTGCTCCTGTAATAGCTGCCACAGGTAACCAGTCGATACTTAGATGAAATACACTATTTCCATATGAAAGAAATAAAACAGCCGCCACTGACGCTCCACCTGTAATACCGATAATATCTGGTGAAGCTAACGGATTACGAATCATTCCTTGTAAAATAGCACCCGACATGCCCAGCGCCGCTCCTGCTAGCAAACCTACAACAGCACGCGGTAAGCGCAAGCGATACAATACAAAATCATAGTTGCCTGAACTGTGACCGAATATAGCTCTAATCACTTCCCATGGATGTATCCATGTCTCTCCGATTCCTACACCTATAATGCCAATGATGATCACAAGCGCTATCAGTATCGCCAAAGTACGAACAGATCTTTTTTCTACTTGCATATGAAATCTCGCAGAACGACTGCGTAATGTCCAATATCTATGTTTGTTCATTTCCATGTCACTCCTTTACGAGCGATATAGATAAAGAACGGTACCCCGATAAATGCTGTCATTACACCTAATGGAATCTCTGCTGGTATAATCACTAATCGTGCCACCAGATCTGCTGTCATCAACAACAAACCTCCCAAAGCACCGGAAAATGGAATAATCCAGCGATAATCAGCTCCTACAAGTGCACGTGCAATATGAGGAATAAATAACCCTACAAATCCGACAGCACCAACTATAGCTACCGAACCACCTGCAAGAATAACAATAATCAAACCAATAACCAGTTTGAGTAATAGCACACGTTGTCCCATGCCTTTGGCAATCTCTTCACCGGTGACAAATAAATTGATCGCTCGTCCCATACATAATGCAGTTATACCTGCAATCGTAAGCAACGGCAGAACTGGTTGTAACATCGCTAATGTTCGTCCACCAATCGCTCCAGCTAACCAGAATAATACATTTTGCATACCTGTTTCATTTAAAACAAGCATCGCCTGTGTAAATGAAGTAAATAACGCCAGAATCGCTGATCCTGCGAGTACAATCTTTATCGGTGTTAATCCGTCTCGTCCTATCGACCCCAATCCATAGACGATTACTGCCGCTACTAATGCCCCTGCAAAAGCAAACCACATCAGTTGCGTCATTTCGGTTATCGAAAATAGCAGACTAGCTATCACGACAAAAAAGATAGCTCCTGCATTAATCCCAAATGTACTCGGTGAAGCTAGTGGATTGCGTGTCAGTGCTTGCATCAATGCACCTGCAACCGCTAGACTTGCTCCTACTACTATTCCGATAATGGCACGTGGCAATCGCTCTGTATACACTACCACGTCTGCTATCGATTCGGGATTGTAATGAAGTATCGCCGCGATCACTTCTTTTAGTGGTACAAAAGTTCGCCCTAACATCGGACTAATCGCTAGAACAACGATACATAATAATAACGTAATAATTAATCCGCACCATTTGGCTGTATTGCTTTTGAATAAAACCAATAGACATTCACTCTTTCATGATTACGTTTTGTTAAATGATTGTAGTAACAGGACTACATCTATACTCCTATCCAGTAAATGTGATAAAAGGAGGAGCAGGTGATGTAAACTACCTGTTCTCCTCCTTTATCCTATTAAGAAATTCTAGGTTCTAGCCAATTGCACTTATTTGGTTTGAGGCTTTTCTAATTTGTAGATATCATACAGTTCATCTAACATTAGACCTGCTGAGATATAACCGCCTGCTAGATTCCAATTCACTTCGTTGACTTTGTAGATTTGATTGTTTTTGTATGCTTTTAAGTTTTTCCATAATGGGTGACTCGTCCATTGTTGATAATTTTTTTCGATAGCGGCTTTGTCTGTACCTGAATCGAATACAAAGATCACATCAGCATCCATATCAGGAATACTTTCTTTGGAATTTACTTTGATTCCCCACTCTTCTTGTTCTTGCGATGCTGGGCGGGTAAATCCAAGCTCTTTCAATATCAACCCTGCATAACCCATATAATAAATACGAGCATGATCAGCGCGGAAGTTCACAATAGAAGCTTGAATAGGCAAACGATCTCCCATTTTCTTTTTGAAATCAGCTACACGATCTTCCCACGCTTGCAACAGTTGCTTTCCTTTATCCTGTTCATTTAAGACTTGACCGACTAGATCAAGCGTTTTTTTCCAATCATAGACTTGATCCACCATCACAGTAGGAGCAATCTCGGACAACTGAGCATACGTTGCTTCATTACGGAATTTGGAACCGATAATAAGATCCGGTTTTAAATTATAAATTTCTTCGAGATTTGGCTGTGTTTCAAGTCCAACTGTAGGCACACCTGTCAGATCAGTTTTCAAATAATCATAAGCAGGTTCTCCTGTATGCGCTTCTACTACACCTACAGGTTTTACACCATAAGCGACTAATACATCAGTTGCGCCTTGATATAATGTCACAATCCGTTTGGGTGTTCCTTTTATCTCTGTGCTACCCATTTCATGCTGAATTGTACGTGTTGCTGCTTCTGCATTAGCATTTTCGCCTGCCGCTTGCGCTGTTGGATCAACTGCACTTTTATTGTTATTTGCACCACAACCCGCAAGGATAATCACGATAATCATCATGATGCACAACATATGTATACCTTTGAACGATTTGCCTTTCAACATGGTCTTTATTCTCCCTTTCTGTTCACTACAATTGATATTGATTCTCATTATTAATTATAGTGAACGTCTTTTCCTTTAACATGGACAATTCAGTCTAGTGCTTGGAATAATCCGTCATTTGTCGTTTTTATCCAAAAACAATTGACGTACTTTTTCTAATAACATCAGATGTGAAAAAGAGTTATAACAGGTATGCATATGTTGAGTCGTATACATTTCATAGACTGAATCATACTGTACAGCTTGGAGCTGTTGCCAGATCGGATGAGCACACAAACGGAAAATACCTTGCTCAATGCCAGCTTGCATCCCTACTGTACCATCATGCTGAAAAGGAGTAATCAATATACAATCTGCATCATAATGCATCAAGTCTTCCGGTTGAATTTCAAAATAATGAGCGATATTCTCTACTCCGGCAGGCATTGTAAATCCTAGATCGTTGTACAATACAGCTCCTAGATTGCGCTTGCCATAGATACAGATCTTGCTCTCTCCTACACCAAGAATTAGCAATGAACGTGAACCAAATGTATGTTTCAATTGTTGACGTAATAATTGGGCGATATCTGCATATTGTTCTAACCACACTTGAGCTTCTTGATCTTTACCTACAATTCGTGCAATCGTTTGAAAATGGACACGCCAATCTTCAAAAAAAGGCAATGTGATAGTAGGTGCAATCTGCTCATACATTTTTTCTTTTTGTGACTTTTCAAAATCTCGAAATTCACAAGTTACGATCAGATCGGGTTGAGCATTCATTAACTTCTCCAGATCAGGCTTACTATCTCCGATCGGAATCGTATGTTCAAATTGAGTCGTCACAGGATAAGCATTATTAATAACGGCTGCATAAGGTTCTATTCCAAGTGCTACCAGATGACCGGTTAATAAATGTTTGAGTGAAGCGATTTTGTTCGAATAACGAATATTGTGAATATACGATTTGGGTGAGCGCCCGGTTACAGCTTTGAATTTGCGACTAAAATAAAATTCGTCACTGAACCCTACTTGCTGTGCTACCGAACGAAAAGAATCATTAGACAGCAATAACACTTCTTTGGACTGAGTGATCCGAAGTTCAGTAAGATGCTCCATCGGACTTTTCCCGACTACTTTTTTGAAAGCACGCGAATAATAATCTGCACTCATGCCTGCAATCTCGGCTAATTGATTGCGAGTAATCGATGTAGCATAATGCTGTTCCATATGATCCAGTGTAGCCGCTATCGCTTGATTCATATCAGGCTTCTGTTCTTGAGCATCTTCTTTGAACAAATGAATCAACAGTTCTTGGAAAATAATATTCGCTTTCATCTGATCCCATAAATTCTCTTGATCGTGCTTTTCTTGAATCTCACGCACTCGATCAACAAACCAGCGAAAGTGAGCCACATGAAGCTCATATAACCCGAGCAATTCTATCGGTACAAAACTACCCTGTATATCAGGCTGTAGTACATGAAAAGAAAGCATATAATATTCGGTACGAGTATCGCTATCAACCATGATTTTCAGCGAAGCATGTGGTGGAACTAGAAATACTTTTTGCTGATGAAGATCATAGCGATTACCGTTAATAATGATCTGTCCTTTGGCTTCTTTAAATAGTAAAAGACTATGCAATATAGCGTCGTAGCGTGGTAACACTTGATCCGCATATTGCACAGTCTGTAATTTATAAATATAGGAAGGAAATTGTCGATACTGATCTAATATCTTACTCATTACTCGTCGCCTTTCTACATAGATTGAGAATAATTATCACATTTCTGAGAACTATTCTCATTATATAGATTTAGACGCAAAAGTAAATTGTTGTAGCAAATGAGTCTTTGGATCACAGTTGTGCAAATGGATTTTGAATTGTACTTTGACCGGATGGCATACTGCCGGGTACACCTGCTTGTTCTAATAAAGGCTTCACTAACAATTTAAGCGGCCATTCTGCTTTGTCGAACAATACACCATCTATTTCTTGTCGTACTTCTGCTTCAAAAGGTATTTCATCTAACTGCTCGATCAATTGATCTCGTAATACTGTCCATAATATATTTTCTTGTATATCGTATACCGTACATAACGAATCTATAATTGCATACAAGTTCACTTGAATCCCTAACGTTTGCAAATAAAACAGTAATTCTGTCGGTGTATCATTGTACAAGCTATTTGAATAACCGGGTCGAATCATATACTGAGGATCAGCGATACCTTGCTTGCGAAGCCATGGTAAATGCAATCGTACAGAATCATGATCTCGTAAAAGCATCTGCTTGATATGACCGTTTTGCCAGACCAATACGCTATTCTGTCCATGCAATTCTGGCATCAGTCCTAGTCGGAATAGTCGCAAATTGATCTGGAAAAAGGTCTGACAGACTTCGCCAAATAATGTACATACCGATTCTTCTGTCACTTGCAGATGACGTGCAATCATCCATTCATCGAAAAAGTGTCCTTCACGCGAAGCATTGATCGGTGCAGGTAAAATTACAGATAGAGCAGACATCGGTAATAATCGTTCTCCTTGCGCACCTGTAATCAATGACTCAGGATAAGTACGTACCATTGCGGCTAGATGTCTCGGTTCATCATCAAATAGACTTCCTGCTTCAGGCATATACGCCCACCAACGATTTTCATCACATAGAAGTAACTGTTCATTCAATATCTGATCACGATCCAGCGCTTGTTCTAGCATAGATTGTCCACGCTGCCCGTTTATCAATTTGACAGCTGGCAAATAACGAGAAGCCCCTAATGAAAATACACTAAGCGGTAATTTGAGATAATGCGGACTATGATCTGTAGGCGATAACGAACGTACCGATGAAGTAGCTTCAAATAGACCGATTTGAAGCTGAAGGTCTACCCAATCGCCTTGTTGCTGTGCTGTTGCTAAATATTGCGGCAAATTATACTGAAATTGCCATGGATGAACAGGAATTGCTATATATTCTGCTTGATCTAACCCTTGCTGTTGCATAGCTTGTATGACTTGCTGTTGTTGATCACTAGATAATAGATCAAACATCGGTTCAGACAGATCATTTGCTAATGAACTATTTTGACGATAATCATATAATTGATAATCCAGAACCGTTCTGCCAACCAGAGCTTCGCCTTCCATCACAACATGACGCTTAATAGCCACCCAGCACAATGTCACGGGTTGAGCGAACTCTGCACTATATTGACGATAATCTTGCTCATTTAATCCAACTTTGGCTTTGGATACTGGATGAAAAGGTCGATCTCTTAATGAAGCATACCGCTCCATATGTTGAAAAAATTCGCTGGCTGACAGATCAAATAAAGATACTGGAGCTAAATTATGTTCTAATGACCAAGTGGTCTGCTGAATTGTCTCTTCTAATAACTGCACAAAGCGCTCTACACCGGGTTGTTCTCGATAAGTGGCAGTAAAGCATTGATCATTTACAATCTTCATCAATTGTGTCGGTGTTAATGCGATGATCTGTAGGACAGACGACGGTTGATCGGCTGAGAGTATATCAGAATAACGAACCGCATAGACATGAGTATTGATCTGAGTTGCCTCGACGCTATTAGAATATGAATCAGTAGAGTTAGCATGATAAGCATATATAGACGTGCTAGCAGGTATATAACGATAAGGTTGAACAATCGCTGATTTTACAGGAAAAATAATGGTATATGCAGGTGTATCTATAATCTGTGCCGGAGCAGATGATACAGATAGATCATGTTGGGGCGACTCTATATTCCAGAGATACCACAAGCTATTTTCTAATGTCTTGGTATCCGTTAGCGAAGAGATCGCTGTTAATGCTTCTGCTTGCTGGATAGTGGACAAAGCTGATGCCGATGAAATGATGCGATGCTTCAATTCCTCTGTAGACAGCAATTGTAATTCGTGATCTGACCAGACCTTTTCAGCTAGTAATGTATTGATCAAATCTTGCATAATCTGCTCTGATGCTATACTTCGCTTCACTTGCTGTTCTGTCTGCTCTGTATAGGTAGGATTGGAAGATACAGATTGTAGATCGATAGATGGATTGTTCTTAGCAGTTAACGGTTCTAAAACTTCGTTCCAATTCATAGCGGTTCATAACCTCCTATTTGGTTATCAATATAGATCATATCGGGATGAGGATGACTCAAAAAATCATGATGTGATATTGTCCAAGCATAAGCACCTGCTATCGAAAATAAAACAATATCTCCTACAGCAATCTGTTCTACTTTTACATCTTGAGCAAGTACATCTTTGGGTGTACATAGTTCTCCTGCCAGTGTTATCGTAATCTGCTCTTGATGTGGACGCTCAAAAGGATAATCCCACTGCTGTATAGCGATGAGTTCAAAAGGTTGATTATGTCCCCATGAGACAGGTAAACGAAAATGATGTGTTCCTCCACGCAAAATAGCGTAATGTTTATGATGATTGCATTTCAGATCAATCACTTCTGACGCATAATATCCTGCATGAGCAACCAGATAACGACCCGGCTCGAAGATAAGTTCTACTCCTGGCAATACGTCTTCATTCCAGATATCATCAAGACCTTTTATAAAAGTATCCCATGCAAAATGAGTATCTGGCTCTGTATAACAAATGCCAAATCCCCCACCTGCATTAACATATTGAATCGATAGCTGGTATTGACTGATCCACTGACTCACCAATTGAATATACATATTGACCAATTCGACATGTAGCTGTGCATCCAGATTGTTGGATACTGAATGCATATGAAATCCAGCTAGCGTTAGTTGTGGCAAAGACTGTACACATTCGATCGCTTCTGCAATCTGCGCTTCATCAATCCCGAATTGAGTCGGCTTACCACCCATCGTGACGGTTCCTGTAGGAATAGTCTTTCTGACATTCACACGTAGTAAAATGCGCACTGTTTTGCTTTTCTGCTCGGCAATCCATGCAATTCTACGAATTTCATGCATACTTTCTGCATGAATCAACATCACATTATGATCAATCGCTTGCTCGATTTCGCTATCTTTTTTACCCGGGCCACCAAAAATAATAGGAACATCGGGATCGATCAGCCGAATAGTATGCACTTCGCCGATCGATGCCGTTTCAAAACCGTCTACAATTGGCGCTAATACTGTAATAATGCGTGGCTCAGGATTTGCTTTGACTGCATAAAATAAGTTAGTTCTTGCCGGCATATCCTCTACTTTGCTACGTGTACGTTGACGTAATGTATCCAGATCATAAATAAAAGCACATACAGGTTTTCGTGAGATCATATGCGGAGAACGATTTACTTTTTCATCTTCGATGATCTTATGAACTTGATCTATAATTGCAGTAGATACTTTCGTGTTAGTTGGAGAAAGTGACGGTATCAACTTTGTATTCAATAGGAATCCTCCTTCATTTAACTGGACATACACATACACATACACATACACATACACATACACATACACATACACATACACATACA
>NZ_JARUWY010000039.1:0-587 GCF_030433815.1 Paenibacillus sp. PsM32 | reverse complement strand
TCTGCGTTTGTCTTTCCCGAAAGAAAGACGTTCGAATGTTTCCGTTGCAGGAAACGATTCTCCATAGAAAGGAGGTGATCCAGCCGCACCTTCCGATACGGCTACCTTGTTACGACTTCACCCCAATCATCTACCCCACCTTCGGCGGCTGGCTCCTTGCGGTTACCCCACCGACTTCGGGTGTTGCAAACTCTCGTGGTGTGACGGGCGGTGTGTACAAGACCCGGGAACGTATTCACCGCGGCATGCTGATCCGCGATTACTAGCAATTCCGACTTCATGCAGGCGAGTTGCAGCCTGCAATCCGAACTGAGACCGGCTTTTAAGGATTGGCTCCATCTTGCGATATTGCTTCCCGTTGTACCGGCCATTGTAGTACGTGTGTAGCCCAAGTCATAAGGGGCATGATGATTTGACGTCATCCCCACCTTCCTCCGGTTTGTCACCGGCAGTCTGCTTAGAGTGCCCACCATGATGTGCTGGCAACTAAGCATAAGGGTTGCGCTCGTTGCGGGACTTAACCCAACATCTCACGACACGAGCTGACGACAACCATGCACCACCTGTCTCCTTTGTCCCGAAGGAAA
>NZ_JARUWY010000038.1:0-688 GCF_030433815.1 Paenibacillus sp. PsM32 | reverse complement strand
ACCTCGTCGTCTACAAGGGGTCTTACATACTGGGAAATCTCATCTTGAGGGGGGCTTCACGCTTAGATGCTTTCAGCGCTTATCCCTTCCGCACGTAGCTACCCAGCGATGCTCCTGGCGGAACAACTGGTACACCAGCGGTGCGTCCATCCCGGTCCTCTCGTACTAAGGACAGCTCCTCTCAAATTTCCTACGCCCACGACAGATAGGGACCGAACTGTCTCACGACGTTCTGAACCCAGCTCGCGTACCGCTTTAATGGGCGAACAGCCCAACCCTTGGGACCTACTTCAGCCCCAGGATGCGATGAGCCGACATCGAGGTGCCAAACCTCCCCGTCGATGTGGACTCTTGGGGGAGATAAGCCTGTTATCCCCAGGGTAGCTTTTATCCGTTGAGCGATGGCCCTTCCATGCGGTACCACCGGATCACTAAGCCCGACTTTCGTCCCTGCTCGACGTGTCTGTCTCGCAGTCAAGCTCCCTTATGCCTTTACACTCTTCGAATGATTTCCAACCATTCTGAGGGAACCTTAGGGCGCCTCCGTTACACTTTAGGAGGCGACCGCCCCAGTCAAACTGCCCACCTGACACGGTCCCTGTACCGGATCACGGTACGAGGTTAGAACTCAAATGCGATCAGGGTGGTATCCCAACGGCGCCTCAACCGAAGCTTGCGCTCCGATGTC
>NZ_JARUWY010000037.1:0-820 GCF_030433815.1 Paenibacillus sp. PsM32 | reverse complement strand
GTATCAAGCCATAGCTTCGGTGGTGTGTTTAGCCCCGTTACATTTTCGGCGCAAAGTCACTCGACCAGTGAGCTATTACGCACTCTTTCAATGGTGGCTGCTTCTAAGCCAACATCCTGGTTGTCTGTGCAACTTCACATCCTTTCCCACTTAACACACACTTGGGGACCTTAGCTGATGGTCTGGGCTGTTTCCCTTTCGACAATGGATCTTAGCACTCACTGTCTGACTCCCGGAATAAAGTCTGTGGCATTCGGAGTTTGACTGAACTTGGTAACCCTTGCGGGCCCCGCATCCAATCAGTGCTCTACCTCCACGACTCACCTTCCGAGGCTAGCCCTAAAGCTATTTCGGGGAGAACCAGCTATCTCCAGGTTCGATTGGAATTTCTCCGCTACCCCCACCTCATCCCCGCACTTTTCAACGTGCGTGGGTTCGGGCCTCCAGTACGTGTTACCGTACCTTCACCCTGGACAGGGGTAGATCACCTGGTTTCGGGTCTACGTCCACGTACTTCATCGCCCTATTCAGACTCGCTTTCGCTGCGGCTCCGGCTTTTCACCTTAACCTTGCACGGGAACGTAACTCGCCGGTTCATTCTACAAAAGGCACGCCATCACCCAGTAATAGGGCTCTGACTTTTTGTAAGCACACGGTTTCAGGTTCTATTTCACTCCCCTTCCGGGGTCCTTTTCACCTTTCCCTCACGGTACTGCTTCACTATCGGTCGCTAGGGAGTATTTAGCCTTACCAGATGGTCCTGGCAGATTCATACGGGGTTTCACGTGCCCCGCACTACTCGGGATCCGTCTCGGAGAGA
>NZ_JARUWY010000036.1:0-943 GCF_030433815.1 Paenibacillus sp. PsM32 | reverse complement strand
ACGGCTCCCACCTATCCTGTACAAATCGCACCCCAGTTCAATATCAAGTTGCAGTAAAGCTCCATGGGGTCTTTCCGTCTTGTCGCGGGTAACCTGCATCTTCACAGGTATTAAAATTTCACCGGATCTCTCGTTGAGACAGCGCCCAAATCGTTACGCCATTCGTGCGGGTCAGAATTTACCTGACAAGGAATTTCGCTACCTTAGGACCGTTATAGTTACGGCCGCCGTTTACTGGGGCTTCGGTTCATAGCTTCGCTTGCGCTAACCACTCCCCTTAACCTTCCAGCACCGGGCAGGCGTCAGCCCGTATACTTCGCCTTGCGGCTTCGCACAGACCTGTGTTTTTGCTAAACAGTCGCTTGGGCCTTTTCACTGCGGCCCCCTCGTGCTATTCACACTACCGGGGCACCCCTTCTCCCGAAGTTACGGGGTCATTTTGCCGAGTTCCTTAACGAGAGTTCTTCCGCGCGCCTTAGAATTCTCTTCTCACCCACCTGTGTCGGTTTACGGTACGGGCACCTGCTTCCTGGCTAGAGACTTTTCTTGGCAGTGTGAAATCATGACCTTCGCTACTACAATTTTCGCTCCTCATCACAGCCTGGCCTTGCGGTATGCGGATTTGCCTACATACCAGCCTCACTGCTTGAACGGACATCCATCAGTCCGCGTCACTATCCTCCTGCGTCATCCCATTGCTCATAACGGCTTTCGGTGGTACAGGAATTTCAACCTGTTGTCCGTCGACTACGCCTTTCGGCCTCGCCTTAGGTCCCGACTTACCCTGAGAGGACGAGCCTTCCTCAGGAATCCTTGGGTTTTCGGCGGATCAGATTCTCACTGATCTTTTCGTTACTCATACCGGCATTCTCACTTGAATGAGGTCCAGCGCTCCTTGCGGTACACCTTCAATCTTCATTCAACGCTCCCCTACCCCTGATAC
>NZ_JARUWY010000035.1:0-1033 GCF_030433815.1 Paenibacillus sp. PsM32 | reverse complement strand
CCTCGTCTGGAATGGCTTCCTGTGAGTCCTTTCGTCTGCAAGAGATGAGCGTAACTTTTCGTCGTGTATTGGAAACCTTGGTCCGAATGCACCAAGCCTTTCTCGTTGTCCAATTGTTCAATCGTATCGGTCACAAGCTTCAGATCATTACGCTCAGATACGACCCAAGCCTTTACTTCGTTGTTGTACAAGTCTAGCACAACGGATAAATAGACAAACGTGTTTCCTGTTCGCACATACGTCACATCAGTCACGAGCTTTTGTCCGGGTGCTTCAGAAGCAAAAGCTCGGTTCAACACATTCGCAAAACAGACGGAGGGTTTGCGCCCCGCAAAGGGACGCTTCTGGCGAATCACAGAGCGAATCGAGAGTTCGCGCATGAGACGGCGCACCTTTTTGTGGTTGACCACGACGCCTTCTCGGCGCAGAGCCATCTGCATACGAGGCACTCCGAAATAGGGACGAAGTCGGTGGATGTTTAAAAGATGAGCTTTCAAATCCGCATCTCGGTTCTGACGTTGCTCACGCATGAGGTGACCCTTTTTCCATTTGTAGTAACCCGCCCGTGAAATCTCCGCAAGCTTGCAGAGTGTGGAGAGGGGATAGCGGCGGCTCATTTCTTGAACGGACTCGCACCGGGCGTGGAAATCCAACTGTCCTCCCCATGTAGATTTGGATTGCGCTTTTTTAAGTATTCGACTTGGGCCTTAAGATAAGCATTTTCTTCTTCGACACTCTCAAATTGGGTTTTGTTCCAGCGTCCACGTTGGTCAGTAAAGCCTTCCTTGGTCTGACTTTTTTTCACCCACTGCCCGATCTGTGTCTTGCTTGAGATCCCCAATCTCTCCATAATCTTAGGGTAGCTCCAGCCTTCTTCGCTTCTCAATCGAACCGCTTCCCGTTTCGTTTCTTCGCTGTATCGGTGGAACGTTTGTCCTTTTTTGGCCATAAAAAAATCCCCTCCAGTTTCCAGTGTTGATCTCATTTTACCATGAGGTCTTTTTTCACTGTCTACCTTGAGGGGATAATACCA
>NZ_JARUWY010000033.1:0-3411 GCF_030433815.1 Paenibacillus sp. PsM32 | reverse complement strand
ACACTCAACACTCAACACTCAACACTCAACACTCAACACTCAACACTCAACACTCCAAAATTATACGGATAGCTGAACAGTAAGCAACTTCTTTGATCGCAAAAAAAGGCTGGTTATTTATAGCATCTTGCTCTCTACAAATAACCAGCCTTTTCGATTCGTTCAATTTTATGCTTTTCCATTCAAATGATCGGGCATAGGTATCCCCAAATAATCATAAGCCATAGGCGTAACAATACGTCCTCGTGGAGTACGTTGTAGGAATCCTAACTGAAGCAGATATGGTTCATATACATCTTCAATCGTTTGACCTTCTTCACCGATAGTGGCAGCGATAGTATCCAACCCTACAGGACCACCGCGGAAATTATGAATCATCGCTTGCAGTACTTTATGATCAATCTGATCCAATCCTCGCGGATCGACTTGTAACATATCCAATGCTTCGTCTGCAATCTCAGGTGTGATAATTCCATCACCACGTACCTGTGCATAATCCCGTACACGTTTAAGCAACCGGTTAGCAATACGCGGTGTTCCTCTACCACGAAGTGCAATCTCGTCTGCTGCATCGCCTACAATATCAATACCAAGTATCTCTGATCCCCGACTTACAATAAAGGAAAGTTCATCGACTGTATATAATTCCAGCCGACTCACAACTCCAAATCGATCACGCAAAGGAGCAGATAACAAACCTGCACGTGTTGTTGCACCAATCAATGTAAATGGTGGCAAGTCCAAACGTACTGAACGAGCACTAGGTCCTTTACCAATCATAATATCAAGCGCCGAATCTTCCATAGCCGGATACAAGACTTCTTCTACAGACCGATGTAATCGATGAATCTCATCAATAAACAATACATCCCCATCTTGCAGATTAGTCAGCAAAGCCGCTAGATCACCAGGACGCTCGATAGCAGGCCCTGAAGTTGTTCTTAAGTTGACACCAAGCTCATTGGCAATAATGTTAGCAAGTGTAGTTTTACCTAACCCTGGGGGGCCATATAAAAGAACATGATCCAACGCCTCGCCTCTCAACTTAGCAGCTTCAATATAAATTTTCATATTTTCTTTAATCCGAGTTTGCCCGATATATTCTGAAAGGTAACGGGGACGTAGACTCAGTTCCACCGCTTGGTCTTCCATCATCAAGTTAGCAGATATGATGCGGTCATCCGTCATCTTTATTCGCTCCCCTTCATCTGTTCTACCTGTCTTTTTAAATCTTTTTAAAATTTCATTACCACTATCTTTAAATATACCATAGCTATTCTAATATAAATATTTAGCACAAGATAAGTTCATAGATTGCCGTTTTTTAAAATAGTATCCATTGATCTCAATTACTATACTATTCATCATATGTGCGAAATAGAACTAAGCTTTCACCTTCATTAGCTTTGTTCCCAAATATACCAAAATAGAACGAATTTCTATTATTCCGATGTATTTAGCATAGTAATGACGTTAGCCAGTATACAACATTTTTAATGCTCTCTTCATAACATCATCGGCTGTATCGTCAGGGAATACTTCGTGTTTCAACGTTTGCCAGATTCGATCCAATTCGGTATCCGTATACCCCAGAGCTTTCAATCCATCACGTACTTCAGGCCATACTTCTCCAGAAGCAGTACTAGTCGTTGGTGGAGCAAATAATCCTGTAGCAATAATAGAATCACCAATACCACCCAATTTATCTTTCAAATCCAGAATCATACGTTGTGCAGTCTTTTTACCGATCCCAGGCAGTTTGGTCAAAAACGTAATATTTTCTTGATAAATAGCAGTAACAACACCTTCAGGGCTACCACCACTTAGAATACCAAGAGCTACACGTGGACCAATACCAGATACTTCAATCAATTTGCGAAATAATTTCTGTTCATCACGTGTAGGGAATCCAAATAATTGAATTGCATCTTCACGTACATGATGATGAATATAAATCGTAACTTCACCTGTTTCTTTCATCCATGCATAAGGGTTAGGGCAAAATACGCGATACCCGATTCCTTGCATATCTACAACCACATATTCATTTTCTAAATGCACTATCGGCCCGCGCAAAAAATCAATCATTTTTTCAATACCTCATTTATCTTCGAATTTAGCACATAAGAATGAGCATGACATACAGCCACAGCTAATGCATCAGCGACATCATCAGGTTTCGGAATTTTTTGCAAATTTAGAAACATTCGAATCATTTCTTGAACTTGCCTTTTTTCAGCTTTACCATACCCTACAACAGCTTGTTTTACTTGCATTGGTGTATATTCTGCAATAGGCAAACCCTTTTGTTTAGCTGCTAAGATCATCACGCCACGCGCCTGACTCACAGACATCGCATTAGTTACGTTACGGTTGAAAAATAGTTTTTCAAAAGCAACCGTATCTGGTTGATACTTCTCAATTAATTGTACAGTACCTTCATATACATGCAATAATCTATCTTCATCAGGTGTATGAGCTTCTGTCTGAATACAACCGTATTGAACAGGAGTCAACTTGCTTCCATTTTTATCTATAAACCCAAAACCAACAATCGCAATTCCGGGGTCAATTCCCATTACACGCAAATCGATCTCTCCCTTGTTCTATTACATAAATATTAATACTCTTTTTATAAATAAAATAGTAATCATAATGAATACATATATTCTGTTTTCCAAATAAATAAAATGAGTTTTTCCTGATGATAGAGAGTGATTTATTGTAAGAATTGCTACTACTCATCATCTTAATCATATATTCAAGTAAAGCCAAATAGGCGAACATATGTATCTCTTTCATTTCATTATAGCAAATATAAATCCACTTGAGTTAATAAAATAACAAAATTTCATTTCAATAAAATCTATTCCATTTCAAAGCTAGATTAAGTTATTCTTATTAAAATCATAACTATAAATATGTACGTATAATTCATCTATATCAGTAGATGTAAGGCGATACAGTAGATGCTATAGCAATCTTTGTATTATTCTTATAACTATTTATCATAAGCAAATTAAAACGAATATAAATGAACATAAAAAAACCATTGATCATTACGATCAATGGTTTTTTAGTATCGGGACGACACGATTTGAACATGCGACCCCCTGGACCCAAACCAGGTGCTCTACCAAGCTGAGCTACGTCCCGATAAATAATATGCCGGTGAAGGGACTCGAACCCCCACGGTTTCCCTCACGATTTTGAGTCGCGCGCGTCTGCCAATTCCGCCACACCGGCCAATCAAGATAAAAATGGCGCGCCCTAAGAGATTCGAACTCCTGGCCTTTTGATTCGTAGTCAAACGCTCTATCCAGCTGAGCTAAGGGCGCATATAAAATTTAGAAAATATTGGAGCGGACGATGGGAATCGAACCCACGACCCTCGCCTTGGCAAGGCGATGC
>NZ_JARUWY010000032.1:0-3569 GCF_030433815.1 Paenibacillus sp. PsM32 | reverse complement strand
AATAACTATGAATTATTTGGAGGAAATGATGACAGAATCATTATCAAAAAATCAAAAAAAAATTCAAATTAAAATTGAAGATTCTCTTTTATCAGATCAAAATAAAGTATTACATTTATATGGAGAAGTTGGATCCGGAAAAACATATTTAATTAAACAGTCGATTAATAATATAAAAAAATACGAAGATTGGACTGTATATTATATAGAAGGAAAATCGGAGTTGACAGATTCTTTTTCTACTATTGCTTTTGCAAAAGAAGTCACAGCACCAATGTTAGAAAATACTGGAATAAGTTTCAATATAACTGGTATTATTCCAAAAATAATTAGTGCGGGATTAAGTAGTACTTTTAAAATACGTCAAGAGTTTGATCCTAAAATAAATTTTTTTGTAAATAAATTAAAAAAACTAACTACTTCTAATATTGTTATCGTTGCAGATAACTTTCATTACTGGGATTCTGCTTCTCAAGGATTTCTAATGTCTTTGAGAAACAGTTTTGCTAAATTAGCCAGAAATAAAAATTTGAAAATTATACTGATTACTGATACAAATAAAGAAAATTATACTTCTAAAATATTATATAGTGATTTATTGAAACTAAATCTAAAGCTTCCTAATACAGATGATATACCGGAAATTTTAAATTTAATGGGTTATAAAGATATTAATTTTGAATTAGACGAGTTATCACGTATTATGTCTGCGACTGGTGGAAATATGCATTTTCTAAAGTTTTTAATTGAAGGGTATTATCTATCTAAGCCTACTGATTTTGCCACTGATACTACAATGTTTGATATGACTAAATTACTGGAACTTAGATTAGAAGCATTTGGGGAGAAACAGAAAGAGTTTTCAAAAATATTGCAAATATTATCTATTTTAAGTGAAGATTTTGAAAGTAAAGAAATAAAGTACTTATGTTCAGAAATAGCTGATATTGATGAATTTCTTGAACTTTCATGTGAGAGATTTTTCTTACAAAAAAGCAATGAATTTTCATTTTCAAACGAACTTATGAAAAAATTGTTTTATCAACAATTAGAAGATAAAAAATTAACATTGCATAGTAAATACGCAGAATATTTACAAAAAAATAGACCTGATAAATACCTCAATAGGGCATTTCATTTATCATTAGCAGATACAAAAAAACAAAAATCCAATGAAATAATTGGGTTACTTACATTGGCTTATTTTCGAAATTTGGAAAGAAGTAATAATATTGCTGACTGTGAATATATATTTTCAAAATTAAAAGAGATAGTAGATAAAGATTCTAAATATGAGACGCAAAAACAATTTAAAAACTTTCTAAATTTAAAATTAGCATATGAGTTATATATCAAAGAAGAGTATAAAAAATCGCATGATATATTAAATACAATATTAAATGGTTCTATTTTATTCAACTCTGAAGTATTAAGAATAAGATTATTAGTATCATTAATGTTAAATATGGATACAAAAAATGTTGAGAATTCTGTTAAACAAATTTCTTTTTCCTTAGAATATTTAAAAAATAATGAAAAAGAACAGTGGTCTCAATGCGCTTTCGTATTATTTTCTACGTATTCAAATAAGTTAAGTGATTATGATAATAGTGAAAAAATCGCACATGAATTAAGACAATTTGTTAATGAAAATTCTGAGATAGAATTATACAATTATATGAACCAAATTATAAATAGAAAATCTTTTATATTTGAAACTATATTACTTTCTAAAACTCATGTTGAAGATAGTGTAGAGTATTTTCAAAGAATTGAAGATTATACTCAATATTATTTTTCGCTTTGTAATTATTCAGGCATTTTATTAGTTTTAGGAGAGTATGATAAGAGTATATCGCATTTGCAAGCTTGTTTGAATCTAATTAAGACATATGATTATATTACTTTCCCTGCACATCAAAAAATCTACAATAATTTATTTTTAGCAGAATTTTTGGTGACTTTTAGAGGAAGTAAATTTCTTGATTCGGAAAAACTAGATATTACTATTAAAAAATTTAAAAATGAGATTTCTGACATACCTAGCGAGAAAGACGCTATCATGTATATAAATTTAATAAATTTATATATTATTAAGAAAGAATATTCAACGTGTCATAATTTATTATACGTTCTTAAAAAGAATATACTTTTAGATAATCAAGATAGTTTTTATGATTATTATATTAATAATATATATGTGGCTTTAAACATTGTTCAAGAAAATTGGTCAGAAGCCGAGTTATATATTGAAAAGTTAATAAATATATTTCCTGAATTTCACAAAAAGAATGCCAAAAAAATATATCATAGAAATGATGTTCTAAAGCAACTTATAAAACAAAGAATATGTTTAGAACCAGTTCAACTTGATGATTGGTGTTTAAATAATTCTGAAAAAGAAGATATTGGTTCGCAATTCTATTCAAGATTATTTTTATTTTCGGATCTCCAATTTTCTTCTTTATAAGAACTTGTTCTCAATATTATTAGCTACTATGTTAATGATAGAACTATAAATATCTTTATTTTTAAAACCTATTTTTTTAAATGCAAAATCGAAAGAACTATGTTCAGTTGTATATGGAGAACTTGCAATATCAATCAAATAAGGTACTCCACTATTTGTAATCCTAAAATCAATTCTTCCGTAATTTTCTAAACCTACAAGATTTGCAACTAAATTTGAAATGGTTCTTATTTTGTCAACTATATTAGATTCAAATTTATCTTCTAGTGCATAAAATCCATAGTTATTATTATTAGAATAATCAGATGTTAAAATTCTAGATTCTAAATTCATTTTACCTTCTATTGAAATTCCTACTGGTTCTAAAGTATACACTTTATCACTAATAAGCAGTGGAACTTCACATTCAAATCCATCAATAAATTCTTGAATTAAAATAGAGTTTTTTATATCTTTTTGAAAATTAAACTTATAATTTTTATCGTATATTTGAATAGAGGATGAATCGAGTCCAATACTTGCAGATTCGTGCATAGGTTTAATTAGAATTTGTGTTCCATGAGGAGGTTCTTGATTATTTAACCAACTGCCATCACTATTATAGATCCAACTTCTAGGAGTATTTATTTCATGACTAGACAAATATTTAGTGTACATGTACTTAGATCGACAGAAAGATGTTACTAAAGCGTTAGAACCTGTATACGGTATAGACAATAAATCACAAAAAGAAGGAATCAATGATTTTTTTCCTATATGATTTCCATGTCTAGTTAAATTATAAATAATTTTACTATTTTTATAATAGGATTCTGCTAATGTTTTGGTGATAAATTCAAACTCATTAAAAAAAGATTCAACATAATAACCTGAAGATTGTATTCCTTTTAATATTTCTGCATACTCTTGATCTGAGAAAAATTCATTATTTTCTGAATAATTTATGGATTGATTATTTATTGCTCTTGTTTTAGAACGAGTATTTGTCAAAAGAATAATATCATAATCTTTTTGTACAAGTTTTGATTGTTCTAACAATTTTTCAATATACTTTTCAACTTCATTCATCATCATTTCCTCCAAATAATTCATAGTTATT
>NZ_JARUWY010000031.1:0-3769 GCF_030433815.1 Paenibacillus sp. PsM32 | reverse complement strand
TATGTAGTATGTAGTATGTAGTATGTAGTATGTAGTATGTAGTATGTAGTATGTACTTAAATTGAATATATGTATAAGTTAAACTGATAATGCACAAGGGCTCCCCGTCTAAGGTCTAGGATAAAAAACCACCTGTAGTCCATTTTGCAGAATACAATTCTACTTTACAATGTGTATATAAGGCAAAGGCAACATTTGCTACAACCAGATAGGAAAGTGAAAAGGTACTTGCTTTACAATCTTAAAGTATTGTTATTTGACTAAAGATCAACATCTAAGAAGTGTATACCAAAAATGATGAATACCAATAACGAGGTAAAGGAGGTGGAACATTTGCGCATAAATCGTAAAAGTATAGCTGCTTTTGCATTAATTTTCATCGGTGTGTTGATGGTTTTTGGCAAATTTTTACCCGAAGTACATAGTCTACTCAGTTATCTGATAGGACTATTATTTCCAGTCGCATTACTTGTACTTGGATATTATGCTTTACAAAGCGGACATCGATTTTTGGGAATTGCATTATCCGTTATAGGTGCATGTATCCTGTTTGCTAAATTGTCTTGGATTATCGGGCCTGCTATTGGAATCGCATTAATATGGTGGGGCTATTCATTACTAAAAAATCGTCATCATCAACAAGAACAGAATAGAATGTTCTAAACAGATTATATTCTTTATGTAAATCACTTCTTATTGTTGATGTACAAGCTGTGAATGGGTAACATTCTAATAAAGCGATTTATATTGTACGATATAAAGATAATAAGATGTTATTACGAAATATTGTAAGTTATTTTTGAAAAAAGTAGTAAAATATTATTAATAGTTGATTTCATCTGTTATTCATACTTGTTCGATATGATGCAATACGATATAGATGAATATCAAAAAAGATCACTTGTGATCAAGCAAGGGAGGGAGCAATTATTCATGAACGTTTTTAAACGTGTACGTGATATTACAGTGGCTACTTTAAATGAAAGATTAGAACAGAGTCAAGATCCTGTGAGAATGATTGATCAATTTCTTTTAGATACACGACGTGCTATTACAGAAGCTGAACAATTGCAGCATCATGTGACTCAACATACACGTCAGTTAAAACAACATGTAGATCAGGCATCTGCGATGCGTCAAAAGCGCGAAGAACAAGCGATGTTAGCTCTACAGGCTGAAGAAGAAGATTTGGCTCGTATGGCTTTGCAAGAAAAAGTGATGTATGAAGAAAAAGAAAATCAGTATTCTGAATTGTTGGATCAAAATACAGAAGCTTTGCGAGAAGTACAGGCTCAATTAAATACATTAAAATCAGAGTACCAAGCAGTCTATAGCAAACGTGAGTATTATTATGCTCGTATGGAGACTCTTCGTTTGCAACAACAGATGAATCGTCGTTTTGGTAATGCGGTACAAAGCACACCACAAGCATTTGGACGATTAGAAGATCGCATTTCCGATTGGGAGATTGAAGCCAAAGCATTACGGGATTTGCGAAATGGTGATTCTTATTCTTCTGGTTCAGGCACAACGAATGGTGTGTCGTTAGATGAGGAATTGGAACGGTTAAGACGTAAGCTTGATGCAGATCGTAAGGAGGAGTAATATGCGTCCGAAGTTATATCGTTCAAATCATGATCGGATTTTGACGGGACTTAGTGGCGGTCTAGCTGAATATTTTCAGATTAATCCTACGTTGTTGCGGGTTCTGTTAATATTAAGTATTCCTTTTACCGGAACAACGACAGTGCTGATCTATATTATTGCTGCATTGATTGTACCTAAACAACCGCCAGTATATCGTCCTTTTGAACAAAGTCCTTTTCATGAAGAATATCAAGAAGATCGTTATGGTCCGCGTCAAAGTTATGGCGGATACTGGGGTACTTCACAAAATGCGTATGAACCTAATACGTATGATGCTCCACACAAAAGCAATTCTCGTTATTTTGGGAAAAATCGCCCTCCACAACAAGCTCCAGATCAGACATCCAAATCAAATGGTGATCTTGATTCGATGATGGAAGGTATTGAAAATAAAGCTTTACGTAAAGAAGTAGAACAATTAAGAAAAAAAGTCGCTCAATATGAGAAGGGAGATTTATAATATGGGAGTTTTTAAAAGATTGAAAGATATGACTAAGGCATCGGTGAATGATTTACTAGATAAGGTAGAAGATCCAATTGTAATGTTAAATCAATATCTGCGTGATATGGAAGCAGAAATTCATCAAGCAGAGGTTACTGTAGCTAAACAAATGGCTAATGAACGTCGTATGAAACAACGTTTTGATGAAGCTGCACGTGTAGGTATGCAACGTGAAAGCCAAGCAACCGCTGCACTTAAAAATGGTCAAGAAGAAGTGGCACGTAAATTGCTAGAAGAAAAGTTGTATTTTGATCAAAAATTCACTGAGTATTCTGAAATGCATAGCCAAGCTAAAGAGCAAGTGACAGATATGATGAACCAATTGCATGAAATGAAAGACGAATTCTACAAAATGCGTAACAAACGTAATGAATTGGTTTCTCGTGCTCAAATGGCAAAAGCGAAAAAACAAATGGCTCAAGTAAGTTCTGTAAATTCAATTGATAAAGGCGGCGCTTCGCTTGGATTTAACCGCATGGAAGAAAAAATTATGCAAATGGAAGCAGAAGCAGATGTAATTCGTGCTCCTTACCGTTCTGGTTATGGATCAAGCCCGTATGTGAGTGCAGAAGATGCAGAAAAACAACTTAGAGTGGATGAGCAATTGAATTTGCTGAAAAGTAAATTGGCACCTAAAACCATTGAATCTAATCCATCTGAAGGTCCATCTCTTTCTAAAGAAGATACACAATATTAATTTGTTCTTTTGAGCAGACTAAGTGTTCATAGATATGATATAGCTATTCATAGATGTAAATCATAGTTATTAAAATGACAATATGATATGCTAGAACAGGCGAAGCCATACAGCGTATGTGTCATCATGCGGGTATGGCTTTTCTATTATTAGCAGTAAAGGAGGTGCGGTTATGGGAAGAAAAAGAAAAATATTTGCAGTGTTATTAATTGCGATTGGCTTGCAGGTGCTTTTGGGTGTATCATTTGGCTTTTTTACGGTTGCCGCACTTCTTTTGTTGCTAATTGGAATTATGCGTTTACGTAGTGGAGCGATGAGACAAGGGTATATTTTCGGCGGAATAGGCTTAGGGTTATTGTTATTAGATCATTTGATGATTGTAGTCGGGGTTACTTTGATATCGTTAGGATGGTTTTATGTACATGCTAATAAAGCACATCGGGGACAACCATATCGTTTGAAACAAGGATTTATCACAAATATGCGTTATGATCGTGAACCGTGGATGATGCAAAGTTCTAGTTCATGGCACGCTATAGGAGATATTGATTGTGATCTGTCGCTGGCTATGCCTGATGAATCGGAGACTGTTCTTTATTTTCAAGGAATATTAGGAGATCTGGACTTTTCGATACCAGAAGATTATGGTGTAGAAATTGAAGCATATTTATTGTTTGGTCAGATTGGCTGTGAATCGAATGGCTATCCTATAGCAGAACGACAACAAGGAGTGCAGAATCGATTGCAATGGAAATCAGCTAATTATGCTACCAGTAAACAAAAAGTGAAGTTGGTTATTTCATATATTGCAGGAGATCTAAATATTCGATTATCCTCGTAATCTGTTTATACAAAAGTAAACTTTTACAGCAGTAGCAGTAGCAGTAGCAGTAGCAGTAGCAGTAGCAGTAGCAGTAGCAGTA
>NZ_JARUWY010000030.1:0-4021 GCF_030433815.1 Paenibacillus sp. PsM32 | reverse complement strand
TCAGTCATTCAGTCATTCAGTCATTCAGTCATTCAGTCATTCAGTCATTCAGTCACCAAAAGTATACTCGGATAGTACAAAAGCGCAACTATATTCAAAAAAAGCTTATCCTCTACAAAGTGTATAATGCACTTCAGTAGAGAGATAAGCTTTTTTCCCTTAATTATCATTGTAAAGATCATACTGTTTATATTTACGATTTGAACTGTATGATTCCTTTACAGTATCACTATTCATATGCTTTCACGTTCTATAAGAGCTTCCACCAGTTAAAGCGTTCATTCTAAAAAATCACTCTATACGTACATCACTAATACTCCACCCATTCACATGTGCTTAGAAAAAGTCCATCAAATGTGTGGTAGCAAAAGGAATCCGTGATTCCAAAATATGAACAGCTTCTAACTTGCCTTTCCATTTCCCCCAACTATACAAAGCTAGCGGACGTTTATATCCCATCAATGCTACAGTTAATGCTTGAATATCTGTATCGATATCACTATGATCCCAGAGATCTTGTTGCAAACCTTCTGGCAAAGCTTCACGCCGACTCACTTTCGCTTTACCTTCATCATTAATAAGCACATCCCAGATCCCATTGTTCCACTCTGCTGTCGCATCATTCACCCGGATCGATAACGATTCTACTTTACCAACTGTAAATGGATATTGCTCAAGAAACGTTTTAACATTAACTATTCTCGCCATAAAATAAGGAACGATCTGTTGCTCAATACGCGGATCATTCAACAGATACGACAACGAATCATCAATCGGTGCTTGCACATTAACTTCAGTCACCATTGAATCGTGGTTGGAAATAAAAGTCCATAGTGCTTGGCGTGAACGTTCATCAAGAGATACCAATTCTTTAATATTCATTTTCTGATCTTTGATCTCATAAATAAGATAACCACAAGCTTGATCTTGAGGATTATAATAAACAGCGGTAAACAAATCACTATTCGGTACTAATTTTCGTTCCCAACGCTCGGTATCTCTCACCAGTGTTCCATTATAACTAGAAGCATATTTTTCATAGACAGCATTAAAAATATCCAAATCACGAATACCACGTTTTATTGTACCTTCAACTTGAACTTTAGCAGGTAGCTTATTCGTAGGAATAGTATATTGACGATATTCAATATAAGTCTCCCAGCCAAACTTACGATAAAATGGGAAATGAAACGGATGCAAAAAGGATATCGATTGCCCTGCTTCATTCATCTGTTGCAATGTATGATCTAATAACTTCGCAACCAATCCCTGTCTTCTTTTTTCTGGCCAGGTAGAGACTCCAGCAATTCCACCCATATCAAAAGCTTGCCCGTGTATGTACGTTTGTAACGGTAACAATGTCAGTTGAGCACTCAATTGCTCTTCTTCAAAAATGCCCCATGTTCTTTCCGGTTTAAAATGTTGTTTTTCTTTCTCCAGTTCTTCTGCCGTTTTACGATATTGAAAAGCATACATTCCTAATTCCGCTCGTGCATCAAAATCTTCTAATGTTAATTGTCTGATATCCATTGCTATAGTCACCTCACTGAAAATGATAAATTACGTCAGATCTGAATCATTAGCACTTTCCACATAGTATAACTTATATACTACTTCAACTATAAAACAGTCCATACAAACAAAATAAAGCATATCATTTAAAATATACTTTTCTCATGATTTAAACAATATGATTCTGTATGGTATGATAACTCCATATGCTTCCATTATAACATTTACTATTACCTCAAAACCAATCGAGCTATATCAACATCACTTAGTCATCCCAAAATCAATAATCGATTTACAATATTGTTCAAATAGGTTATATTTAAAATAAATTAGTACCTGGTACTATAACCTAGTATTAAAAAATGTTAAATACAATTATTATGCTACCTTTTTATAAAATACCCTATCATACTCTAACTCTGTCAATACAATCGGTTTATACAGTCATTGTATTACAAGATAATCAGCATCTAACCAAATTATCAATTACTCCAGTGTATACACATCATTCAAATCATATATAGAGGTGATCTTTATCAATCATTCAACAGCTCGTCTTACAGCATTAGGAACTTATGTCCCCGACAAACGTTTAACTAACACTGATCTTGAACAGCTAGTCGATACGTCTGACGAATGGATTGTTCAACGTACAGGGATAAGAGAACGCCGTATTGCTAATGAGCAACAATTCACATCTACACTCGGAATAGAAGCAGTCAAAAATCTGCAAAAAACTTATCCAGGTACTTTGGAAGATGTAGAACTCATTATTGTGGCTACTACCACTTCAGATTATGTATTTCCAAGTACAGCTACTCAAATTCAATCTTATTTCAATATCAAAGGTGCTGGTGCAATAGATCTCAATGCTACTTGTGCTGGCTTTGTATATGCACTTCATGTAGCCAATAGCTTTATCACATCAGGTCTTCATCGCAAAATTCTAGTGATTGCCAGTGAAACGATGAGCAAAATAACAGATTATACCGATCGCAGCACATGTATTTTATTCGGTGATGGTGCCGGTGCAGCCTTAGTCGAATACGATCCAGAACAACCTAGCTTTCTAGGAACTTTTATGGATAGCGATGGTTCTGGTGGAGAACATGTATACCGTACCGGATTATCCGATCAAATCAATAATCAAGCGATGCTGGGCAATGGTAAAATCGTACAAAATGGTCGTGAAGTCTATAAATGGGCTGTACGTACAGTACCAAAAGGCATTCAAAACCTTTTAGATCAGACCAATCAATCCCTTACCAATATTAATTGGTTCGTTCCCCATAGCGCTAATCTCAAAATGATTGATTCGATTTGTGAAAAAACAGGATTTTCTCTAGACCATACACTTACCAGTGCTGAATGGTATGGTAACACTTCTTCTGCTTCAATTCCTCTAGCTTTACAATTAGGAAGAGATGATCATAAATTAAAAAATGGAGATACCGTATTACTATATGGTTTTGGTGCAGGACTCACCCAGATGGGCATGATTTTACGCTGGAATTTAAAATAATCTTTTAAAACTAATACCTAGCTAAATACGTTTAAAATATATTTTAAATACATGCAAAGCAACATAAAAAACAAAGTAATATAAAAAGAAACAGTACAGAATAAGAGTTACTTCTGTGCTGTTTCTTTTTTATCCAATACTATTCAACCTATATCTATAATCCTTTATCACTTATCGCATTCTTTAGCCCATTAAATTAATAGAAAACTAAAAAGGATGCCTGCATAATGCAGACATCCTTTTTTATAAAGCGGGTGATGGGAATCGAACCCACGCTATCAGCTTGGAAGGCTGAAGTTCTACCATTGAACTACACCCGCGGATTAAGAGGATATGGTTAACATCAGGTATCTTATAAACCCTGAATAACCATGTTAATCAAATCTTACACATGCCAACTATAAACAAATATAGTTGTTATATGAATTAAAGCGTAGAATAAAAACGTATATAATATATACGCTCTACACTGAATAAAGATTGGAGCGGACGATGGGAATCGAACCCACGACCCTCGCCTTGGCAAGGCGATGCTCTACCGCTGAGCCACGTCCGCAAAATCTATGCGCGTGGAGGGACTTGAACCCCCACGTCGTGAGACGCTAGATCCTAAGTCTAGTGCGTCTGCCAATTCCGCCACACGCGCATATAAGAAAAATGGTGAGTCATGAAGGGCTCGAACCTTCGACACCCTGATTAAAAGTCAGGTGCTCTACCGACTGAGCTAATGACTCATACAATTTAGGCAGTAATAGTATTGATTTAACATACATATTACATATTACATCATTTTAATACTAATATCAAGCTAATTCTTTATAAGATTATAAAGGGCGACCGATGGGACTTGAACCCACGAATGCCGGAGTCACAGTCCGGTGCGTTAACCCCTTCGCCACGACCGCCATAGCAATCAAATTAATATTAAAAATAAATGGTGCCGGCGAGAGGATTTGAACCCCCGACCTACTGATTACAAGTCAGTTG